>LZRV01000050.1 GCA_002159065.1 Paenibacillaceae bacterium ZCTH02-B3 | reverse complement strand
TTCCAGCGTCTCGCTGACCGCGAACAGGAACACGACCGCCGCTCCTTCGCCCCATTCGCCGATGGCCGCCGCGCCCAGGATGGCGACGGTCATCAGGGTGTTCATGTTGAAGTTCAGGCGGATGAGGCTTCTGATGCCCTTGACGAACAGCACGTATCCGCCGATGGCTATGGACAGGGCAAAGGCGGCCGCCGCGTACGGATGCCCTTCCCCCAAGATCCAGCCGGTCGCGAGAAAGACGGCCGACAGCGCCGCGGTCACGGTGGTTTTCCGTTTCCACAGCGCCTGCCGCTCCAGCGCCCGCGGCTCTTTTTCCGGAAACACTTTGAGCCCTTCAAACGCCCCGGCCTGCTCCAGTTCCTCGATGCTGGCTTTCCCGTACACCGTTATTTTTGAAGCGCCGAAGTTCACCCTGGCGTCCCGGACGCCGGGAAGGGCTTTGACGTTCTGTTCGAATTTCGCCGCGCAATTCGCGCAGGAGAATCCTTGTACACGATATACGGTTTTGGCTGCGGCTTCGTCAGACATGGGTCTTTCCTTCCTTCCCGTGTTCCAGCGCCAGCAGCACCAGCTGCCGCACGTGTTCGTCGTCCAGCGAGTAGAACACCAGCTTGCCTTCCTTGCGGTACTTCGCCAGCCCCATATGATGGAGAAGCCGCAGATGGTGCGACGCGTTGGCCACGGTCGTGCCGATGATATTGGCGACGTCGCACACGCACAGCTCGTCTTCCCCGCACAGGGCCAGCGCGATTTTCATCCGGGTGTCGTCCGCCAGGGCCTTGACGATTCTCACCATGGCCCGCGTGTCCATGTCGGACAGCCGTTCCCGCACCCGGTTCACCTTTTTCTCGTCGTAGCAGTATATTTCGCAGATATCCTGAACGGTTTTGGACATCGGAATCCCCCAGACATTCAAATGGTTATTTTAATGTTAAAATAGCATAACCGATCGGAACATTCAAACGTTTGTTTTATTGTTTCATGATGGCCCAAAAATAAAAGAACCGCCCTGGTCACTGGATCGCCACCTCAAGCGGTTCGCCGAGAACGATCGTCGATGCGGTCACTTCCGAATCGTACGCCAGCAGCCGGACGCCGCGCCGGGCCGCCCGCTTCAGCGCTTCCGCGAAGCCCCGGTCCATTTCCGCATGGGGAGCAAAACGCCGGCATCCCTTCATTTGCACGAGGAACAGCACCGCCCCTTCGTATCCCCGTTCCACGGCTTCCGCCAGCTCCAGCACGTGTTTCGTCCCCCGCGCGGTGGGCGCGTCGGGAAACAGGGCGACGCCGTCCCGGGCGAGGGTCACCCCTTTGACCTCGATGAACCCTTTCCGTTCGCCGGTCTCGTAATAAAAATCGAAGCGGGAGTTACGGAAAACCGCTTCGCGCCGGAGGGTCCGCACGTTCCCGATTTCCTTCACCTTTCCCGCCCGCAGCGCTTCTTCCGCCACGACGGATGGCGCCTGCGAATCGACATTGACGAAAGCGCCGTTCTTGCGGACGGCGATCAGGGAATGCCTCGTTTTTCGGTCCGCGCGGCCTGCGGTCTCCAGCACGACTTCCGCTCCCGGCACGAGCAGCTCCTTCAGCCTGCCGGTATTTTTGACATGGACCAGTTCCGTTTGGCCTTCCAGTTCGACTTCCGCCGCGAAACGGTTGAGCCGCCTCACGAATATGCCCCGCACCGTGTTTGCGTATTCCATGATCGTTCCTTTGGTTTCATCTTTGTCTCCGGCCGGTCTTCGGGCCCGGCGGTCCAGCCATGCCGCCATCATGGATTCGCGCCGGCCGGGCCTTCCGAAAACCCGGGACGGGTTGCCGCGCACGCCGGGCGCCGGTTCCCGATTGATTTCCCGCCGCGTTCTTGTCACTATAATAACAGAACGGTTCCTTTCCGTTCCATGGCCACGGGCCTTGCCGGCCGGCAAGGCGAAGTCGACGGCGGAGGTGCCATCGCGCGTGAACGTCCTGAAGGCGAAAGACCGTGCCGAACTGGAAAAAAAGCTCCCGGACATGCCCTGGTACGTGGATCTCTTTATCCATTACAAATTGCCGGACCTGTCGCCTTCCACCCTGCTCGAATACGTGCGGGATTACGAGACGTTCTTCTCGTGGCTGATGGCGGAAGGGTTGACCCAGGCGCAAAAAATGACCGACATCCCGCTGGAAGATCTGGAAAAGCTGCGCGTGGACGACATCGACACCTACCGGCTGTTTCTCGCCGACCAGGGCGGCCGCGCCAACGCGCGGGTGACGATTTCCCGCAAGCTGTCGTCGCTGCGCTCGCTTTTCCATTACCTGAGCCAGATCGCCGAGGATGAGAACCTGAACCCGCTGCTCAAACGCAACGTCATGGCCAAGATTCCCATCAAGCGGGTGCACCGGCCGAAGGACTCGGCGGCGAAGCTGGAAGGAAAACTTCTGCAGGAAGAGGAAATTTCGGAATTCATCGAATTCGTCCGCAGCGGCTACGCCGCGGAAGTGGCGGACAACCCGCAGGCGCTGGCGGCCTACGAGCAGAACCGCGCCCGCGACGCCTCCATCGTCAGCCTCGTGCTGCATTCGGGTCTGCGGGTGTCCGAGGTGGTCAACCTGAATGTGGACGACCTCGACCTGAAGCGGCGAATCGTATTCGTATTTCGCAAGGGGAAAAACGACGAAACCTTCAAGACGCCGGTCTATTTCCGCAAGGACGCCGTCCCGGACCTGGAACTGTATCTACGCGAACGGGAGACGCGATACCGTCCGGGCAAAAAAGAAAAGGCGCTGTTCCTCGCCCTCGCCAACGGCAGGACGGAAGGCTCGCGCATGACGAAGCGCGCCATCCAGGAAATGGTGGTCAAATACGCCAAGAGGTTCGGCAAGCCGAACCTCTCGATCCACAAATTGCGGCATTCCTTCGCCACCGATTATTACATGCGCAACGACCTGTACAAGACGCAGGAACAGCTCGGCCACGCCTCGCCCGAGACGACGCAAGTTTACGCGCACCTGACGGACCGGACGATGGCGGAGGCCATCGATCGCGGTGTCGAACGGGACGGGTGACGGACATTGTCCGCCCCGTTTTTCTAATTTCAAATCCTCCGCCTGTTTCCCCGCCAGGCGCCTTCGGTCAGGCGCTCCAGATCCTCAGGCGAAAGGACGATGTCCGAACGGGGCACCCGGTCCATGCGAAAATGCGGCACGAGATCCCGCGGTTTCACCGGTTCGGGGCGATCCATGAGACCCGCGTGCCAGGCGAGAAAACCCGTGATCTCCTCCGCCCTGACGCCCCGTTCCTTAAGCTCCGCCAGGCTGACCGCGCCGTGCCGCTTGGACAGGCGGGCGCCGTCGGGGCCGATCAGCAGCGGGCCGTGGGCGAAGGCCGGCGGCGGGCTGCCGAGGGCCGCGTAAAGGGCGATCTGCCGCGGGGTGGAGTCCAGAAGGTCGCGGCCGCGGAACACGTCGGTGATCCCCATGGCGATGTCGTCGACCACCACGGCGAGCTGGTAGGCGATGATGCCGTCCGCGCGTCTCACGATGAAGTCGCCGCCCGCCGGCGGCGGAAATTCCCGGGGACCCATGACGCCGTCCCGGAAACGCACCGTGCGGTCCGGCATGCGGAAGCGCAGCGACGGCGTTTTGCCGGACGCTTCCTTCAGCGCCCGCTGTTTGGGCGTCAGCATCCGGCACGTGCCCGGATACGCCGGGCCCTCCGAGGCCAGGCCGTGCGGGGCGCTGGCCGCCGTCCGCAAATCCGCCCGGCTGCAATAGCAGGGATAAAGGAGATTTTGCGCTTCGAGCCTGCGGAGCGCCCGTTCGTACAGCTCCAGCCGCTCGCTTTGCCGATAGGGTCCGGCGGGTCCGCCGACATCCGGTCCTTCGTCCCAATCCAGCCCCAGCCAGGCCATGTCTTCCAGCAGCAAAGGGGCGTATTCCGGCTTGCAGCGCGCCCGGTCCAGATCCTCCAGGCGCAGCGCGATCCGCCCGCCGCAGGAACGCATCTGCAGCCACGCGAGCAGGGCCGACAGGGCGTTGCCCAGATGCATGCGTCCCGACGGCGTCGGCGCGAACCGTCCCTTGCGCAGCGTCCCGGCCAATGGCGTTTCCTCCCCCGCATTTTTCCGCTGATGCAACCGCGTTCCGCGTACAAGCATATCACGATCCGCAGCCCGCCGCAAAAAAAAAGAACGGGGACTCTCGTCCCCTGTCAACCCGATGGCGACGCATGCCGCCGGTCTCTCGCGGGCCGGCGGTTTTGGTTTGTCCGGCTGCCGGACGGCGGACGCGGCCGAATTGTCAGTCGAAGATGTCCGCGCGGATTGAGGCCGCGGCGCCGCGTCAGCCGTAAAGCGAGCCGGGAAGCCATTCGGCCGTGCCGGTGTCGGTCCCGAAGCGCCCCGCGCCGAAAAACGGCAGAAGGAGTTGCTTCTTTTCCCCGTCTTTCGTGTGGTGGGGACGGGCGGGCCAACGGGTGTCGAGCAGAAGGTCCAGATGGGCCGCGAACCTTTCCTTCCTCTCCTCCATCCGGCGGTTGAACGCGTCCGTGAGGGCCTTCTTCAGGGCATCCCGCGACACGCCGCGCTCATCGGCGATCTGCGCCAGCGTTTTGCCGTCCGCCAGCCTCTTCTTGAGTTCGGCCCTGTCCATGCCGAGCAGCCCGAGCACTTCGGAGCTGAAGACGACGCCTCCCGCCGGGCGGGGGCGTTCTTTCTTCGTTCCGGAATCCCGGGAATCCGCCCGTTCGCCGGCTTTCTTCGGCGCGCCGGACGCATCGCCGGCCTGTGCCTCGTGGGAATCGTGTCCGTGGGGCGATTCCGCCGCCGCCGGCCAGGCGGGATTCAGGATGAGCGCCGCGGCGATGCCGCAGGCAAACAGAAGGTTGCGCATGCTGATTCCTCCCTTGGAGAAGAATGGGTCCGGACATCCTCCCATTATTTCCATCTTCCCCCGGGTCGCATGCGGAGCCGTGAAAAAATCAAACCCCGGACGGTCAAGCACGCATGGACGCGGCAAAAACAAACCGGCCCGACGGCCGGTCCGGCAAAGCCTGTTTTGTTCTTTCAGACGCGGTATTGGTCCGACGAACCGGCCCCTTCCTCCACCGCGAACTCGAAATCATCGATGTCGAACACCTGGACGGGCACCTCGTGCTGCACCACCCGGTCCTGGAACTCGACCTGGTCGGTCAGGATCGGGCTCTGCAGGCGCAGGGAGGTCAGAATGAGCTCCGTTTCGATGGGGTCGAAAGCCTCGCCGTATTGCATGTTTTCCGTGGCGTTCACGACCACCAGGCTCACCGTGTCGCTCACGGGCAGGGGCGGGCTTTCGCGCCAGGGAGCCATGAGCGACCGTTCCAGTTTCTTCTTGTTGAACGGATTTTCGAAGAACTCGATCATTTCCCCGATCTTTTCCTTGACGTGGCGGTCGTCTTCCGGCTCCGGCATGACCGGTTCCGGACTGTCTTTCATATCGTACAACTCCAGGATCGTGGAGTAGGGGATGCAATATTGCACCGGCCGTTTCGGATGCAAGAGCTGGCCGTATATGGCGATCATGACAGCCTCGATGATGAAGCGACGGGTCATCCGTCCCATCTCCCTCCTGCCTGTCGAACGGATTCAAGCATTGCTTCCCATTATATCATAAAATGACGGACATGATGCCGGCGTTTGCGTTATAATAAATGATGCTTTGGAAAGGAGCGAAACCCGTTGGCGACGGACTTGTCCTTTCGCCGTTTCCGCGAGCTGGGCGGCGACGCGGAATTGCGCGCGTTCCGGGAAGGGATGGAACGGGCGGGATATTCCGCGTTTTTTGCGTTTGTGTCGGATTTCCGCGAAGCGATCAAAAGCTACACCGACGAAGAAGCGGCGGCCATGGCCGCCCTGATTCGGCGGGCCCGGGAACTGTTCCCGGATCCCGTGCGTTTCAGCCCCGCCTGGGAGAAGGTCTGGACGGAACTGGAAGGAATCTGCGCCGCGAAGAACGAGGCGCTCTCCGCCATCCCTCCCTCCGCGCGGGACGGCGAATGGCAGGTATTGATCGACAACCCGTATGTTTCCCAGCCCGTGGTTTGCTATCCGGGACTGTCGTTTCTCGACGCCGTATATCTGTTCGGCTATTTCCGGCAGGACCTGGCGCCGAACGAGCGGCTGCGGCTGCAGCGCGTGACCGACGTGCTGGATACGGCGGGAAGCCGGCCGCCTGCAGCGGCGCAAGCGAAACCCCCGGGGCTGTGAGGCCCCAGGGGCATTCCGCTTCGGATTCATTTCTCCGCTTCCAGCACTCCGCCCCGCAGAAAAACGCGCCTCGACGGATCGTTCCGCAGCTTCACGTTGGCCATTTTCGCCTCATGCTCCGTCAGCTCGCAAGGCGTCCATTCCGCCGGATCGCCGGCGCCGGCCTTTTCCAGCGCCTGACGGCATTCCGCCTCGTCCGGGCGCGCGGGCCAGAGCACGACGCCGAAATATTCCAATCCGTGAATGTTGATCTGGCGGTCGGCGAGGAGCTCGCCGCTCGCGTTCCGTCTCAGCGCATACGGCATGGCGATCCTTCCCCGTCACAGCTTCCCCGTTACAGATAGGGATGTTCGTGTTTGGCCTTCAGCACCTTCCAGCGCCGCTCGACTTCCTCTTCGAACGCCTGAAGGGTCTCGGCGTATTCCGGACGGGTCAGATGCCGCGTCTTGCCCATCATCTTGAGCCATTCGGACACCGGTACCCGCTTGCCTTTTTCTTCGGGATCGTACGTGATCGTCGTGACCCCGCGTTCCACCTCGTACAGCGGGAAGAAGCAGGAATTGACCGCCATCTCGAGGATTTTCGTGCCGTCCCGCTCTTCGGACAGCCAGTTGAGCGGGCAGGTGATCAGGATCTTGCCGTACACGAGGCCGACGTTTTGCGCGTACCATTGCGCCTTCGCGGCCTTGCGGACCAGATCCTGCGGGAACGCTTCGCTGCCGGTGAACACGTACGGAATGTTCGTCGCCGCCATGATTTGCGGCGTGTCCTTGTGATGGAACAGCTTGCCGCCCTGGTACTTGCCGACGTTGGACGTCGACGTGCGGTGGCCGATGGGCGTCGAGTACGACAGCTGGGCGCCGGTGTTCATGTATCCTTCGTTGTCGTACTCCAGGATGATCATCTTATGGTTGCGCAGCGCGGCGCCGATGGCCGGCCCCATGCCGATGTCCATGCCGCCGTCGCCGGTGATCATCACGAAGGTGAAATCGTCCTTGAGCCCGAGGTGGTCGAGCTCGCCCCGGCGCTTGCGCTCGTGGAACATTTCCACCACGCCGGAAAGCGTCGCCGCCCCGTTCTGGAACAGGTTGTGGATGTAGGTCGCCTTGTGCGCCGAATACGGGTAGCCCGTGGTGACGACCATGGCGCAGCCGGTCTGGAACAGGGCGACAATATCCCCTTCGATGCCCTTGAAGAACAGCTCCAGGCCGGAGAAGATGCCGCATCCCGGACAGGCCCCGTGTCCGGGCGCAATGCGCTTCGGTTTCTTGGTAAGCGCCCGCAGGGGCGGGATCTTCACGTTGATTTTGCCCGTTTCCTCATCCTGCGTCACGGTGATGAGGCCGGTCTTCACGTCTTCATAACGCAGCGGCTCCAGCACGCGCTTGGGCGCCTTGTCCGGATCTCCCGGCGTGTGGCCGTGGTAGTCGAAGGGCTTTTCCACGTAACCTTTCTTGACGGCGTCAATGGCATACTGGAACATTTGGAAGCCGTCTTCCATGTAGAAATCCTTGCCGCCCAGGCCGTAGATGCGGCTGATGACCATGGTGCGGGCGTTGCCGTCGGATTGCAGCGCCGCCTTGACTTCCAGCGTCATGTTGCCGCCGTGGCCGCCGTAGGACTCGGCGCGGTCGCCGACGGTCACCGCCTTGACGTTCCGCAACGCTTCCGCGATCTGCTTCGCCGGGAACGGGCGGAGGATGTTGGGCGAAATGACGCCGGCCTTGATGCCGCGGGCACGCAGCCGGTCTGCGACCTCCTTGGCGATTTCCGCCGAGGAGTTGAGCAGGAACACGGCCACTTCCGCGTCTTCCATCCGGTACAGGTCCACCGGCGGATAGTCGCGGCCGGTCAGCTCCGCGTATTCGCGGCGGATCTGGTCATAGACGTCCATCGCCCGGTACATGGCCTGCGATTGCTGGTACCGGTTGTTGATGAAATCCGGCTCGTTCATGTACGGGCCGACGGTAATCGGGTTGTTGCGGTCCAATACGTGCGGGAAACCTTCCGGAGGACGCTCGCCGACGAATTTCAGCACGTCCTCGCGGTGCGCGAAGGTCATCACGCGCCGTTTCTGGTGGCTGGTGAAATAGCCGTCGTAGGCCACCAGCACGGGCAGCCGCACGTCGGGATGCTCCGCCAGCTTCAGGGCCATGATGTTCATGTCGTATACCGCCTGCGGATCGCGGCAGAGCAGGATCGGCCAGCCGGTGTTCAGCGCAAAATAGAGGTCGGAGTGGTCGCCGTGGATGTCCAGCGGCCCGGAAACGGAACGGCAGACGAGGTTCATCACCATCGGGAAGCGCGTCCCCGACTGGACCGGCATCTGCTCGAGCATGTACAGGTAGCCGTTGGCGCTGGTGGCGTTGAACACGCGGCCGCCGGCCACCGACGCCCCGTAGCAGACGCCCGCCGAACCGTGCTCCCCGTCGGCGGGGATCAGCACGATGTCATGCTGGCCGTTGGCCTTCATCAAATCGAGAAACTGCGCCACTTCCGTCGACGGTGAAATCGGGAAATACCCCATGATGTGGTAGTTGATCTGATGCGCGGCATAGGCGGCCATCTCGTTGCCCGACTCATATACCACACGCTGCTCGACTTTTCCTGCGGGAGGTGTCTCCCTGCGAACGTCGATCGCCATGTTGATCATCCTTTCAGAGTGAAATGGTCCGGAAGCGGCCGGCACTGCGGCCCTACCTTTTCGGGATGGGCCGGTCCGCTTCAGTTCGCCAGACGGAACCGGTGCGGCACGCGATGCGCCTCGGCGTATCCTTCCTCTTCCAGTGCCGCGGTGAGCGCCTCGGTGGGGCAGGCCGTCACGCATTTCAGGCAGCCCTTGCAATACTGATAGTCAATGCCTTGCAAAAACATTTGCGGGCGGCCCTTCTTGTCCGGCTGCTCTTCCCACACGAAGCAGAAATCGGGACACACGTTGTCGCAGTTGGCGCAGTGGATGCATTTTTCCGGGTCGAAATGGGGCATCCGCCCGGAACGGGAACTGCTCAGATCCTTCAGGATGCTGTTGCCGGGATTGATGATCGTGCCGCCGATCGGTTGCGTCTCGTAGCCGAGGATCGGCGTGTCCATGCGCGTGACGGGCGGCATGGACTCCCCTTCCGGCAGCTCGAAGGTCGCAAACCGCAGCTCGTTGTAGCCGCGCTCAAAGGTTCGGATGGCCGGCTGCACGGCGTGCGGGTATTTTTTTTCCAGCGATTTGCGAATGACCCCCTTCATGAATTCAGGATCAAGGAAATCGCAAAGCCTGAACAGTCCGCCCAGCATCGCCATGTTGACGCGGTTGTTCTCCTCCAGGGCGATGCCGGTGGCGTCGACGACGGCGATGGTGCCCGCCTTGAGCTTCAGCTTCTCTTTCAGCTGTTCAGGCGATTTTTTCGAGTTGACGAGGACGATGGTATCTTCGTACATGCCGGAGACGACATTGACGGTCTTGGCCAGGTTTTCGTGAAAAATGCCGATGACATGGGGCCTTTCCACGGGAGATGTATCCCGGATGTTCATGTCGGTATCGCAAAACCGGATGTGGGCCTTGACGGGGGAACCTTTTTTCTCGGAGCCGTAGGAACTGAAGCTGACGCCGTTGAGACCGGCGCCCATGACGCCGGCTTCCGCCAGCATCTTGCCGGCCAGGTTCGCGCCAAGACCCCCGATGGATTCGAGCCGGATTTCGAAAAAGCCGGATTCGTTGGTTCTGGGCAGTGTTGCCATGATGCGGGCAGGCTCCTTTCGGGATGCAATGCGATGTTAAAACATCAATTTTTCTCCTACATTATATACTATTAGTATTATAAACTTCTCGATGAATTGCAAATTTTCTTCGGGATGTTGCGGAAAAACGGGACGGAACGCGTCGAAAGGCGGATTCTTGCAATCGGAGGCAATCCAGGAAATTTATTGTCCGTTTTGCCCGACTCGGGACTTGACCGGCGTTTCCGGAAAAATTGATAATAATTTGCGTACCCATGCCAGGCACCGAAAAAAGGAGAATGAAATTCGCCATGACGCAACACCGGCAGGACGCGGCGACGCTTGCCGCCGACGGCGGCTCCGGTTCCGTTGCGCGGGTCTCGCGCCTGCAACGCGCCGCGATCCTGACCAGCATCGTGCTGGCCATGCTGGTCGGGGCGATGGACACCACCATCCTGAACACGACCATGCCACGCATCGCCGCCGCCTTGGGCGGCCATGAGTGGTATGCCTGGACATTCGCTTCCTACATGATTTTCTCCACCGTGCTGGCGCCCGTCGCCGGCCGGCTGGCCGACCTGTTCGGCCGCAAGCGGGTGTTCGCCGTCGGACTTATCGTCTTTCTTGCCGGCTCCGCCCTTTGCGGATGGGCCGGTTCCATGCTGCAGCTGGTCTTTTTCCGCGCCATCCAGGGGATCGGCGCCGGGCTTGTCCTGCCCTTTCCCGCCATTATCGCGGGAGACCTGTTCACCATCGAAAAACGCGGACAAATCCAGGCGCTGTTCAACGCCATGTGGGGCATCGCCGGGCTGATCGCCCCGTTCCTGGGCGGCCTGTTTCTGGAAACGATCGGCTGGCGGTGGATTTTCTGGGTGAACATCCCCGTCTGCCTCATTTCCCTTCTGTTTCTGCTTGCGTATCGTGAAGCTTACCGTCCCAGGCCTTCCCGGGTGGACGGCGTCGGGGCCGCGCTGTTTGCCGCCGGGATCGTGCTGGTGCTGCTCGTCACCGTCGAAGTGCCGTACCGGGCGCCTCTCGCCGCCGCGGGACTCGTCCTTCTGGCGCTTTTTTTCCTGTACGAGCGGCGCCACCCGTCCCCCATCATTCCGATGTCGCTGCTTAAGAACCGCCCGATCCGCTGGATTTCCCTGAACGCTTTTCTGACTTACGTCGCGCTTTTTGGCGCGTCCAGTTACGTCCCGATGTTTCTCCAGCATCAGGGTTATTCCGTGTTCGCCAGCGGCGCCGTGCTCCTCGGCATGACGGCGGGATGGATGCTTTGCTCCGTGCCTGCCGGCAAATGGATCCTGAAATACGGCTATCCCCGCCTGTTCGTGGCGGGCAGCTCGATTCTGGCCGCGGGCGGCGCGCTGCTGACCCTGCTGCGCGAAAGCACGGGTCCGCTGGCCGTGGCCGCCGTCATGCTTGTCCTGGGCCTGGCTTTCGGGCTGATCAGCACCGTCGGCATCATTTGCTCCCAGATGCTGGCCGGCCCGCACGAAAAAGGCGTTTCGACGTCGCTGCAGCTGCTTTGCCGCAACATCGGCACGGCCATCGGCGTCACCGTCATGGGCGCGTTGTTCAACGGGGCGCCCGGGCCTTACGAAGGGTTTTCCCGCCTGTTTGCCTACGGCGCGGCGGCCGGCGTGTTCACGCTGCTGATGGCGTTGCCGCTGTTGCGCAAATCCGCGCAAGGCCATGCGGCGCAAGCCGAAGCGGAACGTTGACGGGCCGGTGCGGAGGACTCCGTAGATTCCGCGCCGTTTTGCTCGCGGCGCATCAGGACAGCTGCGCCTTCTCCGCCCCCGTCAGCCGGCGGCCCCGGACGCGCAGCTCCAGCCTGCCGTCCCTGAGCCCCCAGATTTCGTCGGCGTACCGTTCCGCCCAATCCAGCCGGTAGAAGGCCATGACGGCCGCGATCTGCCGGTCCTTGCACATTTGCCTCAGCCGCGTCAGGACGGCTTCCGCCGCGTGCGGGTCCAGGCCGGACACCGGTTCGTCGGCCAACAGCAGACGGGCGCCGTGCACCACGGCCCGGGCGATGGCCCCCCGCTGGCGTTCCCCGCCGCTCAGGTTCTCCGCCTTGTGGTGGGCGCGGTCCAAAAGACCCAGCTGTTCCAGCGCGTCCATGGCGCCCAGGTAATCGTCGTTGCGCACCATGCCGGTGACGCGGCGCCACCAGGGCGTCTGCCCCACCGCGCCGATGAGGACGTTTTTCAGCGCGGTCCGCCGCTCGAGCAGCACCGGCTTCTGCTCCAGCAAAGCGATCTGCCGGCGGATGTTCCACCGTTTGAGAAAACCCTCTTTCAGCACGTTTTCCCCGTTCCAGCGGTATTCCCCCGAGGTCCACGGTTCCCTGAGCGCGAGGCATTTGAGCAGCAGGGATTTCCCGCTTCCGCTCGGGCCGGCGAGGGCGACGACGGTGCCCGGCTCAAGTTCCGCGCTGATGCCGTCGAGGAGGACCCTGCCGTCGTGGGTGCGCCGGGTCAGGCCAACGATCTCGATCATGGCTGCAAACCTTCCTCCAGGAATGGACAGGATTTCGCCGGCATTTGGACAATTTCAGTTTATTTCATGTGCCGCCCCCTTTCCAACCGAACAAATGTTTGCTATAATCGAAATGGGAACATTCGTTCCCTTTCAGTTCGGAAAAGCGGGGTGGGAAGCCATGAACGGCTGCGAACGTTTCCGCTATGTTGAACCGGCCCGGGGAGCGCATCCGGGGCGCGACCTCACGTTCAAGTTTTTCGCGGACGGCAGGCTGGAAATCGTGGACAACGCGACGGGCAGCCGCCTGGAGCCCCGGGACCTTAGGGGCGGCAGCTACGATTTTTACGTGCGGCAGCGGATTTCGTTCATCCGGCGGCGCCTGCAGGAATCGATCGCCCGCCACGGCGCCTGAGACGTTCAGGCCCCGGCGCTTGCGGATTGCATCAAGCGCGCGTTCTGTTCCATAATGAGAGCGGAATTCGATGCGTTTCGCGCAACGCGTTTCCGCACCGGACCGGAAGGAGCAGGCGCATGAAGCAACATCTGTTTTTCGACCTGGACGATACCCTGGTGCATTGCAACAAATACTTTCAGGCCGTGCTGAACGAATTCGCCGAGCGGATGGTGTTCCTTTTTCCCCACCTTGCCCTGACGCGCAAGGCCGTCCTGGCGAAGCAGGCGGAGATCGACATCGCCGGCATCCGGGTGCTGGGCTTCAAGCCGGACCATTTTCCGCAGTCCCTCGTGGACACGTACCGCCATTTTTGCGCCGTCGCCGGCGTGCGGCCCTCTCCGGAGGAGGAGCGGGAGATTTGGAGGCTCGGCATGTCCGTTTTCGAGCGGGAAATCGAACCTTACCCCCATGTGGAGGAGACGCTGGAGACGCTGTCCTCGCAGGGCCACATCCTGCACCTTTACACGGGCGGGGATGCCCGTTTCCAGCGGCGGAAGATCCGGAAGCTGAACCTCGGCCGCCATTTCGGAAACCGCGTGTATGTGCGCCGGCACAAGAGCGAATCCGATTTGCGCGGGATCCTGGCCGCGGTGTCCTGCGATCCGTCCCGCACCTGGATGATCGGCAACTCGGTGCGCACGGACGTACTGCCGGCGCTGGCGTGCGGCCTGCACGTCGTGTACATGAAGCACGAAGGGGAATGGTCCTACAACGTGGTTCCCATCAACATCAAGCCCCGCGGCGTATTCGAGACCGTGCGTTCCCTGGCGGAGATCCCCCCGATCATCCGGCGCCACGCGGAATCCCGATGAAAAACCGCGCCCCTAGCGGACGCGGATGGAGACGTAGTGTTCGGTTTGCGGCTCGGCGTCGAGCAGCGGTTCGAGCTGTTCGCGCCACCGGGCGTAAGCCGGCGACCGGCGGAAGCCCGCCGAGTGGTGGCTGATGGATTGCCACTGCACGAGCATGAGATATTTTCCGTCCGTCTCGACGCACTTGTGCAGTTCGTGCCTGAGATAGCCGGGCGCGCGGGTGAGGATGCCGGACGCGCGGCGGAAACGGCTTTCGAAGGCGTTGCATTCCTCCGGGCGGACGGTGATCGCGGTGACTTCCAGCACCATGGGCTGTCCCTCTTTTAGGGGCGTTTTTTTGTTTTGGCGGCCGGACGGCGATGCGCCGCTCTCACCTCTTATCCATATGGTGCCGCGCCGCAAAACATGAATCGCCCGCCGCGACGCCGCGGATGTAGGCGAAGGCCCGTTCCATGCGGCGCAGGTCTTCCGCGTTCCCTCCCGACGACAGGAACGTCACTTCACCGCTTCCCCCGGGATGGAGAAGATCGTTTTCCTTGAGCACCTGCTCCAGGCGTCGCACCGTGCCTTCCGCCCCGTCGAGCAGCCGGATGTGGGGCGGCAGCAGACCCTCCAGCACCGGCCTGTAAAAGGGAAAATGCGTGCAGCCGAGCACCACGGCGGCGTAACGCTTCAGGTCCGCGCCGGCCAGTTTCTCCCTCAGCAGCCCGCTCACCCCTTCCCCGTCGAATTCCAGCCGTTCGCATTTTTCCACGAGTTCGGGCAAGGCAAGGGAATCCACCACGTGGCCGTCGTCCACACGGGATACCAGCTCGGCGTATTTGCCCTGGCCCAGCGTCAAAGGGGTGGCCAGCACCAGCACCCGTTTGCCCGCCGGTCCGGTCATGGCCACGGCCGGCTTGACGGCCGGTTCCATGCCGATGATCGGGATGCCGTACATGGCCCGCAGATCCCGGATGGCGACGCTGGTGGCCGTGTTGCAGGCGATCACCAAAGCTTTGACGTCATGGCGCATGATTTCCGCCGCCGCGTCCAACACGTGCCCGCGGACTTCCTCGCGGCTTTTGTTTCCGTACGGAACGTGGCGCGTGTCTGCGTAATAGAGATAGTTCTCGTTCGGCAGGCGGCGGAGCGCCTCGGCCAGCACGGACAGCCCTCCGATGCCCGAATCAAAGAACGCGATCCTTCTCGAATCCAATGGCCTCCCCCGGTCCCGGACCGGTACCTTGCAAGTCTTTTTCCATGGGGAATGCGCCCATTCCGATAGTACCCGAACCGCCCCGGGAAACACAAGCCTTGACGGAGGCGGCGGATGTTGCCCGCGCTGCTGCCTGCACACTGCCGCCTCCGCCTTGCCGGCGCTTCTGTCTTCCCGGCCCCGATCGCCTCCGCCTGACCGACGCTTCCGGCCGTCTCACCGTTCGGCTCCGGCCGCCTGCACCTCAAGGTCCAGTCCGAGCAGACGGTCGATGCGCACCGGCTGGCCGGTCTTGGCGGAGCGCCAGACCGCTTCGCCCGTGGCGACGGCGTAAGCGCCGTCCTCGCTGCCGGACAGGATTCGGTACGGACGCTGCGGATCGGGACCGAGGAACAGGTCTTCGATCAGCGCGGGGTCCCCGCCGCCGTGGCCGCCCTCGCGGCGCACGACACCGATGGTTTCCCGGGAGCCGAACAACGGAAAATAATCGATGGTCTGCTCCGGCACCGGGAACGGGACGCGGGACGGATTGTGGAATTCCTGCGTCTCCAGGCGCCCCCTCGTGCCGTTGATCGCCAGCCGATAGCCTTCGAACGGAGCGGAAAAGAGGATCGAATAGCTGAGCATCGCGCCGCCGTCGTACCGGACCGCGGCGACATAGGTGTCCTCGATGTCGATTTGCGAATCGAAAATGCACATGTCCGGGCGGTAGCCGGAATAGGCGTTGCTCGTCTCCGTCGGCAGGGCGCCGATATGGTCGTCCTTGGCGATGATGTCGTCGGTGCGGGTACTCCATCGCCGGTAGTAGGCGCACTGGCCGCGCACGTCGCAGGTGCCGCAGAACCGGCCGTCCACCTTGGCGGGATTCAGCTCGCCGTCCCGGCCGTAGAAATTGAGCTTGCCGTACGCGAACGCCTCCACCGGCTTCTGGCCGATCCACCAGTTGACCAGGTCGAAATGGTGGGAGCTTTTGTGGATGGACAGCCCGCCGGAAAAGGCGCGCACCCGGTTCCAGCGCTTGAAGTAGCTGGCGCCGTGGTAGGTGTCGATGTACCAGTTGAGATCGACGGACACGATCCGGCCCAGCCTGCCCTCGAGGATGAGTTCCTTGATTTTGGCGTGGATCGGATTATAGCGGTAGTTGAAGGTGACGGTGACCTTCCCCCGGTTGGCCGCTTCGGCCTCCAGGATTTTGCGGCAATCCTCCGCGGTGGTGGCCATCGGTTTCTCGGTAATCACGTCCAGATCGTGTTGCAGCGCCCCGATGATGTAACGCGCGTGGGTGTCGTCGCGGCCGGCCACCACGATGACGTCCGGTTTCGTTTCCCGGACCATCCGGTCAAAATCGTCGGGCCCGTATTCGGGCACATCGGCCAGTTCCGGAAGCAGCGATTTGCAGATTTTGTGGCGGAGCGGGTCGCTGTCCAGCAGCGCGACCAACCGGGCGAACCGGCGGAACTCTCCGGCCATCGGCTTCAGGAACATGCTGATGGCGCGGTTGCTGACTCCGCAAATGGCATAGCTTTTCATGTCCAAAACCCCCCGCTCATGGAGTTGTCAACTGCCGCCGCTTGCGGAAGATGCGCAGCACGGCAAGCAGCACGGTCAGTTCCGCGGCGTAACCCGCGGACATTGCCAAGGCACCGATGCGGCCGTTCCATTCGGGTACGGCGGCGATGGCGACGGACAGCGCCGCGATCACCGTCAGCACGTTGGCCCCCTGGGATTTGATGAGGATGTTCGTCTGGTTGCGCAGCATCATCAGCCCCTGGCAAAAGTCGACCCAGGCAAACAGCGCGGCATGCGGCAGGAAAAATTTGAGCACCGCCAGGCTTTCCGCCAGCAGCTGTCCCTCGGCGCCGACCACAAGCCGCAGCACCCAGTAGCCGGCCGGGGTGAAAGCCAGGATTATCACGAGGACGGGCGGCACGATGCTGATCGCCCCGATGACCCGCAGGGTGGTCCGGGAATCCTGATGGAAAAACTGCAGGGCCATCTGGTGGGAATAGCTGAAAAAGCTGAGCATGAGATTCGTGACGCTGGAGGCCACCGCGTAGGAAGCGATCGCCAGGTTCATGTTCGCCGTTTTGCCCAGCACGACGTTGATCGCCGGGGCAACCAACACCGCGATGAACGAGGACAGGACAAGGGGCCGGTAAAACGGAAAAATGTCCCGCACCCTCGCCACCGTCGAAGCGGGATCGCGTTCCGGAAGCTTGCGGACCGAGAGCCTCCCCTCGAAATAACCGAAGGCCGCTTCCGTTGCCATCCCGATCAGGAAGATGAACGCGCCCGCGGCGCCGTTCACGGGCACACCGGTCTCCAGGATGATCACGGACGCGGCGTACATGACGGCGAGCCGGATCAGCATGCCCAGCGTCAGCCATTTCGTGTTGCGTTCCCGGATGAGCACACCGTGATAGAGGCAGCGGAGAGCCGAAAACACGCTGACAAACACGACGACGCCATAGGCGTTCAGCGCGGATGCGGCCAGCCGGTCATCCGCGCCGAACACCCATCGGATGAGTGCGGGCCCCAGGGGTGTAAAAGCGATGATCGAACCGATGAGGACGATCAGCGCGATCAGTCCGAAAGTCAATCGGCCCAGGGCGCGGAACGACGTCCGGTCCCGCACCAGGGCCGAACTCGTCTGCCGGATCAGCACCGCCGGGCGTTCCGTGAACATAAAAATACTCTGGGCGATGGCGTAACCGGCGATAACCAGTTCCGGCTGCGGGGCGCGCGCCAGCGTCCCGTTGATGATGACATGGGACAGCGTGACCAGACTGGCAGACAGTCCCAGCGGCAGGAAAAATTTCAGGATGCGCGCCGCGCTGACGCCCCGTTTCTCCGCGGAAAGCCGGGCAAGCCCGGCGGGAGAAGCGGCCGGTGTTCCCGTTGAAGCGGCATTCCCCTCGCTTGCGTCCATTTCCCGTCAACACCGCCTTGCGAAATTTCGGCCATCTTCGCCCATGCGCACTTGCGGTTTCTTTGCGCCGTCAGCCTCCGGTCCCCCCGCCCGCCTTCGGCACGCCGAGAAGATCCAGATGCCGCCCGATGTGCGCCTCCAGCGCCCGGGCGTACTCCTCTTCATGGGCGTCCAGTGTGCGGAAGAAATCATCCCTGAGCAGATATGCTCCCTTGTCGTCCTTGCCCTGCAGGATCAGCCAGTAGGCGATGTGGAGCACCTGCCGGGCGTTGTCGTCCTCCAGGTAGCCGGGAAGCCTGTCGTCCGGCACCGCATCCAGCGGAGCGATTTTCGCGGGATCCGCGCTGATGTGATAGTAGGCTTTCGCATCTTCGAACCGTTCCAGGGCGTACCGGTGCATCTTCCGGTACAAAGCGGGATTCACGCGCGCGATGATGCGGACCGCTTCCAGCCAGTTCGTCCCCGCGGTTTTGACGTGGAACCTTCCCCGGGTGTGCCGCCCGATGGCCGGAAACACGCTGAACTTGTCGCTGCCCGAATGGATGCTCAGCTTGTAGCCGAAATGGTCCGCGATGGCGGCGTGCACGGCCAGCTGCCGTTCGAATTCATCCCGGTCGCCGATGTAATCGATGCCTTTTTGGAACTCCCCGATGAAGCGGGGCGCCATGCTGAACAGATCCGCTCCGGCGGCCGCCAGTTCCGAGGCGACGAGAAAATGCGACTCCGGCGTGGTGGGCGTCATCGTCTCGTCGATGGAAATCTCGAAGTCGATCTTCCTGCCGGCATTGCGGATGTAATGTTCATAGATGTAGACCATGAACTCGATCGCGCGGTGATACACCAGCACGTCGCGCATGAGCCGGCTTTCGCCGAAGCGCAATTCGTATTCCCCGACCCGGAAGGTCCGGTCAAGATAGGCCGACTCGTAACGGCGTCTGACCGATTCGGAAAGCGCTTCGTAACGGCGCCGCACTTCCGCTTCGTCCGCAACGGCCGCTTCGTTGTCGATCATGTCCGAGCAATCGAGGGTCAGCATGGTGAAGCCGAGGCTGAACGCCGCGCGGATGTCTTCTTCCTTTTTCAGATGGTCGCCATCCGCCCCGTAGCCTTCCGTGTAGCCTTCCTGGAATACGGCAAAGGCCGCGGCATCCAGGATATCGGCAAAGGTGCGGCCGGTAAGCGTCAGCTCGCGGACGCTCTGCTGGGCCAGCACCGGTTTCACGTCACGCCCCCGCACCGCCCGGATCTGGCCGGGACCCGCGCGGCCGAGGCGGTCGCCCAGGCCGATGGTCGCCGTCCGCTTGCCGAACGCCCGCGGCGCCGTAAACGGGAAATATTGGTTCAGCACCAGACGGTTCTCCCGGGTAAGTCCGCACAGCTTGAGCCCGTCCTTCACTTCTCCCGCCAGATCATCGTACAGCGGTCCGGAACCGGCGGCGGCCAGCTTCTTCTCCCCGCCGTCCCGGATCATCAGCACCCGCGTGTCGCCGTGCGTATGCAGGGAACGCGGGTAGACCCGAACCTCTCCCCCTTCGGGCGCGCGCCCTCCGGCAAGAAACGCATGCACCGGTTGATAACGCAAAAGGATCACCTTCCCTTTTAAATTTTAATTGGCCGTCCCCATTTCCGCCGCCAGCTGCAAAATCATGGCCGCGTGATAGCCCGCTCCGAACCCGTTGTCAATGTTGACCACGGTAACGCCGGGAGCGCAGGAACTCATCATCGCGAGCAGGGTGGTCACGCCCTGGAAATGCGCGCCGTACCCGGCCGACGTCGGCACCGCGATGACGGGCCGGCGGACCAGCCCGCCCACGACGCTGGCCAGCGCGCCTTCCATCCCCGCCACGGCGATCACCACCGAGGCTTCCCGGATGCGGTCGCGGTGCGCCAGCAGCCGGTCGATGCCGGCCACGCCCACGTCGTAGATGCGTTCCGTCTCGCACCCCATCCATTCGGCGGTGCCGGCCGCCTCTTCCGCCACCGGAATGTCCGCCGTGCCGCCGGTGACCACCGCGACGCGGCCCGGCAGCGGCTTGCCGCGCCCGTAGCGGATGAGCCGGGAGACCGGATCGTACACCGCCTCCGGCAGGCGCGCCCGCACCCGTTCCGCCATCTCCGGCGTCGCCCGCGTGGCCAGGGCGCGGCCGTGCACCTGCGCCAGGCGCAGGAAAATCGTCTCGACCTGATCCGCCGTTTTGCCGATACCGAACACCACTTCCGGATGTCCGGTCCTTTCTTCGCGGTCCACATCCAGCTTGACGAAACTCAGATCCTCAAACCGGTCCATCCGCCCCGCTCCCCGCCTTCAGCGCACGGTTCATGCTGCCGCTCCGGTACCCGGAAAGATCCAGCGACACGTACAGATAGCCGAGGCTTTTGAGCCGTTCCGATATTTCGGCCGCCTTCGCGACAATCCGTTCCATGTCCGGCGGCTCCACCTCGATCCGGGCGATGTCCCCGTGGGTGCGCACCCGCACCTGGCGGATGCCGAGGGAACGGATATACCGCTCCGCTTCGCCGATCCGGCCCAGTTTTTCCATCGTGATCGGTTCCCCGTAGGCGATGCGCGACGACAGGCAGGCGAAGGAAGGCTTGTTCCAGGTCGGCAGCCCCCGCGCTTTCGACAGCGCGCGGATTTCCTCCTTGGTCAACCCCGCTTCCTGCAGCGGTCCGCGCACGCCCTGCTCCTTCGCCGCCCGGATCCCGGGACGGTAATCGCCCATGTCGTCGGCGATGAGTCCGAACACAATGTGCCGGTACCCTCCGCTTTCCGCCAGTGGGCGCAAATGTTCGAACAGATTTCGCTTGCAGAAATAGCAGCGGTTGCTCGTGTTTTCCCTGTACCCCGGAATGTCCAGCTCGCTCGTGCGGATCACTTCGTGTTTCGCGCCCAGGAGCGCCGCGAGCTTTTTCGCCTCTTCCAGTTCCTCCGACGGATAGGTTTCCGAATCCGCCGTCACCGCCAGCACACGGGCGGGACCCAGCGCCTCCAGCGCGGTCGCCAGGAGGAAGGTGCTGTCCACGCCGCCGGAGAAAGCCACAAGAACCGACTCCATCTCCCGCAAAATGCGGATCAGATCCGCGTACTTCTCTTCCGCCGTCTTCCCGGCCCCCGGAGCCGGATTCGGAACAGTCCCCGTGCCCGGAACCGGACCGTTTCCCGCAGCCGGATTCGGCCCGGCTTCCGCGGACGGGTTCGGCCCGGCACCCGGGTCCGAACCCGGTCCGAAATCCGCTCCCTGGGATGTCACGCCTGGTTGTACCTGCGCCATCCTTCTTCCTCCTTGCCGCATTACGTCCGATCGGCGTCAGGCGCCGCGGCGGCCTGGCGAAATGCCCACATGGTGCGCATCGGCTCCTTCAGCCTTTCGTACAGTTCCAGATACAGCGGCATCAGCTCCGTGTACCGGGCATGGACGGCGGCGTCGGGTTCGTATCGCGTGCTTCCCGCCGGTTCCGGGACCGCAAGCGGTTCATCCGGCGTCCGAATGGCGTGCAGGCCCAGCCACACCGCGCCCATGCCCGATCCTTCCACCGTATCCGGCACCCGCACGGGAGTACCGGTCATGTCCGCCAGCATCTGGCACCAGAACGGCGACTTGGCGAAACCGCCGGAGGCGCGGATTTCCCGGGCCTTTCCTGTCATCTTCTCCACGGCGGCAACGACGGCGCGGATCTGGAACAGCACGCCCTCCATCGCCGCGCGGATCAGGTGGGCGCTGCCATGGGCGAGCGTCAGCCCGAACAGCACGCCCTGGGCCAGCGGGTTCCAGAACGGCGCCCGTTCCCCGGCCAGCTGCGGCAAAAACAAAAGCCCGTCCGCGCCCGGCGGCACGGTGGTCGCCAACGCGATCACTTCCTCCATCGGGCGGTCCGGACGCACCCGGTCCGCCATCCAGCGCACCGCGATGGCGCCGCTGTTCGTGGGGCCGCCCACGATCCACTTACGCTCCGTCAGGGCGTAACAGAACAGGCGCCCCTGCGGATCCGTGGAAGGCCGGTCCACCGCCGCGCGCACCGCTCCGCTGGTGCCGATGGTCACGGCCAGGATGCCCGGGGCAAGGGCCCCGACGCCCAGATTGGCCAACGTGCCGTCGGACGCCCCGACCACGAAGGGCGTCTCCCGCCCCAGGCCCGTCCGCCGCGCCGCTTCTTCGGCAAGTCCCGTGAGAATGTGCGTCGTCGGCACGGGCCTTGGCAGCTGCTCCTCGCGTACGCCGGCCAGGCGCAAGGCCTCTTCGTCCCACGCCAGCTTCTCCAGGTTGAAGCATCCGGTGGCGCTGGCCAGCGAATGGTCCACCACCCACCGGCCGAACAGCCGGTAGAGGACGTATTCCTTGATGCCGGCAAATCTCGCCGCCCGACGCCAGATTTCGGACCGCTCCTCTCTCAGCCAAATGAGCTTCACCAGCGGCGACATGGCATGGACCGGCGTGCCCGTCCGCAGGTAGACGGCAAGCCCGCTGCCGTCCGCATTCAGGCGCTCTGCCTGGGCCGCGGCCCGTTGGTCGGCCCACGTGATGCTGCGGGTGAGCGGCCGGCCCTCCCGGTCCAGGGCGATCAGGCTGTGCATGGCCGCACTAAGCGACACGCAGAGCACGTCGTTCCCCTGAAGGCCCGCGCGGCGCATGACCGCGGCGAGTCCCTCCAGCACGGCTTCGCAGATTTCGTCCGGGTCCTGCTCCGCCGCGCCGGGCTCCGGCGAATGCATCGGATAGGCGACGGAATGGTCGGCCAGCACGCGGCCCGTCACGTCCGCCGCCAGCGTTTTCGTGCTGGTCGTGCCGATGTCCACGGCCAGCACCACGGTGCCCTTTCGGGTCATGGATGTCCGGTCCTTTCCTTAGATCGTCATCAAATCGCCATCGCGCCGAATCCGCCGTCCACCCGGATGAGCGCCCCGGTGACGAAGGACGACGCCTTTTTCGACGCTAGCCAGATCACCACGCCCTGCAGCTCCTCCGGCTCGCCGAACCGCCCCATCGGCGTGTGGCGCATGATCGCTTCCACCCGGTCAGGGGTGAGGATCTTGCGATTCTGCTCCGCCGGGAAAAACCCGGGAATGATGGCGTTGACCCGCACGTTGTGCGGCGCGAACTCCCGGGCCAGGAACTTCGTCACGTTGTTGACGCCGGCCTTGGACGCGGAATAGGTAAACACCCTCGACAGCGGCGGGTCCGACGACACCGACGAAATGTTGATGATGGACCCGCCCTCGCCCTGCTCGATCATGCGCTTGCCGAAGATCTGGCAGGCCATGACAACGCTTTTCAGGTTGACGTCCATGATCCGGTCCCATTCTTCCATGGTCAGCTCGAAAAACGGCGTGCTGCTGTTGACGCCAGAAGCGTTGATCAGCGTGTCCACACGGCCGCCCCACTGCAGCACGTTTTCCAACAGCCGCTCCAGATCCTCCCGCTTCGTGGCGTCCGCCGCCATCGGAACGGCCGTGCCGCCCTTCGAGGCGATTCTGGCGCACACCGCTTCCGCCTTCTCCATGTTGCGGCCGACGACGGCCACCTTCGAGCCCGCCAGGGCCAGCGCCTCCGACATGGCGCCGCCCAGCACGCCGTTGCCGCCGATCACCACCGAAACCGTGCCCGTCAGATCAAACAGGTTCATTTGCATGGCCCCGCCTCTCTTTTTGCAAGAATCCGGTCTGGAAATAACAACGTTGTCATTCCCCATCATACCCGATCCCGGTCCGTGTGTCCACGCTTTTCCCGCGCGAAAAAGTATATTAAGATAGGGGTTAACAACGTTGTTACCGCCGTTTGTGGGTGAACGCTTCATGGTGACCATCAAGGATATCGCGGAGCGCGCCGGCGTCAGCTTTTCAACGGTGTCCAAGGCGCTGCGCGACAGCCCGCTGGTCAAGGAAGAAACGAAACGGCGCATTCTGGACGTCGCCCGGGAACTGGGGTACCAGCCGAACTTCGCCGCCCGCCGCCTCGTCTCCCGGAAAAGCTGGGCGGTCGGCGTCGTCTGGCCTTCGGTGGAACGGACGGCCCTTTCCTACCTCATCACCCGCATCAACGCGCAGCTGGAGCGCCTCGGCTATGTCACGGTGTTTTCCATCAACGAGCCGCGTTCCGCCGTCGACGTGTTCCGCCGGTTCCAGGTGGACGCCATCCTCGTCTTCGACGACCGCGGGGAACGGCCGCCGCTCGGGGAGCTTGCGGGATACGGACGGATTCCGATCCTGGTATACGGCACGATGGGCCGCACGCCCTTTCCGACGGTGGACGTGAACCGGAAACAGGCCATCCGGCTGGCCGTGCGCCATCTGGCTGAGCTTGGCCACCGCCGCGTGGTGTATGTCGGCCGTCCCGCCCAATACGATCCGCTCCAGGAAGAAAAAATCGCCGCCTTCCGCCGTGAAATGGCCGCGCTGGGCCTCCCCTGCCCGGAGGACGCGGTGCTGGACACGGAAGGGATGGCTTTCCACGACGGCTTCATCGCCATGCAGACCATTCTCTCCCGGCGGGCGCCTCCCACCGCCGTCATCAGCGGCAGCTTCGACCTCACCCGGGGTATCGTCCGGGCCGCCAGGGAAGCGGGTCTGTCCGTCCCGGGCCGCCTGTCCGTCGTCAGCTACGACAACATTCCCCTCGCCGAAGAGCTGGACATCCCGGTCACGACCGCGGGAGTGCCGGCGGAAACGCTGGCCGAAGCCATCGCCGCGAGGCTCGTCGCCCTGATCGAGCGGCCGGAAGACCGCAGCGGCGTCATCCTGGAGCCGGAACTGGCGGTGCGCTCGTCCACGGCGCCTCCCGCGCCTTGAATCCAGCCTCCCGTCGCGAAAGAGCGCTAGCGGGAGGTTATTTTTTTGTGTCCCAAGCAACCGTTTCCTTCCAAACCCGTCCAATGTTTCGCCAAATCGAGTAGAAGGGGGCGGCTAGCCCCCGTCCTCTCACACCACCTGGCATGCGGGTCCGCACCAGGCGGTTCCGAAGAGTTAACGAAATGCCAAGTAACATTCAAGCATGCTGACCAGCCCTTGCGCCTGAAAATATCGGGTGTCAAGGGCGTTGTTCAGGTTGCGGGACATCTCCCATGGCCCCCGGCGTGAGTTTGCCATCATATGGACGAAGTGTTCCGGTACCCCCAGCGCCCGCAGTTCACGGTAGCGCGTCCGTATCCGTTTCCACTGCTTCCATAGGCACATCCTCAGCCGCCGGCGTATCCACTGGTCAAGAGTTTCGCAGTGCGACTTTGCGGCCGCAATGCGGAAATACCCGACCCATCCCGTGATGTACCGGTTCAGTTCCCGGATTCGTTGCTCCATGGTGACAGGCCGGGTCCTGGATGTGATGGCCCTGACCCGTTCCTTGAAGCGTTCCACCGTCTTTGGAGCCAACCGGATGGTCGCTTCCCGGTCCGGCAGAAAACTGAACCCCAGAAACTTCCTCTTCCACGGCCGGTCCACCGCGCTTTTGTCCCGGTTCACCTTCAGCTTCAGCTTGCCTTCCACAAAACGCGTCACCGATTCCATCACGCGTTCTCCCGCCCGTTTGCTGGCCACGAAGATGTTGCAGTCGTCCGCGTACCGGACAAACTTCAGTCCCCTTCGCTCCAGTTCCTTGTCCAGGTCGTCCAGCAGAATGTTCGCCAGAAGCGGGCTGAGCGGTCCGCCTTGCGGCGTCCCTTCCTCCGTGGCCTGAACCACGCCGTTCACCATGACCCCTGCGCCAAGGTACGCCCGGATCAGCTTCAGAACGCGCTTGTCCTTCACTTTCCGCGCTACCCGGGCCATCAGAATGTCATGGTTCACCCGGTCGAAGAATTTCTCCAGGTCCATGTCCACCACCCAGCGGTATCCGTCCCGGATATACGCCTGGGCCTTTCGCACCGCGTCATGGGCGCGCCTTCCCGGACGAAACCCAAAACTTGAGCTGGAAAACCCAACGTCGAAAATCGGTGTCAGCACCTGCAGCAGGGCTTGCTGGATCAGACGGTCCATGACGGTCGGGATGCCCAGCAGCCTTACCCCGCCTCCGGGTTTGGGGATTTCCACCCGTTTG
>LZRV01000049.1 GCA_002159065.1 Paenibacillaceae bacterium ZCTH02-B3 | reverse complement strand
TCGACCTTTCCTCCTTCAGAATTTCCAGCACGATTTGGGCTTTTTGTTCCGGTGTAAACGTTCTGCGGATGGTTGTCATCAACTAAGAAACTCCTTTTTTGTTGTCTAGTTTTCGTAGTCCATTATAATTTGAGGAGAACTTATAAGTTTGGACCCATAAAAATCCAAGCTTCTGTTAATGAGGAAGAAGGAACAATCATTTTTGTCGTTGAGGACATGTTGGTCGGTTACCGGGATTCAAGAAATTTAATAGAAAAAGAACTTGCAAAAATCTTTGAATTATTTCAAACGCATTTAAAACCCGATTCTGGGAAATATGGTTTGGTTGTAGAATTCAAAGGTTACAATCCTTACTTTGGTTTCTTTGTTCGTAGATTAAATGCAAAAGATGTCCAAGGATTTAATGTCACGTTTAAAATAGATAACGATCGCGTGGCTGTGACGAAAAATAGTATCGAAATTAATACTGATTCATGGCAACAATTGAGCTATTTATCAAAACAGTATCTTGCATTATCTCCCGCTAGGTAGCGGATTTTTTTATGATTTCGTTATATACGGACATGACAATGTCCAACTCGTCTTCTATTTGGTTGTAAGCATCGTAAAGAGTGATAGTTCCTTTTTTGCTGATCAAAATTGTGTGTTCCTCGTTAGTTGAAGGATAGATATATTTTATTTGTACCGACGACAGTACCCCATCTTTAATGGCTTCTTCGACCTCTTTGCTTTTATTGACATGATATCCGAAATAACCTGCAGATTTTAAGTTTGCGTGGTTTAATTTTGAGACCCAAACTCCTGTCATTTCAGTAATCCTTGGAAGTATGTAAGCAAAATCAATCTCAATTGGAGTCAGTTCGTGATGATTGTATTCACTCAAATGTTCAATAAAATCCAGTCCGATTTTGGAACTCACTGATAGTAAAGCTATTTTAATGTTTGGGTTGTAAAAAAGATAAAAGTCTAAGGGGCGGAAAAAGTAGCTAAAAGACTTGTAAAATGCCTTCCCATGCATTTTAATTTTGTAGTCATGATGGCATTTGTATTGATCAAATCCATTGTAAAAGTTTTTTCTTGCGAGTTGGATATTTATTTCCGGCTCGCCTTCATATTCAATAAAGCTTTCTTGGATTGGCGCTGAAAAATTATCTTCTGAGAATTTTTTAACATTGCATAAAAGATAAGCTTTCGCTGCCATTTACACCACGTCCAGCTGATTCCCGATCGGCTCGGGGAGTTGTTTTAAAAAACCCATCGAACATTTTGTATCGTAAACGAGAACTAATGTTCGTATAAATTAGTGTGTTCGAATACTTGAAGCCTGGGCGTCGATCTCTTGGTCGAGCGTGCTCTTACCTTACATATTTCTATCCATTTTATCATTTTCCATTGCTTCTTTTATTTCCTTCACCCGTTTTTTGTACTCATACACTGAAAGCAAAAAGATAACAACAGCAAAAAAGGTTGTTATTTCATTAACATTGGTTTTATCCCAAAGACGCGCCGTAATAATAAAACCGTTGATTATGCCTATGGCGATTATTGCGTAAATCGATAATTCACCGTCTAATGCTTTCACGTCAAGATCATTTAATATAGCATGAAAGGTGCCTTCCCTTTCTGGTTTTGAATCAATTCGTTTAACTATCCACGATTCCCAAGTATATATCACTGGATAAATGAAAACGGACAACACAACCCAGAATTCAGCTCGAAGAAAGTATCGAGAAAAGGTAAAATAAAGAGAAATCACACCGGCAATCAATAGAGTGATCAAAAGCAATAAAGTTGATTTCTCACTTAAACTGTCGATCCACTTTCGCATTTTTCCTCACGATTCTTCCTAGTTGTTTATGTTGTTTATTTCACCTAATTCCGCATTGGCTATTTGGCTGGGCGGGGTGTTTTTTGTGCTCAACTCCCGTTTTGCTAAACCGTAGATTTCTTTTTCTTTCGCAAAATTCTAATTGTTATCCAAAGCAGCAAAAATATTATGTCGAGAATTATGTGCCCTAAACCAGATTGAAAACCATATAGACGACCAAATGTAACAAAAAGCATTAATGGCCAAGCTAAGATCATATAAAGGATATAACCAAATATCACAGCGATTCTTCCATTTACTCGACAAAAAACAAGTAATTTTTCTAAAGCTAAAGGAAAAACAAGTGTTCTAAGTGCCACTGCAGCCAACGTACCTAGAAGATCTGCAATTTGATAAGCATCCATGATTTGTACTTCTCCCGTTATTTTCCCATCGGATGGGGACTTGCTTAAGCTTCATTTGACAAAAATTTCTTCAATCGACTTTATTCTACTTACTGGTCAATTAATCCTGCCCATTTATACAATAAACAAACAAACGTTTTTATTTGGTGATGGGTTTGTTTTCGGAATATGGCATTCCCACCTGCACCTGCCACATCGATATATGCCCCCGCTTGTCACGGGACGGTGGGCCGAGGGTTTTTGTCTGCTAGCGGCGAGTGAAGTGTGTGCCGGGGCATGAGCGGCTCTGGTGGGAGCGACAGCGTATTATCGAAAAGGTGAAGGGATGTTGCCGATCAAGTAAATTATGTGCTTCCCCGCCTGTGGGAGCACTTCCCTAGTGACTTGCCTTACTAAAATCACTGATAACTTATAACTGATAGGTGCGAAAGAGTTCGCTCACCTCTACCCGGCTTATGCAAAACATTATGCTCAACAACTCTTGAATTAGGTGATGCACCGGGCCATGTGCCTGTGAACGTTTCTGGGAAGCTCCGCCGGTACGGTCGGGGCTTTTTTGTTTCCCAATGGGTGAGTGCTTTTTGGATGCCGGCGGCGATGGCGAAGGCCAGTTGGCGGGCTGGAGACGGCCGGTCCCTGCATCAGCGGAAAGGGCTACTCCGGCAAGAGTAGCCCTTGACATTTTTACATTACGGCGTCTGTTTTTGCCGGTACAGCCACAGGGCGTATTCTACCGGCCGCGATATGGCCCTCCGGTAGGCCGCACGGTCGCCGGAGCGGATGAACACCTCGCGGGCCGGCTTCGGGTTGACTTCCAGCAGCCAGACGCGGCCCGCGCGGTCAATGGCGAGGTCCAGGGCAAGCTCGCACAGGTCGCCAAACGAGGCTTCCAGCGTTCGGGCGACGGCGACGCCAAACCATTCCGCCGTTTCACGCACCCGGGCGATTTTGCCCTCGTGGCCGATCCAGCGCTTGAGCAGCACGCTCATCGGCACCGCCTGTCCGCCGCCGTGCAGGTTCGAGGTGACGCTGCCCGCCGGTCCGATCCGGCCGGCGCAGCCCGTGACCTGCCACTGGCCGCTGCCGTTTTTTTGCACCAGCATCCGGTAGTCGTGCACGCGGCCGCCGTCCAGCTCGGTGCGAATGCCCTGCTGGACGATGTACCGGTCTCCCTGCGCCGTCCATCTTCGCAGCGCGGCGGGCAGCATGTGCCTGCGGACGCGCCGGGCGGGCACGATGCGCCGCGAGCGGTTTCTTCCCTGCAGCATGAAGTCGCCGTCCGGCAGCCGGACGATGCGCAGCACGCCTCTTCCGCCGGTGCCGTTTACGGGTTTGAGGAAGACCAGCGGGAATCGCTTGAGAAGAAGAAGCGCGTCCTGCGGAGACCGGTACGCGCGGGTGAGCGGAAGATGCATCCGGAACGCCGGGAACTTCCCCAGGGTCCGGTACACCGTCCATTTGTTGCGCAGGGGCCGGTTCAGAAACGTAAGATGCCCGTATTTCCGACGGAAGGAGAGCAGTTTCTCGAACCTCCCGCTCTTCTGGATGCGGCACCGATCGTAGATGAGATGGGGGAAGCGGACCCATTTCCGCGTCCACCGCTTCTTCTCCGGTTCGTAGATGTGCGCGTAAATCCGCAGCCTGCGGTCGTCCACGTCCTCCGGGGTGAACACGTACACGGCCACTCCGATCCGCTTGCCGACGGCGGTCATTTTGGCGTACACGTGCTTGTCTTCGATGAGTCTCCGGTCGTTCAGATACAGCGTCAGAATGCCGAGGACCGGCGCCGCCATCCGGTGTCACCTCCGCGCATGGGCTGAGCTCTTCTTTTTTTTTGTGCGGTACAGGTGCAGGCTGTATTGGAAGATCCGTTCCAGCGATTTTTTCCGGATGTGGGGTTCGTCGAACTTCATCGGTTTGGAGTTGGCCTCGAAAAACCAGATGCGCCCCGTTTCATCGATGCCGAGATCCATGGACATCTCGCCGAGCAGCGAGCGCGACGACCGTTCGATCTGCCTGGCCAGCTTGAGAGCCGCTTCGCCCGCCTGGCCCAGCATCTGCAGCCCCCGGCTGCCGCCGAAGGCGGCGGTGAGCAGCTTCCCCGGTTCCTCGATGTGACCGCCCCGCGGCACATGGGTGGTGATGGAGCCTTCCCCCGCCACCCGCGCGCCGATGCCGGTCACTTCCCAGCGTCCCTCCCCGTTTTTTTGCACCAGCGCCCTGAGATCGAAGCGTCTGTTGCCCGCGGTGGCCAGCGGGATGCCCTGCTGGGCGATGTACGGCTCGCCCTGGAGCCGGGACTCGCGGCAGACCCGCCGCCACAGCGTTTTCAGGGACCGGTACCGGAACGTCCGGCTCCCCTGATCCTCCTGGATCTGCAGCCGGTAGCGCCGGCGCCCTTCCGACAGCACCCGCACCGTCATGATGCCGACGCCGGCCTTGCCCCTGACCGGCTTCAGAAACAGAAAGGAATATTTGCGCAGCATGCCGGACAGCACGGCCGGACGGGTGAGGCGGCGGGTTTCCGGAATCCATTTGCGGGTGGCGCGGCTGGCGCGGAGCCATTTGTACAGCGTCCATTTGTTGAAAAAGCGCCGGTTGAAAAGCAGCAGTTCCGGCCTTCCGGCCAGCTGGTCCAGTTTCTTTTTCACGCTCGGCTGACGCTCGTCTTCCCGCTGCGGAATCCGGTTGTAGACGATGTCCGGATAGGGGAAGCGGCCGCGGACCCAGGCCTTCTCCCGGGGGTGATAGGTGTAGCCCGGCAGGGTGGCGGATTTCAGGCGGAAGTTTTTCACGGTCACCACATAGGTGATGAACCCGAGTCTTTCTCCGGTGCTGATGAGATCGGCGAAGTTTTGCCGGTTGCCCCGGAAGTTCCGCTGCTCGTCGTCGACGGTGAGAATGGCCAGCACCGGTTTGCGCGGCGCGCCGGCCGCCGCGGAGTACGCGGGAGGAGAATCGCTCATGGTTCATCCCTCCTGCGGAACTTGCTCAGGTAAAGGCAGTGGTCCAGGATGTACCGGAGCGAGGCGCGGCCCTGTTCACGCAGTTCGGGGTGCTTGAAGATGGTGCGGCCGGGCTTGGCGTTCGCCTCGAACATCCACACCTCGCCGTCGCGGTCAACGCCCAGGTCGAGTCCGAGTTCGCCCAGCGTGTATGGGTAGTTTCGCTCCACCGCTTCCGAGAGCCGCACGGCGGTCTCTTTGGCTTTTTCCAGAATTTCTCCGGCGCGGTCTCCGAACACCCGGCCGAGGGCCTGCTCGGGGGTCATCAGCGTGCCGCCGTTTTTGAGGTGGGTGGTGACGCTGCCGCGGCCCGCCTTCTTGGCGCCGATCCCCGCCGCCACCCATCGGTTGTTGCCGTCCTTGTGCATGTGGAAACGGAAATCGATGGGGCAGCCGTCGATCTCGATGAGGCGGATCCCCTGCTGGGCGACGTAGCGGGACAGTCCGCTGCCGTGCCGGGCCCGCATCATGCGCCACAGGCTGTTGAAATTGGTGAACCTGAGCAGGACGTTCCGGCCGTTGCGGCGGTAGCGCACGAAATAGCCCCGCCGGGGATGGTAGGTCAGCCGGTAGATGCCGACGCCAAGGCTGCCGCCGGTGGGTTTGAAATAGATGAAATGATATTTCTCCAGCATTTCCCGAAGTTTCTCGGGGGAGGGCCCCGTCACCGATTCCGGCAGATGGCGGAGCGCTTCGGGATCCCTGTCGAGGAGCCTGTAGACGTCCGATTTGTTGAAAAAACTCCAGTTGAAAAAGGGAATCCGCCGGTCGACGAACCGTTCCCGCAGCGTCACGATCGCCGTCCCCGTTTCCGCGCGCCGGCTGGGCAGCCGGTTGTACACGACATCGGGCAGCGGGACGACCCGGCGAACCCAGTTGCCCCGTCCGTCGAGAAACCAGGCGTGCACGGTTTCCTGCTGCCAGTTGATGTCGCGGGGCCGGAACGCGAACATGTAGGCTTTGCCCCGCCCGTATTGGAGCAACTGCCGGATGAACGGCGTGCGGGACCCGAACGGTTCCCTGGAAGACCGGCCGCCGTCGGTAAGCACCCCCACCAGGGGGCCGAAACGCACCTCCTCGTCTTCGCGGGTGAGATAGACTTCGCCGGACTGGGGGATGCGGACCGAGCGCCGAAGTCCGGCCGACACATAGACATGGTTGCCCGAACGCCTGACGGTGCGAAGCCGCGCGAGCGCCCGTTCCCCGCCCACCTTGATGCGGACCTGTTTTCGGCCGCTGAGGCCGAGGGACCGCGCGAGAGGCCCGGAAAACCAGACGATCCGTTCCGGCTGGCGGGTGAAGTGGACGGTGCAACTGGTCAGACTCATGGATGACCCTCCCTGGAAAGTCGCGAAAGGATGGATCTGGCGTACATCAGCGGCCGCAGATGGGAAAGCGCGTCCGCCCGCCGGCCCGCCCGGCGCGCCGCGGTGCGCCCGGGTTTGCCGTTGGCTTCCAGAAACCACAGCGCACCGGAACGGTCGATGCCAAAATCCAGACCCAGTTCGGCGAATCGGCCAAAAGACGATTCCAGCTGCCGGACGATGTCCGCCGCCAGACGGCGCGCCCTGCGCATGAGCGCCCGGGCGGCGTCTTCCCCGCACCATTGCGCCAGCGCGTCTTCGGGGGGCAGGGGAATTCCCCCGCCGTGCAGGTTGGCCGTTACGCCGTCCGGCCGGCCGAGGCGCACGGCGGCGCCGGTCAGCGTCCAGCGGCCAGCGGCGTTTTTCTGGACGAGGAGGCGCAGGTCGAAGGGGTCTCCCTCCGGGGTGGCCAGTTCTAGATACGGTTGCATCAGGTACGGGCGGGTCCCGATCCGACGGGCGACGCGGGCCAGGATGGCTTCCTCCCGCCCCGCCAGGCGGAATGGAACGTTCCGCGCGGTGCGGCCCGCAAGTTCCAGGAGCCCGCCGGGTTGCCTCCGAATGGCCAGGACGCCGCGTCCCTGCCAGCCGGCGTCGGGTTTGAGAAAGACGGCGCCGCCCCATTCGTCCAGCCTGCCGCGCAAGCCGTCCCTCCCGGTATACGGCACGGTCGGCGGCAGATGCCGGCGAATGGCGGGATGGCGGGACAGCGCGGCATGGACGGCGGTTTTGCCCGGCAGGGGCGCGTTCAGCAGGAGCGGCGGACGGTCCCCGTCCAGCAGCCGGCGCAGGGCGGCCCGGAAGCGGCGGCGTTCCGCGTTTCCTTCGGGCCAGGCGCGGTCGTAGAGCATCGCGGGAAGCGGCCGGGCGGCGCGGCGCCATGCGCCTTCGGCGGCGTCCCACCGCCAGCCGAGGACGGTGCGGGAGGCGGCGTCCGCCGTCCGGGGATCGAAGGCGATCACCTCCAGGCCGATCCGGCCGCCCGCCTCCAGCAGCCGGCGGATGAAGTCCGCTTCGGCGAAGGGCGCTTTGCCTGGCGGAACTTCGTCCGGCGGCGTTCCGGACGGCGGCCCGCCGGCAGCCATCGCCTTTGCGGGAAGTCTCTTCGGGCTCCGCTCGCACACCAGCACCCCGAAGATGGGACATTGCGCTTCGGCCAGCCAGGGCGCTTCGCCTTGTCCGGGTGCCGGGAGCGCCCGCCGCGCGGCATCGTTCCGCCCCCGCGCTTCCAACGCGGCCCGCCGCCTGTCGCCGGCCCGTCCGATTCCTGTCCGTTGTTCAAAAACCTGACAAATGACAGGCATATTGCACCATCATCCGCACGGAAGGGCGGATCCGCCCTTCCCTCAGCGACGTGTTTTCGTTTTTCGACGGCTTGGAGTTGACTTCCAGCAGCCAGACGCGTCCCTTGGTGTCGATTCCCAGGTCGATGCCCAGTTCGCCGAAATGGTACGGGATCCGGCTGTCGATGCCTCTGGCGATGTCGAGGGCGGCTCTGCGCAGGGAGAGGATGGCGGGGCCTTTGCACGCGGGAGGCAGATTCGACCTGGCGATGGCGCTGCGGGCCGGCGCCAGGGTGCCGCCGCGGGCCACGTTGGAGACGTAATGCTGTCCGCCGGCGATTCTCGCCACCGTGGACGTGACGGTCCATTGCCCGTAGCGGTTTTTCTGGGTCAGCACCCGGAAGTCCACGGGCCGGCCGGCGATGGATATGAGGTTCAATCCCTGCTGGACGAGGTAGCGCACCGATTTGATCTTGCCCGCCAAGGCGTGGAGCACCCCGTTCGGGCCCGGATAGGCCGCGGTGCGGATGCCGCTGGCGGTGGTAAAGGAGGCGGTCCAGCGCTGCGGTCCGGTTTTGGCCAGGCGGATGATGCCCACGCCCAGGCTGCCCCGCGTCGGCTTGAGAAACAGCACCGGGTATTTGCGCAGCATGTTTCTCAGGGTCGCAAGGCCGCTTACGGCATGGGATTCCGGCAAATAGCGGCGCAGCGAGTCGTCTCCTCCCAATGCCGCGAACACTTCCGTTTTATCCAGAAACTTTTCGTTGAACACATGGCCCCCGAAGCGGTTTTTGATTTCGCGCATCAGGCTCTGGACGTTCGCCTGGTTTTCCAGGCTGCGCCGGGTCAGCCGGTTGTTCAGCACGTCCGGGGCAGGCACGCGCACCTGCCGCCAGCCGCCGCTGTATATCCATCCCTCGATGGTCTCCGGACTTGACCCGATGCCCCGCGGAGTGAAAAAATAAACATACGCTCCCTGCTGCCTGCAAGCGGCGGTAAGTTCCTGGCAGAACGCGGTGATGGAGCCGAACGGCCGGTCCCGCAGGGCCGGGTAATCCCGGCTGATCAGCACGCCGATCAGCGGACCGAAGGCGATCTCGCCCGTCTCCGGCCGATGGCGGACGCGAAGCGGACAGTCCGCGAAGAGGCCCATTTTCTGCGCCAGTCCCTGGCTGACGCGGACGCAGTCGCGCTTCGGCGCTTTCGCGATGCGGACAGGCAGGCGCAGCGCCCCGAACCGGAGCACCGGCTGGGAGCGGGACGGGATTCGCAGCCGTTTCATCACCGCTTCGCCGAGCATCAGCACGTGATCTTCCGTCAGATCCGGACCGACCTGGACGTGAAATTTCCGGGCGGGCATGACAGCTCCCCTTCAGCCGTGCCCATCGTCATGGCCGGCAACGAAAGTACTTCATCATATGAGGACATCTATCCTTCGGTGATTGGCCCTGCCGGCCTTCGGGAAAGGATCGGGCGATGAACGTTTTGGCACAGCTTGCGCTGAATATGGCCGTCGGGGCGATCGTCGGCGGCGTGACGAACTTTTTGGCCATCCGGATGCTGTTTCGGCCGCGGCGCCCGTGGAGGATCGGACGCTGGCGCGTGCCGCTGACGCCGGGGCTGTTTCCGAAGCGGAAAGACGACATCGCCGCCGCCCTCGGCGAAGTGGTGGCCGGGCATCTGGTCACGCCCGACGGGCTGCGCGGCATCCTGAACGATCCCGCGGTTCGCCGCGCCGCCGCGGACCGGTTGTACGAATGGCTTGAGGAAAATTTGTCCGCGGCCACGCCCTCCGGCGGCGAGCCTTCCCTCCATGACCTGCTTTGCCGCTGGGCCGGGGCGGACCGCGTGGAGAACTGGCTGGAACACGAAGCCCCCGCGCTGGGCGGGAAACTGGCGTCCGCCGCCCTTGGAGCTTGGCGCGCCAACGGATGGGGGAATCTCCCTTTGCGCGTCGCCATTCCGGGATGGGACGACCGGACGGCCGGCCGTCTTGCGGACGCCGCCTCCGGTTGGCTGCTCGGCGCTTTGCGGGAGCACATCGTTTCCGCGGAAGGCCGGCGGCTGCTCGGAACCCTGGCCGGCGGCCTGATCGCGCGGACGGGCGGATGGGCGGGGCTGGTCGCCGGCCTGCTCGTGGACGGGGACAAGCTGGCGCGCCGGCTGGCGCCCGCCATTGCCGGTCTCCTGGAAGACGAACGGACGCGGAGCCTCGTCGCGGATTTTCTGTCCGCGCGCATGCGGGAGTGGGCGGAACGGCCGCTGGCGGAAGCGGCCGCATGGATCGCGGGGGACGGCGGGGCGCCGGAAGAGGCGCTGGCGCGCCTGCTGCAGGAGCGCGTTCCCTGGAACGGATTGTTTCGCGGCCTTCTCCGTCTGCCTCTGGCCCGGATTGCAGGGGAGCGGGAGGAAGACCGGCGCCGCCTGGCGGAGCGGGCGGCCGCCTTCGCGCTGGATGCCGCAGCCCGGCACGCGGAGGATCTTCTCGCCGGCATCCGGCTTCGGGATATCGTCATCGGACAGGTGAAAAAGTTTCCGGAGGAACGCCTGGAAGCGGTCATCGTCGGCCTCGCGGGGCGCGAACTGCGCGCCATCACCTGGCTGGGCGCGCTGCTTGGCGCCGTCGTGGGGCTGTTGCATACGATCCTGTGGCTGCTGCTGAACCGCTGAGCCGACGGAGCACGGCCGAAGCCGCGGGCGGAAACGCGGTCCGGCGGGAGGCGCGGCAGCCGCCCGAGGGAGGAACTTGTCCATGATCAATCCTTACGACAAGGCCCATGAACTTGCCAGGGCGCTGAAGGAGTGCGCGGAAGCGAAGGATTGGCTCGCGGCCCAGAAGGAGCTGGCCGGCGACGCCGACGGCTGGCGCATGCTGGAGGATTTCCGGGGCAGGCAGGAGGAAATCGCCAAGGCGCTGTCGGAAGGCCGGGAAGTCTCCGAAGATGAAAAGAAAAAGGTGGGCCGCCTTTACGAAGTGATCGTGCTGCACCCCGGCGTCCGCCGCGTGCTGGAAGCCGAACAGCGGCTGGTGCGGCTGCTGGCGGATGTGCAGCGGATTATCGGAGACGCCTGGAATGAACTGACGGAGCAGGGGTACAAAGGGATCAAGGCGTCCGCCGCCGCTTCTCCGGATGCGGCGGCGAAACCGGACGGGGAAGAAACGCCGGACGCGGATGCCAAGACGGGCTAAAGAAGGGGAGTCGGGCTCGTTTTTGATCGGACCCGTGAAGCCGGGCACGGGAGAAACGGCGGGCCCGCCGAATCAGTCCTTGTCCCCGTCCGCATGGTTGTGGGCCATTCGGCTGGCCGCCGCGGCGGCGATGGCGCCCACGATGTCGTCGAGGAACGTGTGCACCTCGTCGCCTTTTTTGTTGTTCAGCCTTTTCATGATGCCGGGCTTTATTTTGTCCATATATCCGAAATTGGTAAGTCCAATGCTGCCGTAGACGTTGACGATGCTCAGGGCCAACACCTCGTCGCAGCCGTAAAGTCCCTCGTCGTTGCGGACGATGCTGAGCAGCGGCTGCATGAGCTTCCCCTCTTCCGCCAGCATGTCCAGCTGGATGCCGGTCAGCAGGGCGTTTTGCACTTCCCGCTTTTTCAGCACCGCCTCCACGTTTTTTTCGCATTCTTCCAATGTAAGATCCGGATAATAGTCCTTCTGGAGCATCAGGGTCAGCTGGGCGATCTGCGTGATGGTGACGCCGCGCCTGGCGAGCCACTCCCTGGCCGTCTCCGCGACTTCCTCGGTGGTGGGACGGTAATTCATGGGGTTGTACTCTTGCATTTGGCATGAACACCTCTTCGGGATCGGTTGACCGTCGGGGGACGTTTTCATCTTACTATAAAAAAAGGCTTTGCAAAACGGATGCGGATGCACTTGCAGGCGGACTTTGGTAAAATGGTGAAGATTCCGAAGGTGGGAGGCTTGTCGCATGAGATCGGACGGAAGGCTGCCCCGCGAGCTGCGGAAGTACGCCATCACGCTTCATCCGAACAAATACGCGGAAGGTTCCGCATTGATCGAGGCGGGCGACACCCGCGTCCTGTGCACGGCGACGGTGGAAGACAAGGTCCCGCCGTTTCTGAAAGGCCAGGGCAAAGGCTGGGTGACCGCCGAATACGCCATGCTGCCCCGGGCCACGCAAATCCGCAACCCGCGGGAAACGGCCAAAGGCCGTCCGGCCGGGCGGACGATGGAAATCCAGCGGTTGATCGGACGGTCGCTGCGCTCCGTTTTCGATCTGGAAGCCCTCGGCGAGCGGACGATTACCATCGACTGCGATGTGTTGCAGGCGGACGGCGGCACGAGGACGGCTTCCATCACGGGAGCGTTCGTGGCCGCGGTGTTGGCGGTGGAGAAGCTGGCGGAGCAGGAACCGTTTGCCAAATATCCGATCACCGATTTTCTCGCGTCGGTCAGCGTGGGATCGGTGGACGGCGAACTGCTGCTGGACCTGGTCTACGAGGAAGACGCCCGGGCGGCCGTTGACATGAACGTGGCGATGACCGGGTCGGGCCTGTTCGTGGAGGTCCAGGGAACGGGCGAAGCCGCGCCCTTCAGCCGCGCCGTGCTGGACGAAATGCTGGCGATGGCGCAGGAAGGCATCGGGCAGCTGATCGCCCTGCAGAAACAGGTGCTCGGGCCCGCCGGAGAACGGATCGGGAGTGTGCTGGCATGATCCGGGCCGGCGACACGCTGCTTCTGGCGACGAAAAACCGCGGGAAGACCCGCGAATTCCGCGAAGCCTTCGCGCCGTTGGGCGTTGAGGTGATCGATCTGAACGATCTGGCGGACCGGGACATTCCGCCCATCGTCGAGGACGGCGCGACCTTCGAGGAAAACGCCCGGATCAAGGCGCGGGCGGTGGCCGAAGCCACCGGCCTGATCACTTTGGCCGACGATTCCGGCCTGTGCGTGGACCGACTGGGCGGCGCGCCCGGCGTCCATTCCGCCCGGTACGCGGGGCCGAAGGCCACCGACGCCGAAAACAACGCCAAGCTGCTGGAAGAGCTGCGCCTTGCGGCCGAGCGGGACGGTGCCGGCGACGCGGGCAGCGCGGCCCGTTTCGTCTGTTGCCTGGTTTTGTACAATCCGGCGACGGGCGAAACCATCGTCGAGGAAGGCACGGTGGAGGGACGGATCGTCCTTCAGCCGTCCGGCACGGGCGGATTCGGGTACGATCCGGTGTTCTGGCTTCCGTCCCACGGCTGCACGATGGCGGAACTGCCCATCGAGGAGAAGAACCGGATCAGCCACCGCGGCGCCGCGCTGCGCCGGCTGATCGACAGGCTTTCACGGGCCCGGGAAGCCGGCGGCAATTAGCGGTGCGGCTTTTGTCTTTGTTGGATCCGACAGGTGCTTGGGCACGGCGGACGAAGGCAGGCGCGAAGGTCCAGGTCGAGGCCCGACCCGGCGGAGTCGGACGCGGCGACGCCGGCTGAGGGCCGACCCGGAATAGAGAGGCATGGAGGCCAGCCCGGGTGAAAACAACCGTGCGGAGGTCCCTTCCGGCCCCCCGGGCCGGGCGGTTCAAACGGCCAGGGACACACGGTAATGCCGGAGCCAGAAATCCACCTGCAACAGGTAGGCAAACAACTGCGGCCCGGACATGAGCTGGCCGAACCAGGGCAGATGCGTCGCGGACCGCGGATCCTTCGCCAACTCCCGGATCTTCGCCGTGTTGATCAAAGGAAGCAGCGGGCAGGACGGATCGTCCAACCGCGCCAGCAGCCGCTCGCGCACGGAGGCGAGATAGGCCGGGTTGTGCGTCTTGGGATACGGGCTTTTCTTGCGTTGCAGCACGTCCGTGGGCAGCACGCCTTCCAGGGCGCGGCGCAGGATGCCTTTTTCGCGGCCTCCAGCGGTCTTCACCGGCCAGGGCAGGTTCCAGACGTATTCCACCAGCCGGTGGTCGCAGTAGGGTACGCGCACTTCCAGCCCCCAGGCCATGCTCATGCGGTCCTTGCGGTCGAGCAGCGTCGGCATGAAGCGCGTGATGCTGAGATACGAAATGCGGCGCATGCGCCGCGCGCCGTCGTCCTCCTCTTCCGCCACCGGCACCTCGGCGACGGCTTCCCGGTATCGTTCGGCGATGTATTCGCGGGGCCGGATGACCCGCGCCAGCTCCGGCGACAGAATCGCTTCCCGAAGATCCGCCGACATCGACCACGGGAACGTGTCGGCACGCAGCATCTCTTCGCGGTGGAACCACGGGTAACCGCCGAAAATTTCGTCCGCGGCCTCGCCGGAAATGGCGACAGTGGCGCCTTTTTTGATTTCCCGGCTGAACAGGTACAGGGAGGAATCGATGTCGGCCATGCCCGGCATATCCTTGGCGACGACGGCGGCTTCGAGGGCGTCGACGAGCTCGGGCGTGTCAATCCGCACCGCATGGTGCACGGTGTCCAGATGGTCGCTCATCCGCTCGATCCATGGGCCGTCCGCGTCCGGCTGGAAGGCGTGCGCCCGGAAATGCCGTTCGTTGTCCACGTAATCCACCGAGTACGTGTGCAGCGCTCCCCGACCGGTTTCCCGGCAGTATTCCGCCGCCAGGGCGGTCAAGGCGCTGGAGTCGAGGCCGCCGGAAAGCAGCGTGCACACCGGCACGTCGGACACCAGCTGCCGACGGGCAGCGTCCCGCAGGAGCTCGCGCACGCGGGCGGCCGCGGCGCTTTCGCCGTCTTCGCATAGCGCGGCTTCCAGCCGCCAGTACGCGGAAACGCGCAGGCCGTTCCGGTCGAACGTCAGGCAGTGCCCCGGCTTGAGCTCCCGCATTCCCCGCCATACGCCGTGTCCCGGTGTGCGCGCCGGACCGATGGCGAACACCTCCGCAAGCCCTTCCGCATCCACCTCCGCCCGGACATCCGGGTGAGCCAGAATCGCCTTCGGTTCCGATCCGAACAGCAGCCGCTCCCCGTCATGACGGTAAAACAGCGGCTTCACCCCGAGCCGGTCGCGCGCCATGAACAGCTCCTCATCCGCGACGGACCAAACGGCAAAGGCGAAAATGCCGTTCAGCCGTTCGACGCACATCTTGCCCCACTCGATGTAGCTCACGAGCAGCACTTCCGTGTCGCACGATGTCCGGAAACGGTACCCCAGCCGCCGGAGTTCGTCGCGCAGCTCCAGCGTGTTGTACAGCTCCCCGTTGTAAATGATGACGTACTGGCGGTCCATGTCGTCCAGGGCCGCGCGCACCATCGGCTGGGCGCCGTTCGCCGGATCGATGACGCTGAGGCGGCGATGTCCCAGCGCGCAACGGCGCGACAGCCACGTCCCTCCGGCGTCGGGACCCCGGTGCTCCATCGTTTCGGTCATCCGTTCCAGAACGTCCGCGCGCCGGGTCAGATCGTCGTTCCAATCGACCCATCCCACGATACCGCACATGATGGTTCCTCCTTCCGCGCCACGTCCGGCGGCGATGGATCATCAACGTAACTTATGGCGAAAACGGGCATAAAATGTCTGTCCTTCCGGCGAAAATAGAAACGGTCCGCGAGGTTCAAGCGGAAGGCGGCAATGCGGGAAAAGGCAGGTGCGGAAAATGGCGGGCAACGGAACGCAGGTTGCGGAAAGCGGCCGATTGCGGAAGGCAACCGTGTGAGAAATGCGGCCGATTGCGGACGGGGCGTCAGCGGGAGGTGAAACGGATGGAAAACGACGCGCGGATGACAGGCTCCGGCAAGGAGCAGAGCACGCCGGACGGGGATTCGGACGGGAAAAAGACGTACTACGTGGCGGTAGGCGCCGGGCAGGTGCTCGAAGACCCGGAAGCAGCGGCCTTCGAATTCGAGATCCGGGCGAACGAGGAGGAGCTGAACAAACTGGAAAATCTGTTCGCGGAACTGGCCGACGCGGAAGAATCGGCCCTCGTCCGCTACGTCGGATGGCAATCGGTGTCCGAAAAGGAGGCGGGAGCGGTTACCGATGCCCATCTGCGGGACATTTACCGGTTGCTGTACGAGCTGGGCACGGAAGAGACCAAACGGCATATCGAATCCATGAATATATTGTAAGACGTGTGGCGACGTTTGTTTTTTTGCTTCCGGTTGCCGCGTTGCGCAGCCGGATTCCTGCCCGGGCATTTGCTCGCGGCGGCCTTCGTTTTGGTGATCGCGGGCAATTCTGATTCCTTTTCAGGACGGAACGCGGGTTTTACCGGATTATCGGGACTCTCCGGTGTCGCCGGCGGACGCCGTCCACGCCCTGTAGGCCGCCGGCGGCATGCCGAGGACCGATTTGAAGTCCTTGATGAAGTGCGCCTGATCGAAATATCCGAGCTGCATGGCCAGATCCGTCAGCGGAGTCGCAGGATCCCGTTCGATGCGTTCCGCCGCTTCCTGCAGCCGGAAACGCTTGATGACCCATTTCGGGCCGACCCCGACATATTTGCGAAAAAGACGCTGCAACTGGCGGACGGACATGCCGGTCCGTTCGCTCAATTGTTCCACTTTCATCATGTTCCGGTCATGCATCGCGGCTCGTACAATGCGGTCCGCCAGTTCCGCGAGCGGATCCCGTTCCGGCAGGCGGGTGAGCAGGGCGGCTTCCGCCTCCCGGGCCATGCCGGATACGTCTCCGGCATCCAGCACGGCGTTCATCCACGTTTCCGTTTCGGCGCCGAACATTTCCGCCGCGGGCACGGTCAATCCGGTCAACCGTGAAATGTCCTTTCGCCAGAACGGATAGAAGCCGCCGGCCCGGAATCTTACCCCCAGCACCCGGCCCCGGCCGCTCAGCACGCGCACGAACGGTCGCTTCGGTATGCCATGGATGAGCGCTTTTCTGCCGTTTTCGTCCTGTTCGAAGGCCAAATGCACGTTCGGAAACGACAAGACCGTCTGGGTGTGGGTCGCGCCGGGAGGCAGATGGTAGCAAACGGACCAATAATATTCGACGAACGGAGCGAGGCGGGGTTCCGGTTCAATACGGAACAGCGAAAACTTGTCCAATCCCGCGGCCGCGTGAACGATGCCGCGGGTTGAGACCATGCCCGTTTCCTTGGCTTTCAAGGGAATCCTTCCTTCCGGGCGGCATCGCTTTTTTACAATCCGTCCGCGTCGCAAATCTTTACAATTGAGATTAACCCTTGCCAATCGATTGCGCAACGCATGTCTCGCGCCAGGTACCTGCCGCCAAATGAAAAAAAGGAGGATTCCCGATGCAAGACCGGCAGACGGGTGTGACCGGTACCTATACGATAAACGGGACGCCCAAAGGGTACACCGCCATCACTCCCTTTATCGCCGTAAGCGATCCGGCCGCAGCGATCGAATTTTACAAAACCGTTTTCGGCGCAAAACCGAAAAACGTAACGACCATGACGGTCGACGGGCAACCCGCGATCGTGCATGCGGATCTCGACTTTGGGAACGGATACCTTCAGCTCGGAGCCGCCAACCCCGCGTACCGGCTCGTCTTGCCGCCCGGAGACGGCTATGCTTGCTACTCGTTGGGCATCTACGTTCCCGATGTGGATCGGACGCTGGAGCTGGCTGTCGCCAACGGAGCAACCGTGCGGGAGCCGGCCGCGACATTCGTGTCCGGGGACCGCTATGCCAGCATCCTTGATCCGTGCGGAATCCGGTGGACGATCATGACGAGGGTCGAGGATCTTTCGGAAGAGGAAAGCTTTCGCAGGGTAAACGAGTGGAGCAAGACCGTCTGACGCGGACACCCGCCCCGCGTGATACCCCGCAGTCCGACGGCGTCTGACGCTTCGGGAGACGCCGCCGCGGCACGAACCGGACCGGGCAGGGGGCGAAAACGGAGAAATCTTGACGGAACTGTTCCCATTTTTCACAATAAGAATGATTGTTGAAAACATGAACGAAAAACGGGGTGTCTGTATGATTGCGATGTTCTTCCGCCTTGCCGATCACCCGTTCCATAACCGGGCGGAAGAATCCATCGGACCCGGTTCCCGGTGATTCTCCGCCCCTTTCGCGGAGGGAATCGCGTTGAAGGGAAAAATCGAGTTTGACGGCGCGTATTACAGGGAAATTGGCGAGTTTATCGGCGAAAACTACCTGGACTACGGATTCACGAAAGGCACGGAGCAGGAAGTCGGCTTTCTCGTCGAGGAAATGGGCATCAAGCCCGGCCAGAAGCTGCTGGACATCGGCTGCGGCCCCGGCCGCCACAGCCTTGCCTTCGCCCGCCTTGACGTGCACATGACGGGAATCGACATCACGCCCCGGTTCATCGAACTGGCGCGGGAACGGGCAAAGAGGGAACGGCTTCCGGCGTCGTTTCTTGTGCAGGATGCAAGGGAGATGGCGTTCGACGGAGAATTTGACGGCGCCATCTGTCTGTGCGAGGGCGCCTTCGGCCTGGCCGGCAGTTTGGAAAATCACCTGAAGGTGCTCAAAGGCGCATACCGTGCGCTGAAGCCCGGCGGCTGGTTTGTGCTGACAGCCATCCACGTTCCGGCGGTGATCCGGGAATTGAAGGACCCGTCCTGCTATGATCCGTACACCAACACGAGCGTCATCCGCGAGCCGGTCACCAGCCCGGAAGGCGAGACGAAGGAAGTCACCTTCTACACGACCGCCTTCACCTGCCGGGAACTGGTGCTGATGTTCGGGGAAGCCGGATTTCAGGTGCGGAACGCCTACGGCTGCATCGCCGGCCAATTTTCCCGCAAGCCGCTCGAACCGGACGATATGGAAATCATGATTGTGGCGCGCCGCCCGTAAGGCGCGGCGACCGCAAAACCCGCATGCCCCGTGGCATGCGGGTTTTTTGCACCCGGCGGAAGATCCGTTCCTGTTCGATCCGACAGACATTCCCCGCAGGGAGGCGCAAGCAGGAAAAGGAATCCGCCCCCTTTTATTGAAGTGAAATGGAAAATCCTGTTGCGAAGGGGTTGGCCCGTTGGATCTCTCCCTGTTGCCCGATCTCGCGGCTTACGGCTGGCGCGTGTTTCCGGGCCTGCTGCTGATTGCCGTCACCTATGCGCTGCTGCCCAGAAGGGCGGATGCGGCCAGGGCTTTTCTGCTCATTCTCGGATTTTTGCTCGCGCGGGACGCCATGACGCCCGCCGGTTTCTGGCGGCTCGGCGTCACGCCGGCGACGGTGTGGCTCCGGTTTGCCGACAGCGGGCTGCTGCTTCTCGTTCTCGGCTTCGCCTCCCTGCTGGCGACGCTGCTCATCCTGTCCGTCAACCGGAACGGATTGAACCGCCACATCCGCTGGTTTGGCGAAAAACCGATACGGTCGGTCACGATCGGCATCCTGGGCGCCCTGCTCGTGGCGGGACCGTTTTTGCTGTCCTACGGGTTCGTGCCGATCGGCGAACGGGGCGGTCCGGTCCCGGCGCATCTGCTGCCGGTGCTCCTCTTTTTTGCACTGGCGGGAAATTTGCTTGAAGAAGTGCTGTTTCGGGGATATGTGCAGGGGATGTTTGAATCGAAGGCGGGGCTGTGGCGGGCGGCGCTGCTGTCCGGAATGCTGTTCGCCGCCGGGCACGCGTTTCTCTCCGCCACCGTCACCGATCTCGGCCCCTTCATCCTCGTGTTCACGCTGTATGAAGGCCTCGTGTGCGCCGTCGTGCGGATGCGGAACGGCGTCGCCGCTTCGGCGCTGACCCACGGGCTGGCCATCTTTTTGCTGTCGGCCGGTCTGGTCCAGATTCCAATGCCGCCCGCGGCATGAAACCCATCAAAAGCCGCCGTTGCCGGCGGCTTTCACGATGCGGACAAAGATTGCGCGGGACTAAATGTTCCTTGCGGCGGCTTCCATCGCGGCGATCACCCTGTCGCACCACGCGTCGAATTCCGGGTCCTCGACCTGAAGCTCGGGATGTTCCAGGATGTATTTCACCGACTGCCGCACACCCTGGTCGAACCGAATGGTCGCCGTGAAACCGGGAACCAGCCGTTTCAGCTTGGAATTGTCGAACACGACGGACTGGGCTTTGTCGCCGAGCAGCGGCCCGCGCAAATCCATCGGCGGATTGGCGGCGGCCAGAAACTCCGAAGCGATATGCACGGCGTTGAGTTTCACGCCCAGCGCGTCGGCGATGATTTCGTAAATCTGGTTCCAGGTGAGGGTCTCATCCGAAGTGATGTGCACTGCCTCACCGATGACGCGCTTGTTCCCCATCAACCCGATAAAGCCTTTTGCGAAATCGCTGTTGTGGGTCATGGTCCACAGGGAAGTACCGTCCCCGTGGATAATGACCGGCTTGCCTTCCAGCATCCGCTTGACGACCTGCCAGGTTCCTTTTTTGCCGTGCACGCCCAGCGGAATGTTGCGTTCACCGTATGTGTGGCTGGGCCGCACGATGGTGACGGGGAACCCGTTCTCGCGGTATTGCCTGACCAAATATTCCTCGCACGCGATCTTGTTCCGGGAATACTCCCACATGGGATTGGACAGCGGCGTGCCCTCCGTGATCCGGTAATCCGCGGGAGGCGTCTGATAGACGGAAGCGGAGCTGATGAACATGTACTGTTTCGTCCTGCCGGCAAAAAGCCGGAAATCCCGCTCCACGTGTTCCGTCCGGTACGCGATGAAGTCGGCGACCACGTCAAACGTCTGGTCCCCCAGCAGCCGGACGACCCGCTCTTCGTCGTTGATGTCGGCCTGAATCACCCGCACGCCGTCCGGCAGGCCGTCGTTTCTCGATCCCCGGTTGAGCAGGACCAGTTCGTCTCCCCGCTCCGCCAATTGCCGGGTGACGGCCGTGCTGATGGTGCCCGTTCCCCCGATCAGCAATGCTTTCATCGTTTTCTCCTCCCGCTTCACGCGCGTTCATGGTGTAAAGGAATGACATTGCTCCTGCCCATAGCATGAGTTCAGGACCGGGATTTGTCAACCCGATACGCTCTTGCTCCGCTTGACTTGCTGACCCTATGAAGGCTTTCTTCATCCGGGATGTCTGCTATGGCAAAAAGCCGCCCGATTGGCGGCTTTGCTGTTTAAGTATGGCCTCCCAGGAGGGATTCGAACCCCCGACTCCACGCTTAGAAGGCGCGTGCTCTATCCAGCTGAGCTACTGGGAGAAGCGCGGGTTTGCAACTTTTCGCGGTCCGTCCGCGGCAGGTTCCATTTTACCGGATGGGACCCGAAAGTTCAAGGTGACGCAGTCACTCAGCCAGAAGTTGCCGAACAAGCTTTCGGCCGCCCACATCGAAATGTTGCCGAAGGGATGCGTCTTGATGCGAAATGACGCGCAACCTGGCGGAACGATAACGATACAGACGGGCGAAATCGCGAATCGAAAAGCCGGTTCTCCATGCCGTGAGCGTTTTATTGGGGCGCCATCCGGCAAACTGCCGAGCGTGCACTTGCGCACCTTCCCGACTTTGATCCGGCCGGACCAAATCCAATGGCTGCAGGCGTGCCGGGATTCCCGGGATCCTTTGGCCCTGCGCGGGTTGAAGGCGGCGATTTCCCGTCCCGTCACGCCCGTCAACATCAATCCGGAACCCGAGGCGCTTCCTGACTGTCCCATCACTGGGTACATCATGACATGAGGGACCCGTTTTCCTCCGGTAACATAAAAAGACTTAGTTGACACGCGGGGATATGCGATTCTATAATATGGTTGCGTTTACACCAAGATACCGCAGAGGGAAAAATCACATTGAAAGGGAGGAAAGACACCAGAGATGAAGCGGAAACTGGCACTAATCACCACGATCATCATGCTGGCATCGCTCATTGCAGCCTGTGGAGGGGGGAAAAGCGACAATTCGGGGGCTGGCTCGGGAGGTGGCACCACTTCGACGACCACCGGCTCGGGCGGCGGCTCCGGAGGTTCGGGCGGCTCCGGCGAGAAGGTCACGATCAACCTGTGGTCCTTCACGAACGAAGTCCCGGACATGGCTACCAAGTTCAAGGAGCTGTTCCCCGAATACAGCAACGTCGAATTCAATTCGACGGTTATCGCGACGACGGACAACGCTTACCAACCGGCGCTTGACCAGGCGCTCGCGGCCGGCGGCAGTGACGCTCCGGACATTTACACGGCCGAAGCGGCGTTCGTCCTGAAGTACACGCAGGGCGACATGTCCGACTTCGCGGCCAGCTACGCCGATCTCGGCATCACGGATCAGATGGTCCAGGAAGCCGGCATCGCCGAGTACACGATCGACATTGGCACGAAGGACGGCCAGCTGGTGGCGCTCGGCTATCAGGCGACCGGCGGCGCGCTCATCTACCGCCGTTCGATCGCGAAGGACGTGTTCGGCACGGATGATCCGAACGTCATCAAGAACGAGGTCGGTCCGGGCTGGGAGAAGTTCTTCGAAGCGGCCGAGAAGCTGAAGCAGAAGGGTTACGCGATCGTCTCCGGCGACGGCGACATCTGGCACTCGATCGAGAACAGCTCCGACAAGGGCTGGATCGTCGACGGCAAGCTGTACATCGACCCGAAACGCGAAGAGTTCCTCGACCTGTCGAAGCGTCTGAAGGACAACGACTACCACAACGATACGCGGGACTGGCAGGATCCCTGGTTCGCCGACATGAAAGGCGCGGGTCCGAAACCGGTGTTCGCTTTCTTCGGTCCGGCTTGGCTCATCAACTATGTCATCGGCCCGCAAGCGCCCGAAACCGCCGGCGACTGGGCCGTCACCGAACCGCCGGTCGGCTTCTTCTGGGGCGGCACCTGGCTGCTGGCGAACAAGGAAGTGCTCAAGAACGAAGCCAAGAAGCAAATCGTGGCCGACTTCATCAAGTGGGTGACGGTGGATACCTCCGAAAACGGCCTGCAATATCTGTGGGCGAACGGTCTCATGAGTGAATCCGGCACGAAGGATACGGTCGCGTCTTCGGTCGTCATGGAAAAGTCGAACGGCGAACTCGACTTCCTCGGCGGACAGAACATGTTCGACGTGTTCGTGCCGGCCAACAAGTTCGCCACCGGCAAGAACCTGACCCAGTATGACCAGACGATCAACGACATCTGGCGCAATCAGGTTCGCGAATACGCCGCCGGCAACAAGAGCCGCGACCAAGCGATTGCGGACTTCAAACAGCAAATCAAAGACGAACTCGGCATCGACAGCTGATCACAGTGACATGACGGGGCGGGCGGAAAATCCCCCGCCCCTTTGCATCATTGGGGGTGAACGTTTTTGCGCCGGCGGACGGTCAGTTATTCCAGGTACGGTTTTCTCTTCTGCCTTCCCTTCATCCTGGCGTTCCTGGTGTTTTCGCTGTATCCGATTCTGTACACGGTATTTATCGGTTTTACCGATTTGAAGGGAGCCGCCACCAGGGAATTCCACGTGTTGGACGATCCCTTCGCCAACTTCAAGAACCTGCTGTTCGAAAATGAACTGTTCCGCAAATCGATCCTGAACACCGGGCTCATCTGGATCATCAATTTCATTCCCCAGCTCGGAATCGCGCTGCTTCTCACCGCCTGGTTCACCAACAGGCGGCTCAACATCCGGGGGCAGAGCGGGTTCAAAATTCTGTTTTACATGCCCAACATGATTACGGCCGGCACGATCGCCGTGCTGTTCAGTTCGTTGTTCGCCTATCCGATCGGTCCCGTCAACAGCCTGTACCAATTGCTCGGATGGTCGAACGAGCCGATCAACTTCCTGCTGGACAAGTGGACGGCGAGAGGGATCGTATCGTTCATCCAATACTGGATGTGGTACGGCCATACGATGCTGATTCTGATCGCCGGCGTCATGGGCATCAATCCCGTCTTGTACGAAGCGGCCGAAATCGACGGCGCAAACGGCTGGCAGCAATTTCTCAAGATCACGCTGCCGGGCATCCGGACGATCATCCTGTTCATCCTGATCACGTCCATGATCGGCGGTCTGCAAATGTTCGACATTCCGTTCCTCTTCCAGAACGGCGGACCTGACAACGCGACCTACACCGCTGCGATGTTCATCTACTCGCAGGCGTTCAGGGGGCAGTATCTGTACAACCGGGCGGCCGCTGCGAGCATGATCCTGTTTGTGATCGCGGCCATCCTGTCGGCCATTCTGTTCTATGTGTTGCGTGACCGCGATGCCGCTCGGATCAGGCGGGAAGAGAGACGGATGCGGAAGGAAGCGGCCAAGGCGGCCAAAGGGGGCGTCGTGAATGTATAATACGGTCAAGAAGACCAACACCTTCGCCCTGAGGCTAAACCGGGCTTTCGTCTACATGTTCTGCGTTTTCCTGGCGCTGCTCAGCATCATGCCGTTCTGGATCATGTTCGTGAACGCCACGCGTTCGACGCCGGAAATCCAGGCCGGACTTTCGCTTCTGCCGTCGAGCAATCTGTCGCGGAATCTCGAGGTTCTGGTGGGCAAAGCCTTTGACCCGATCACCGGGTTCATGAACTCGTTCATCATCTCCGCGGGCACGACGATCTGCGCGATCTATTTCTCGTCCCTCACCGCGTACGCGCTCGTGGTGTACAACTGGAGATTCCGCCAGCCGCTCTTCACGTTCATCGTGCTGATCATGCTGATTCCGGTTCAGGCCAGCGCGATCGGGTTTTATCAGTTCATGTACCAGATCGGCTGGACGAACAGTTTTCTGCCGCTGATTCTGCCCGCGATCGCGTCGCCGGCCATCGTGTTCTTCATGCGGCAGTATCTGCTCGGCGCGCTGAATTACGAAATCGTGGAATCGGCGCGGGTGGACGGTTCCGGCGAGTTCGCCACGTTCAACCGGATTGTCCTGCCGATCATGTCGCCGGCGTTGGCGACGCAGGCGATCTTCGTCTTCGTGGGCAGCTGGAACAACCTGTTCATGCCGCTCATTCTGCTGACGCAGAAGGAAAAGTACACGCTGCCGATCATGGTCAACCTGCTGAGGGGTGACATTTACAGGACGGAGCTGGGTTCGATCTATCTCGGTCTTTCGCTTACGGCGCTTCCCCTGTTCGTCATCTACTTCCTGCTGTCGCGGTACATCATTCAAGGCGTGGCGCTGGGAAGCGTAAAGGAATGACACTGACGTCGCCCGCAAGGAGGAGCGACAGGAGCGACCGGCAAACCCGCATGCTTCATGGTATGCGGGATTTTTTGATCCCGGCGGAATGATGGCGCGTGTTTCCGGGCCTGCTGCCGATTGCCGTCGCTTATGCGCTGCCGCCCGGACTTTTTGTCTTGTCGTTGCCGGGAGAAACGAAAGACGCGGCGCTTTACGGTCCGGCCGCAACGGTCCAATGCTGCCGGACGGAGCCCGAAATATGCATGGCGGAGAAATTTTTCGACCCGGCCTTATCGGCCGTTGTAAGAAATCCCGCGGTTATGGGATAACCTCGAAATCGGCGAAAAGATCATTGCCGGAGTTAAATTACATATTCTAAACCAAGATCATGGATCAGGAACCTGATGATAAAATCATGGCGGCAAATCATGGCGGCGTGCCGCCGGAAAGGTGAAGCAGCCGCGTGGATGCCCGCGACCGGGAGCGCCATGTGGTCTTGCTGCCGCAGGCGGTGGAGGAATACAAGCGGAAACTTGCCGGTTTGCTGGAATGCGAGCGATACGGCGACGCCTTGCGCTTGCTCGCTTTTTTGCTGCAATGCGGCGGGGCGGCTGCCCGCCGGACTTGCGGAAACCGACGATCCGGAACGCCAGCTGACGGCGCTGGGTCTGTTGCGGTATCTGGACCACCCTGGTGTCGTCCCGGCTTTGCGCGCCTGGCTCTCCGGGCGCGAGCGCCATCCGCTGGTCCAGTTTTACACGGCTGGTCGCGGAGCGGCTGTACGGGACGGCGGACGATGCCGCCGTGCGGGAGCGTTACGCCATCACGGCCGTGAGCGGTCGTTGCGATGGTTGCGGCAATACGCCGAAAAAGGAGAAACGGGAAGATAAAACAAGCGGCAATCCGCCCGGTCGATTCCTACCGGGGTCCCTTTTGTATCGGATCGCATCTGGTTCTGTGAATCCCGTGTCAACTCATTTAAAAATGTTACCGAAGGAAAAAGGATCACTCACGTAATTTTGTTACCCAATGAGGCCGTCAGGTAGCCATCACGGGTTTCGGTGTGACATTGGCGGATGTTTCGGGATGGGA
>LZRV01000048.1 GCA_002159065.1 Paenibacillaceae bacterium ZCTH02-B3 | reverse complement strand
AGCCGCTTTGCTGACAGCTGTGGAGAGCGTGTCGGCAGAGGACATCGCGCCAAAGCAGCGGAAGGACTGGGAGGAATACAAGCAGTTTCTGAAGCAACACCGGAAGCATCTGGAGGACTACCGGAAGACGCTCCAGGCGGCGGGCATCGACACGAGCGGCATGAGGCCGATGGGGAGCGCGGAAGCGCAGATGCGGATCTTTGCCAGACGGACGAAGCGAGGCGGATACAGCTGGAGCGAGCGAGGCGTCAGCGCGATGCTGCGGACAATCATGAGAGGCCGGGAAGCCGGAGTGGTCCTGGTTACGTATGGAGGCAAGACTCCAACGCCGCAGCGCTCCGTCAGCATTCGGAAGTTGCTAAGGGACGTTATACGACCGACCAAAGGATACGTTAACGGGATGATCCGGTTGCTTAGGGGGCCGTGGCAGAGTAGCACAACGGGCATGGCATTGAAAGGGCTTAGAGGATACTAATACCAGAAAAATGAAACGCCAATCCCATAAGGAAGAACACCAAAAGCGCTTACAAGGGAAAGGTTCTTTTCAAGTTCGCATCCAGAATCCAAAAAAGGTGCCCACACTAGCTTGACTCAGACCGTCCACGAGGCCGTCGTGCCGGAAAAACGGATTGTATGATACAATCCTTATATGTATGATACAGGATACAGGTCCAATGATGGGATAAGGAAATTTCCCGCAATCACGACCACGAAACGGAAGGTCCTGATCATCCACGATGATCAGGACGTCGGCCAGCTGGTCGGGCTGGGATGGACAGGCGGATTTCAGCGGAGGGATGGAAATGCCTCTCACCCTGGTCCAGCAGGACATCACGCAGATGCAGGTGGATGCCATCGTGAACGCGGCGAACACGCAGCTGAAGATGGGCGGCGGGGTGTGCGGCGCCATTTTCCGGGCGGCCGGGCCGGAGGAGATGCAGGCCGCCTGCGACAGGCTGGCGCCCATCCGCACGGGCGAGGCGGTGATCACGCCGGGGTTCAGGCTGCCGGCGAAATATGTGATTCACACCGCGGGTCCGATCTATCAGGACGGGCGGCACGACGAAGAGGAACTGCTCCGGTCGTGCTATCTGAACAGCCTGAGGCTCGCCGCGGAGAACGGCTGCAGGTCCGTCGCCTTCCCGCTGATTTCCAGCGGCATCTACGGCTATCCGAAGGAGGAGGCCGTGCGGGTGGCGGTCGGCGCCATCCGGGAGTTCCTCAGGGAACGCGATCTGGACGTGTATCTGGTGCTGTTCGACAAGGAAGCCATGGCCATCGGCGAGAAGCTGACCGGCCAGGGCGCAGAATCGTGACGGCGGGGATAAAAGATCAAAAAAGGTCAAACCCGCAACAGCGACAAAAATGCATTTATTTTTGCGTTTTCATGGCTCATGGGGGCCAATTGCGACAAAAGTGCATTTATTTTTCGGCGGATTCTCGGAGATCGCACAAATTTTTCCATTTAAATGCACAAAATGCCTTTGTTTTCCCGAGAAGGCCGTTTTTATGGGAAAATAAAGGCATTTTTGTCGTACCTGAATCCGTGATCATCAATTATTGATGAAAATGCGAGAAAAAGCAGGCAAATCAGGTCCCGAAGGCGAATGGTTTTATCATGAATCTTTCACCTGCGGGGTGTCTTATGAAAATCCGGTTCGTTCGCTCCAAAGAGATGATCCTTTCCACCCATGCCGGCCTGGCAACCGTGGGTGCCTTGCTGGCCCACACACGGTTGGCTTGGCGCTTGAACCGAACACGCCTTTCGGACTCGGAAAATCCTTGGCATTCCCATGCCGACGTGATGAAAAGTTACATCGGGCTCCTCTGCCAAGGCAAGAGCGATTTTGACCATATTGAGCCGTTTCGCGACGACGATGTCTTCCGAATCTGCCTGCAACTGCAAAAGGTGCCCTCCAGCCCGACGCTTCGCCAACGCTTGGATCGGGCGGCCGCCGAAGCGGCAGGATGGAACGAGATTCTGCTGGAGGAATCGGCCGACCTGATTCGTCGGGTCCAGGCACCGCTGACCGGTCTTCCGGCCGGTTCGGACATCCTGGTCCCGCTGGACATCGACGTTTCGCCCTTTGACAATTCCGGTACCCGAAAAGAAGGTGTCTGCCGCACGTACAAAGGTTTCGACGGTTACGCGCCCATCTTTGCTTACTTGGGCCAGGAGGGCTATGCCGTCAACGCCGAACTGCGGGAAGGCAGCACCCATGTCCAGAACGGAACGGCTGCCTTTCTGGCCCAAAGCATTGCATATGCACGGCGCGTAACGGATCTTCCGCTTCTGGTCCGCATGGACGCGGGAAACGACAGCCTCGAAAACCTGCGCGTCTGTCACCGTGAACAGGTGGATTATATCATCAAGGCCAACCTCCGTAAGGAACCGAAGGAACTGTGGCTGCGCATCGCCGAGTCGTCGGGCATTGGTTGCCAGCAACGGGAAGGCAAGAAGGAGTATGTCGGGTTCATCGAGTTTACGGAACAGGGCTTTGACCGGCCGCTGCGGCAAGTCTTCCACGTGATCGAACGGACGATGGACCGAAACGGTCAAATGTTTCTGGTTCCGGAGATTGAAGTGAACGTGTACTGGACGTCGCTCCGGTGCGGACCGTGGCGGGTCATCGAGCTGTACCGGGATCATGGAACAAGCGAGCAGTTTCACAGCGAAATCAAGACGGATCTGGACCTGGAGCGGTTGCCGGCCGGGAAGTTTGCCACGAACCAGCTGGTGCTTCATGCCGGCATCTTTGCCTACAATCTATTGCGGATCATCGGTCAGGAAAGCCTGAGGGAAGACGATGCGCCGATTCGCGGAAAGGTAAAGCGCCGGCGAATCCGTACGGTGATTCAAAACATCATCTACATGGCGGTGCGACTGGTTCGACATGCGCGGAGTCTGATCTTCAGCTTCGGAAAACACAGTCCCTGGTCACTGGTGCTGGAGCGAATCTACCGGGCGTTTGCCTGATGCGAGAAAGAAGACGAAACCGTTATGGGATGGCCTGGCGAAAGACCTTTGTTCGTCAGGTCTGTTCGACATGGCCAAAACCGGTGGTACAAGTCATGATGCGCCCTTCTGCCAGCGGGCGAAGCAGTTGGTTCGTGATGAACATGGAAATAGTCCGGTCAAGGAGGATTCATAGAAGTTCACGGATTCAGGTCGTAGTTTTTTGACCTGTCCTCTCCCGGCCCCGCACTCGGTTCCCCGCCCCGGAAGAAGCAATGTGTTCTCTACCTTGAGATGGAGGGATTTTCGGAATGCCGCCGTTTCGGCCTGTGGACGCCTCTTTTTTTGAACGGCCGACGCTGGAGCTGGCGCGCGCGCTGATCGGCATGGTGCTGGTGAAAGAAACGGAGGAGGGCATTGCCGCCGGGTGGATCGTGGAGACGGAAGCCTACATCGGCCCGCACGACCGCGCGGCGCACAGCTACGGAAACCGCCGGACGCCGCGGACGGAGATCATGTACGGTCCGCCGGGCTACGCCTATACCTACGTGATGCACACGCATTGCCTCATGAATGTGGTGAGCGGGAAACCGGGCCATCCCGAAGCCATCCTGATCCGCTCGGTGGAACCCTGCGAGGGAATCGAGCTGATGCGCCGGCGGCGCGGACCCGTGAACAAGGAGCGGGACCTGACGAGCGGACCGGGCAAGCTGACGAAGGCGCTGGGCATTACCATCCGGGATTACGGAAGGCCGCTGTTTGAGCCGCCGCTGTACATCGCGGAAGGCAGGACGATGCGCGAAATCGCGACAGGCCCCCGCATCGGGATCGGCAACGCCGGCGAGGCGAAGGAATATCCATGGCGTTTCTGGGAAAAGGGCAATCCGTTTGTTTCCAGGTAACGCAAAGGAAACCGGGAGATAAAGCAGCCGCAAAGCGGCCTATTTTTTTTCGTGAAAATAAGTATAAGGTTTTCCCCTGAAATGAAACAAAAAAAGATTGGAATTTGGGAAAAAAAGGAAAAATATTGTAAATGAATACGATTACAATTTAAAATCAAAAAAAAAAAGGGGCCCAAAAGGGATTGAATTGCGCGCGTTCCATGTGATATGATGATGTCACAGTGGTTAAAGCTTTTCCCAATCAACATGTCCGGCTGCCGATTCTGCGCTTCCGGGTCGCAAAAGGAGGGAGAACAAGCATTTTGTATGCACAGATCAAACCTTTGTTCATTGGAGGAGAATGGGTCCAGACCCCCGACGCCCATGAAATTTTCAACAAATACACGGGCGAGTTGTTCGTGAGGGTCGGCAAAGCGGGACCCAACGAAAAAGACAGGGCCATCGAGGCGGCCCAGAGGGCGTTGGCGGAAACGCCGCTGAGTCCTGCAAAACGGTTCCAGATTTTGCATCGCGTCCATCAGCTGTTGCTCGAGCGGGTGGACGAACTGGCGGAATGCATCGCCAAGGAGGGCGGCAAGCCCATCCGGGATGCAAGAACGGAAGTCAACCGTTCGGCGACCGTCTTTCTGCTTTCCGCACAGGAAGCGGTCAAAATCAAGGGCGAAATCATTCCGACCCAGGTGGCGCCGCATTTCGACATCGGCCAGCGTCTGATTTACACCATCAAAAAGCCGGTCGGAATCGTCTGCGCCATCACGCCGTTCAATTTTCCGCTGAACCTGGTGGCGCACAAGGTGGCTCCGGCGTTGGCCGCGGGGAACGCGGTCATTCTCAAGCCGGCATCGGACACGGCATCCACGGCGTTGAAACTTTGCGAGCTTCTCGAGGAAGCGGGATTGCCGAAAGGTTATATGAGTTGCCTTGTTGGAAGCGGTTCCAATCTGGGCGAAAAGCTGCTGGAAGATCCCAGAATCGGCATGTACACGTTCACCGGATCTCCGGAAGTGGGCAAGCACATCCGCAACAAGGTCGGCCTCCGCAGAGTGACGCTGGAACTTGGCTCCAATTCCGCATCCATCGTGCATAATGACGCGGACATCGAGAAGGCGGCGGCCAAACTGGCGAGGATGTCGTTTGCCCATGCGGGACAGATCTGCATCTCGGTGCAGCGGATTTTCGTCCACCGCGATGTGGAAGAGGCTTTCATGGAAGCGTTTCTCCGCCATACCGCCAGGCTGAAGGTCGGCGATCCGATGGATCCCGAAACGGACGTCGGACCCATGATCAGCGAGAAGGAAGCGATCCGGGCCGAAACGTGGGTCCGGGAAGCGGTGGCGGAAGGCGCCAGGATCGTAACGGGCGGAAAACGGGAAAAGAACGTCTATTTCCCCACCGTGCTGGTGAACGCCAAAAAAGGCATGAAAGTCGTGGACGAGGAAGTGTTTGCACCCGTCGTATCCGTAGCCGCTTACGATGACATCCGGGAAGCGGTCCGGATGGTGAACGATTCCAAATACGGGTTGCAGGCCGGCGTTTTCACCAAATCCATCACCCTCGCGCACCAGATTCCCCACTGGCTGGAAGTGGGAGGCGTCATCATCAACGACACCTCCAGCTTCCGCGCGGACCAGATGCCGTACGGCGGGGTGAAGGACAGCGGCATGGGCAGGGAAGGGCCGGCTTTCGCCGTCGAAGAGATGCTGGAAACCGTAACGGTCGTCGTCAATCTGGAAGAATGATCAGACAAAGCATGGCAAGGGAGACACAGCCTGGAATGGGAAAAGTAAGATGCGCAGTTTTGGGACTCGGACGGCTCGGGTATTGGCACTCGGAGAATCTGGCCCACCGGATTCCGCAGGCCGAACTCCTGATGGTCGTGGATACAAGAAAAGAGCTTGCCGAAAAGGTGGCCGCGGAACTTGGGGTTCCGTCCCACTCGTCGAATCCGGATGAGGCTTTCCAGCGTTCCGACATCGATGCCGTCGTCATTGTGACGCCGACTTCCACCCACGCCGACCTGATCGTGCGTGCGGCCTCGCATGGCAAACACATTTTCGTGGAAAAACCGATCACGCAGACGCTGGAGGAAGCCGACCGCGCGATCGAGGCCATCCGCCGGCACAACGTGTTTTGTCAGGTGGGGTTCATGCGGCGGTTCGATCCGGCTTACCGGGAAGCGTGGAAACGCATTCGCAACGGCGACATCGGCAAGCCTATCTATTTCAAGGGAACGAGCCGGGACGGCAACGTCCCCCATGCCTCGTTCATCGCCACAAGCGGCGGGATTTTTCTGGACGTGTCCATTCACGATTACGACATCGCCCGTTTCCTGATGGGGTCGGAAATCGAGTCGGTGCGGGCGACCGGCAACGTGCTCGTGCACGAGTTTCTGAAGGAATACCAGGACGTCGATCAGGGGATGACGGTTCTCCGGTTCAGCGACGGCAGCGCGGGAGACGTGGAAACGATGCGCATTGCGCCGTACGGTTACGACATCCGGGGGGAAGTCATCGGAACGGAAGGCGTCATCCGGATCGGTTCGATCCGCAGGCACGACATCGACATTTACACCTACAAGGGCAAAAGTTATGAACTCATCCCGGATTTTCCGTCCAGATTCAAGGATGCCTATCTGCTGGAAATGGTCCATTTCATCGAAAGCGTCACCGACAACCGCAAGCCCTCCTGTACCGAGGAGGACGGCCGCACGGCCCTGCGGGTGGCGATCGCGGCGACGGAATCGTTCAGAACGGGCCGGGAAGTCAGGGTGATGGCATGAGCCGGACGATTCGATTGGGAATCATCGGTGCCGGGAGAATCGGAAAAATGCACGCCGCCAATCTTGTCCGGATGTCGGGCGTGGAGGTGAAGGGCATTTCGGACATCCGCACCGACGGACTTGCCGAATGGGCGGCATCCCTCGGCATTTCCCGTGCGACGGACGATTACAGGCAGCTGGTCGACGATCCGGAGATCGACGCGGTGCTCGTCTGTTCTTCCACCGACACCCACTCGGACATCATCGTGCAGGCGGCGCGGGCGGGCAAACACATTTTCTGTGAGAAGCCGATCAGCTTCGATCTGGCGGAGACGGAGCGGGCGCTCGAGGCGGTGCGGCAGGCCGGCGTCAAGCTCCAGGTGGGCTTCGTCCGCCGCTTTGATCCAAGCTTCAAGCAGGTGAGGGACAAAGTGCGGGAAGGCGTGATCGGCGAGCCGCACCTCATCCGGATCACCGCCCGGGACCCGGCGCCGCCGAGCGAGGAGTATGTGAAAGTCAGCGGCGGCATCTTCATCGACATGACCATCCACGATTTCGACATGGCCAGATATTTGAGCGGAAGCGAAGTGGTGGAGGTGTATGCGAGCGGAGCGGTGCTTGTGGATCCCATGTTCGAACGGCACTCCGACGTGGATACGGCCGTCACCGTGCTGAAGTTTGCAAACGGCGCGATCGGCGTGATCGACAACAGCCGCAGGGCGGTGTACGGATACGACCAGCGGATCGAGGTGTTCGGCCCCAAAGGATGCCTGATGGCCGACAATGTGGCGCCCACGCAAGCCCGGCTGATGTCGGCCGACGGCGTCATATCCGACAAACCGCTGTATTTCTTCCGGGAGAGGTACCAGGAAGCGTTTGTGCGGGAGATGGAAGCGTTCGTCGAATGCGTCCGGGACGGACGCGACGTGCCGGTGAGCGGGTACGACGCCTACCAGGCGGAACGGATCGCCCACGCGGCGCGGAAATCGCTGCGGGAAAACAAACCGGTTCAACTGAACGCGTAAGCGTTTGCTTGTCCAAAACGTCATGGAGGTTGGGCGACATGAAAAAGACGGTACGTTTGACGATGGCTCAGGCGCTGCTTCGGTTCCTCGACAACCAGTACGTCAGCATCGACGGGCAGGAGCGCAAATTTGTCAAAGGGGTCTTTGGCATTTTCGGCCACGGAAACGCCACCGGCCTCGGGGAAGCCCTGGAGTTCCACCGCGGCGGTCTCACCTACTACCAGGGCAAAAACGAACAGGGCATGGCCCATGCGGCGATCGCCTACGCCAAACAGAAAAACCGGCTTGAAATCATGGCCTGCACGTCTTCGATCGGCCCCGGCGCCCTCAACATGGTGACGGCGGCCGGCGTGGCGACCGTCAACCGGATTCCCGTGCTGTTCCTGCCGGGCGACATTTTCGCCTGCCGCCAGCCGGACCCGGTGCTGCAGCAGGTGGAAGATCCGACGGATTACACGATTTCCGCCAACGACGCGTTCAAGCCGGTGAGCCGGTACTGGGACCGCATCACCCGGCCGGAACAGCTGATGACCGCGATGATCAACGCCATGCGGGTGCTGACCGACCCGGTGAACACCGGCGCCGTGACGATTGCCCTGCCGCAGGACGTACAGGCGGAAGCCTACGATTATCCGGAAGAGTTTTTCCAAAAACGGGTCCATTACATCGACCGGGTGGTTCCGCCCAGGGACGCCATCCGGCGGGCCGTGGAAGTGATCCGGAACAAAAAGAGACCCCTGATCATCGCCGGCGGCGGCGTGCACTATTCGCTGGCCACCGAAGCGCTGAAGGCGTTCGCCGAGGCGTTCCGCATTCCGGTGACGGAAACACAGGCGGGCAAGAGCGCGCTGCCCTGGAACCATCCGCTGAACATGGGCGGAGTCGGAGTGAACGGTTCGCTGGCGGGGAACAAGCTGGCCCGGGAAGCCGACCTGGTCATCGCCGTGGGCACGCGGCTGACGGACTTCCCCACCGCGTCGAAATCGGCGTTCCAAAACCCGGATGTCACGTTCGTCGGCATCAACGTCAGCACCTTCGACGCGATCAAACTGGATGCCTGCCCCGTCGTGGGGGATGCCCGGGAGGCGCTCAAGGCGCTGCGGGAGGCGCTGCGGGAAATCAATTATCAGTCGTCCTACACGGAGGAGGAACTTGCGGCCCTGAAAAAGCAATGGGACGACGAGGTGGACCGTCTCGCCGGCCTGGAAACGCCCGAAGGGCTCACGCAGACGCGCGTGATCGGGGAAATCAACCGCGCGATCGGCGAGGATGCCGTCATTGTCTGCGCGTCGGGCAGCCTGCCGGGTGACCTGCTCAAGCTCTGGAGAAGCGTGCATCCGAAGACGTACCACATGGAATATGGCTTCTCCTGCATGGGTTATGAAGTGGCCGGCGCGCTGGGCATCAAGATGGCGGAACCGGACCGGGAGGTCTACGCGCTGGTGGGCGACGGCGGCTATCTGATGCTCCATACGGAGCTCGTCACCGCCATCCAGGAAGGCCGCAAGATCAACATCCTGCTGTTTGACAACAACGGCTTCCAGTGCATCCACAGCCTGCAGAACGGCCAGGGCAGCGAAGGGTTCGGCAACGAATTTCGCTTCCGTTCTCCGGAGACGGGCAGGCTGACGGGCGACTACATGCCCATCGACTATGCCGCCTCGGCGCGGGCATACGGGGCGGTCGCCTATACGGCGCGGACCGTCGACGAGCTGAGACAGGCCCTGGAAGACGCGAAGAAGCAAAAGGTGTCCACGCTCATCGACATCAAGGTGCTTCCGCGCACGGGCATGCCGGGGTACGACTCGTGGTGGAGACTCGGCGTCGCGGAAACCTCGGAAAGCGAAAATGTGCGGAAAGCGCATGTCGCAATGATGGAAAAAGCCGCTACGGCCAGGGCGTACTGAGATTTTCCTACGGGTGCAGGGGATTGGGTCATGAAGATCGATCAAATCCATATCGGCGTCCACCCCATCAACTGGGTGGGCGAAGATGTCCTGGAACACGGGGACCATTATACGGCGGACGACATTCTGCGCGACGTGAACCGGCTCGGTCTCAAGGGCGTGGAGATGGGCCGCAAGTTTCCGACCGAGCCGGAAGAACTGCGCCGTCTGCTGGCCAGATACGACGTCCGGCTGGTCTCCCAGTGGACGTCGGTGCTGCTTTCCGATTTGTCCTGTCGGGACCGGGAACTGGCCAAATATCGGGAAAGAGCCCTGTATCTCAAGGAGATGGGCTGCGAGGTCATCAGCACGGCGGAAATCGGCGGTTCGCTCCATTGGGATCCCCGCAGGTCCGAGAACGAAAAAGAGGTGCAGCGGCTGAACGATCGCCAGTGGAAGGTGTTCGCCGAAGGGCTCAATCTCGCGGGCGAAATCTGCCGCGAGCTGGGGATGAAGCTGGTGTACCACCATCATGCGGGGACGGTGGTGGAGCGGCCGGAGGAAATCGACCGGCTGATGGAGATGACCGATCCCGAACTGGTCTTCCTGCTTTACGACACCGGTCACGCCTACTACGGCGGAAACGATCCCCTGGAACTGCTGAAAAAGCACATCAAACGGGTCGGGTACGTGCACCTGAAGGACATTCGCCTTCCGATTCTGGAGGAAGCGAGAAAACATCACTGGGACTTCAAGACCTGCATCCGCAACGGCGTGTTCACCGTGCCGGGCACCGGCGGGCTCGAGTTCCGCGGGATCCTGCAGACGCTGCTCGAGCACCCGTATTCCGGCTGGGCCATGCTCGAAGGTGAGCAGGATCCCGCGAAATACAACCCGTACGAATACGCCCGTCGCGCCCTGGATTACATCCTGGGGCTGGTGAACGACATCAAGGGGGGATTGGCGTGAGCAGCGCCATGCCGGAAACGGATTTGAAAGAACTGGAGCGGATTGCGGCGACCACCCGCCGTCTGGTGCTGGAAACCGTCCACCACGCAGGAGCGGGTCACATCGGAGGACCGCTGTCGGTTACGGATATTCTGGTGACCCTGTATTTCCGCGAATTGAGGATCGATCCGCGACGTCCCCGGGATCCGGATCGGGACCGGTTTGTCCTCTCCAAGGGCCATTCGGCGGTGGCGCTTTACACCGTGATGGCTTTGCGGGGCTACTTTCCGGTCGAAGAGCTCAAGACGTTCGACAAACTGGACTCCCGTCTGCAGGCTCACCCCGACATGACGGTGCTTCCGGGGCTGGACATGTCCACCGGATCCCTCGGACAGGGCATTTCCACTGCGGTCGGCATGGCGCTCGCCGCCAAGCTTACAGGAAAAACCTTCCGCGTCTACTGTGTCATCGGCGACGGGGAGTCCCAGGAAGGACAGGTGTGGGAAGCGGCAGACATCGCCTCCAAGTACCGGCTTGACAACCTTGCGTTGATCATGGATCACAACAGGCTCCAGCAGTTCGGTTGGAGAGGAGACGGAGAGAAACAACGGCAGGATCCGGTCCGTTCGCCGAAGGAGCGCTGGCAGGCGTTCGGCTGGCACGTGCTCGAAGCGGACGGACACGACATGAAACATCTGCTGGCGGCCTACGATGAAGCGAAACAGGTGAAGGAAAAGCCGACCATCATCATTGCCCATACCGTGAAAGGCAAAGGCGTCAGTTTCATGGAGAACAACTACGCATGGCATGCGAAGGTTCCGACCGCGGAAGAGCTTCGCCTTGCCCTTGCGGAAATCGGCCAAGGAGTGGAAGTCTGATGGCGACGCTGCAACTGGGTCCGGCGACCGCGATGCGCGACGTATTCGGCCAAAAGCTGCTGGAGTTGTCCAAAACGGACCCGCGCGTCTACGCCCTCGACGGTGACCTGGGGACGTCAACGAAACTGGATGTGGTGGAGAAGGGCAATCCGGAGAAATTTCTGCAGATGGGGATTGCCGAGCAGAACATGATCGGCGTGGCCGCCGGCATGGCGACCGTCGGCCTGCAGCCCTGGGTGTGTTCCTTCGCCACGTTCATCGTCAAGCGAGCCCTGGACCAGATATTCGTCACGGTCGCGCAGCCGCGTCTGGACGTGAAGCTGATCGGCGCCTACAGCGGCCTGCTGACCGGGCTTACGGGGAAAACCCACCAAGGCCTGGAGGACCTGGCGATCATGCGCACCATTCCGTACATGGTCGTGCTGGCGCCGGCCGACGCCGCGGACGTATGCAAGGTCATGGAATTCGCCAACCGGTACGAGGGGCCGGTGTACATTCGACTGGCCAGAGACCCGCTGCCAAACCTGTTTGACGAACGGACGCACACGTTCGAGCTGGGCAAGGCGGTGCAAATCCGGGACGGCAGGGACGTGACGCTGATCGCCACCGGAACGCAGACCGTCCGGTCCGTCGAAGCCGTGAAACGGCTTGAGGAGCGGGGCATCGACGTCCGGCTGCTCCACATGCCGTCCATTAAGCCGATCGACGTGGAGTCCATCGTGGCGGCCGCCGAGCAGACGGGGGCCATCGTCACGGCGGAGGAACATACCATTTACGGCGGTCTTGGGAGCGCCGTTGCAGAGGTGCTGGCGGAACATTGTCCTGTTCCGATGCTGCGGGTGGGCGTGAAAGACCGCAACTCGGAGTCCGGTCCCAACGACGCCTTGTTGAAAAAGTACGAAATCGACATGGACCACATCGTGCAAGCGGTGGAAACCATGGCAAGACGAAAGGGGAGCCTGCGATGAGCGGTCTGGTGATCCGGTCCGCCGGTACGCCCGATGCCGAGGGCAAATTGCTCGGCATCACGCCGGAAACGGCAGGATGGAAATACGTGGGATTCGAGGTGTACCGTCTCCGGCCGGGACAGTCGTTCCGGCGGGAGACGGGCGGAAACGAAATGGTTTTGTTGCTCCTTAGTGGAATCGCTTCTATCTCCACAAGACGAAGTGGAAGGGAGTGGGATCGCATCGGCGGGAGGATGGACATCTTCGAGCAGGTTCCCCCGTGGTCGGTCTATGTGCCCCCGGCGGACGAGGCGGTTCTGACCGCTGAAACCGTCGTGGAGCTCGCCGTCTGTTCGGCGCCGGGAAAAGGCACTTACGAAGCCCGGCTCATCGCCCCGGAGAACGTCAGGGTCGCCGAGCGGGGCCACGGGGACATGAGGCGCGTCATTCACAACGTCCTGCCGGAAAGCGAACCGGCCGACAGCCTGTTCATCTTCGAGGTGTATACGCCGAACGGGAACTGGTCGAGCTATCCTCCCCATAAGCATGATGAAGACAACCTGCCGCACGAGGCTTATCTGGAGGAAACGTATTACCACCGCATCAAAAGGCCGGGAGGATTCGCCATCCAGCGGGTATACACGCGGGATGGAAGCCTGAACGAAACGATCACGGTGCGCGACGGCGATCTCGTGCTGGTGCCGAAGGGATTCCATCCCGTCGCGGCGCCTCCGGGTTATGATCTCTATTATCTCAACGTCATGGCGGGTCCCGTCCGCACGTGGAAATTTACGGACGACCCTGACCATGTGTGGCTGAAATCCGTTTGAAGAAGGTGAGGTCGTGCTGGACGGACGCTACAGACTGGGAATTTGCCAATGGTCCGTGGATGCGGAAGGAGCGGACATTTGCCGGTTTGCCGCGGAACTGGGTCTGGAAGGGGTTCAGCTGGAAATCGGCACCTATGAGGACGGTTTCCCGCTTTCCCGTCCTTCCGTCCAGCGGGAATTCCTGGACAGTGCCTCGGAGTACGGCGTACGGTTTACGTCCATCGCCGCAAGGGTGACGGACCAATACGACATGACGCAGCCGGCCGGAACCGAGGACAGCCGGATCGTGTGGGAAGCCATCGTCCGTTCCATCGAAGCGGCGGAGGCGATGAAGATTCCGTCCGTCATGATCGGAAGCTTCCTCGCCAGCGACATCAAGACCGAGGAAGATCTGGTCCGCACGGCGGAGGTGCTGACGGACGCCTGCGATTACGCCGCGAAACGGGGAATCGTCATCGCCGCGGAAAACGTGCTGTCCCCGGATGACATGCACCGGATGGCGAAAATGATCGGCCGTCCGAATCTGAAGCTGCTGTTCGACACGCAGAATTACAAGCTGTTCCGCGGATACGATCCCGCGGAGGCGCTGGAACGTCTCGCTCCGTTGCTTTGCGACCAGGTTCACGTCAAGGACGGTTCGGGCGGCCAAATCAGCGCGGCATTGCTCGGCGAAGGAGATTCGGGATTCTTCAGGACCATGGAAACGCTCAAGAAAATCGGCTATTCGGGATGGCTGCTGCTGGAAAACTACTACTTCAAGGAACCGCTCCGCTCGCGGCAGCCGGATCTGGTCAAGCTCATCCTGGAAGATAAGCGCATCTTAACAGAGGCGCTATCTTAAATAAAATCTCTTAAGGGGGAAGGTCCGATGAGAAGGTTCAAAGGCAACGGTCTGATGGTTGTGCTGTCGTTGTTCCTGGTCCTCGCGCTGGTGCTGTCGGCCTGTTCGTCGCGACAGGACGGCTCGGGCGGAAGCACGGGCTCCACTTCATCGGGTTCGGGCACGCAGTCGCAGTCGTCCACAGGCGGCGGAAGCGGGCAGGACGACAAAGTCGTCGTCGGTTTCTCGGTCGGCACGATGAAGCAGGAAAGATGGCAGCGCGAAGTGGAGATGGCGAGAAAGTACGCGGAGGAACACGGCTTCGAGCTGATCGTCCAGTCCGCGGAAGATGACGCCAACAAGCAGGTCCAGCAAGTGGAGGACATGCTGACGAGAGGCATTGACGTGCTGCTCATTTCCGCCCTGGATTCGGAGTCGTCCGGCGTGGTGGTGGAAAAGGCGCACGAAGTCGGCGTCCCTGTGGTGGCTTACGACCGTCTCGTCCGCAACGGCGACCTGGACTACTACCTGACGTTCGACAACGTGCGGGTTGGCGAACTGCAGGCGCAGATGCTGGTCGAACGGTATCCGAAGGGCAACTATATCTGGGTGCTGGGCGGACCGGAAGACAACAACGCGCACCTGCTGAAACAAGGCCAAGAATCCGTGCTGCAGCCTTACATCGACCGCGGCGATATCAAGATCGTGCTGCAGCAATGGGCGAAGGGCTGGAGCCCTGAAGAAGCCATGAAGATTGTGGAAAACGGGCTGACCCTGGCCAACAACGACGTGGTGGCTGTGCTCGCTTCCAACGACGGCACAGCCGGCGGCGCGGTCCAGGCTCTGGCAGCCCAGGGCCTCGCCGGCAAGGTGGGCGTATCCGGACAGGACGCCGACATCGCGGCGTTGCAACGCATCGTGGAAGGCACGCAAACCGGGACCGTGTACAAGCCGCTGCAAAACCTGAACAAGACGGCCATGGATTTCGTCTACGCCCTGGCGAGAAAAGACCAGGCGAAAGTCGACGCCATGCTGGCCGGCCAATTCGAAAACGGTCACATTGGAACGGTTGACAACGGTTACAAGCAAGTGACGACCTTCCTCATGGACGTGATCGTCGTCACCAAAGACAACATCGTCGACACGGTTGTCAAAGACGGTTTCCATACCATCGAGGAAATATACAAGAACGTGCCGAGAGATCAATGGCCGAACGTCTGACTCCGGACACGGAGCAAAGCCGTGCAGGAATCGCCAGACACGGAGGACCGCTTGCCGGTCCTCCGGTTTGGCTTCTGGGAGAACCGCCGTGCAGCTTTGGATAAGGAAGGTTGGGCCATGAACGAAAACGATTACATCCTGGAGTTGAAGGACATCACCAAGGAATTTCCTGGCGTCAGGGCGCTGGACCGTGTCAATCTGAGGGTCCGAAGGGGGGAAGTGCACGGCCTGTGCGGAGAAAACGGCGCCGGCAAGTCCACCATCATCAAGATTCTCAGCGGCGTCTATCCGCACGGCACGTTCGAAGGGGAAATCGTCATCGACGGCGTTCCCCAGGTCTTCGGCGGCACGACCGATGCCGAACGGGCGGGTGTGGTCTGCATTCACCAGGAATTGGCGCTGGTGAACGAACTGACCGTGCAGGAAAACATTTTCCTCGGCAACGAACCGACACGGATGGGGCTGATTGATTGGAATGAGCTTTACCGCAAAACGAAAGAATTGCTGGATCAGCTGGATCTGAAAATCGACCCCACCGACAAGGTGAAAGATCTGGGTGTCGGCCAGCAGCAGCTGGTGGAAATCGCCAAGGCGCTGTCCAAAAACGCAAAAATTCTCATTCTTGACGAGCCCACTTCCGCCCTGACCGAGCATGAGGTCGAAATTTTGCTGGGCATTGTGCGGAAGCTGAGGCAAAACGGTGTGACCTGCATCTACATTTCGCACAAACTGAACGAAATTTACGAGATTTGCGACACGGTGTCGGTCCTCCGGGACGGCCAATACATCGGCACCAAGCCAATCCAGGAGCTGAAGCGCGACGAGCTGATCTACATGATGGTCGGCCGCAAGCTGGAGATGCTGTTTCCCCGGGAACCGCACGAAAGAAAGGAACTGTCCCTGGAAGTCCGGAACTTTACGGTATACGACGCCCTGAACCCGAACCGGAAAAGGGTCGACGGGGTCAGCTTGAAGGCTTACAAGGGGGAGATCCTGGGCATTTCGGGACTGATCGGTTCGGGCCGCACGGAGCTGGTGACCGCCATTTTCGGCGCCTATCCCGGCAGGAAAGAAGGAGAAGTGTATATCGACGGAGTCAAGGCGGACATCCGGTCGCCGGTTGACGCGGTCAGGATGGGGCTGGCGCTGGTGTCCGAAGACCGCAAGAAATTCGGCCTGGTCCTGGACATGAGCGTGGCGAACAACATCACCCTGTCCAGCCTCGACAAGTTGGCGAAATTGCTGCTCAGAAGCGACGTCGAAATCATCTACGCCGAAAAATATATTTCCCAATTGAGGATCAAAACCGCAAGCACTGAAGTTCCGGTCAAAAACCTGAGCGGAGGCAACCAGCAAAAGGTGGTCATCGGCAAATGGCTGATGACCGATCCGAAGATCCTGATTCTCGATGAACCGACGCGAGGCATCGATGTCGGCGCCAAGACGGAGATCTACAAGATCATGAACGAACTGGTGAGTGCCGGCGTGACGGTCATCATGGTCTCGTCGGAACTGGAAGAAATCCTGGGAATCAGCGACCGTATTCTGGTCATGAGCGAGGGCCGAATCGTGGCCGAACTTGATTACCGGGAAGCCACCCAGGAGAAAATCATGCATTTCGCCACTGGAGGTCATTGAGCCGATGAGAAAAGCCGACATCCGCTCCTTTGCCATGATCGGCGGCCTTATCCTGATCTGGATCATTTTCACCATCCTGACGGATGGCACTTTCCTGAGTGCCCGAAACATTTCCAACCTGATCGTGCAGATGGCCGTCGTGGCCATTTTGGGCACCGGCATGGTCCTCGTGATCGTAACAGGCAACATCGATCTTTCGGTCGGTTCCCTTGTCGGACTGGCGGGCGGTGTCGCCGCGGCTTTGATGGTCTGGGAAGACTGGGGTACGATTCCGACCATCCTGTTCGTGCTGGCGCTCGGAACTGTGCTCGGCATGCTGCAGGGTTTCGCCACGGTTTATATGGGCATACCCGCCTTCATTGTCACCCTGGGCGGCATGATGGCGTTCCGGGGGATGCTGCTGGGCATTACCAAGGGCATCTCCATCGCGCCGATGAACAACGATTACAAAATGCTCGGCACTGAATATTTGCCGCCCCTCGCCGGCTATGTGCTCGCCGCGATTGCCATTGCCGTCATCTCGTATATCCTCATCAGCCGCAGGATTTCCCGGATCCGGCACCAACTGCCGACCGAACCGGTCGCGAGACTGGTGCTGAAGCTCGTGATTATCGCGGGTCTGATCCTCGCGTTCATCATTGTGGTCAACTTCTACAAAGGCCTACCCATTCCCGTCCTCATCATGCTCACCATCATGACGATTCTGTCCATCGTTGCCGGAAATACAAAACTTGGGCGCTATATCTATGCCATTGGCGGAAACCTGCAAGCCGCCAAGTATTCCGGCGTCAACGTCCGGAGGGTGGTCCTGAGCGTCTTCACAATCAACGGACTGGTGGCCGCCATCGCCGGTATTGTGCTGTCCGCGCGGCTGAACGCGGGATCGCCCGCCGCGGGCATGATGATGGAGCTCGACGCCATCGCCGCCGCCGTGATCGGCGGAACCAGCCTGGCCGGAGGCGTGGGCAAGGTGTACGGCGCCATCCTGGGCGCGCTGATCATGGCCAGCCTGGACAACGGCATGAGCATGATGAACCTGGACGCGTTCTGGCAATACATCGTCAAGGGTTTGATCCTGGTGCTGGCGGTCTGGTTTGATGTGAGCATGAAAAAGAAGGGTGGCTGAACAATGAGCGATCAGGTTCGTTGCGCCGTCATCGGTTTGGGTCGCCTGGGCTTTAGGCACGCGCAGATTCTGCAAACGAAGATCAAATCGGCCAGACTGGTCAAGGTGGCGACGTCGCGCCGGGAAAGCGCGGAAAAGGCAGCGAGGGAACTCGGCGGCGTCGCCTGGACCGCCGATCCCCGAGAAATTTTCGAAGATCCGGACATCGACGCCGTCCTGATCAACACGCCCACCGACACCCACGCACAATATCTCGTGGAAGCCGCCCGGCATGGAAAACATATCTATGTGGAGAAACCCGTCACCAAGACGCTTGAGGAAGCGCGCAGGGTCTACCCGATCGTCCGGGACAGCGGCGTGCTTTGCCAGGTTGGGTTCATGCGGCGTTTCGACCCCGCCTACGCGGAAGCGAAAAAGCGCATTGAAGCCGGAGATATTGGGAAACCCATCTACTTCAAGGGGGTCAGCCGCGATCCGGCGTCTCCGCCGGAAGCCTATATCCGGACGAGCGGTGGCATCTTTCTGGATCTGGCCATCCACGATTTCGACATCGCGAGATACCTCATGGGTTCGGAAGTGAAGACCGTCCGGTCGGTTGGCAGCATCCAGCTGCACACGTTCATGGCGGATTGCGGCGACGTGGATCAGGCGCTCACCTATCTCACGTTTGAATCGGGCGCCGCCGGGGATGTGGAATCGAGCCGCAACGCGGGATACGGTTACGATATCCGCGGAGAAGTGGTCGGGACGGAAGGGACGCTGCTCATCGGCTCGCTGCGGCAGCGGGATCTGGTGTTCCTGAGCAGGAACGGGCGCACCACCGACATTGTCCCCGATTTTGTGAGAAGATTCGATGAAGCGTTCACCCTGGAACTGGAGCATTTCATCGAATGTGTGCGCAGACGGGAGACGCCGCTTTGCACGATGGTGGACGGAATCCGGGCGCTGGAAATCGCGGAAGCGGCGACGGAATCCTTCCGGCGGGGACAGGAAATGGAAGTGGGGAAGGAAAAGGTTTAAGCTTCACGGGGAATCATTGCGCGAAGCGGCCGGAATCCTCTGTTCGTTGGGGCGGCAATTGCCGGATAAATCGATCTCGGCGGCTATTCAGATAAAAATAAGGATGTTGTATAATGATCGTTAATGAAAAAAATGATTGGTAAAAGGTTTTAACCAAGGATGCCGGGCGAAAGAGGATTCGGAATGAGGACAACCATTTTCGACATTGCCAAGGAAGCCAACGTGTCCATCGCGACCGTTTCCAAGGTGATCAACAACACCGGACGGATCAGCGAAAAGACGAGAAAAAAAGTGCTTGAAGTCATCGAGAAGCACAATTACACCCCCAATTTGCTGGCCACCGCGCTCACCAGCAAATACAGTTACACCCTTGGGCTGATGATGCCCAATCTGGCCAACCCCTTTTTCGGGGAAATCGCCAAGAGCGTGGAAGACAGGGCCAGGGAACTGGGTTTCAGCGTGATCATGTGCAGCACGGAATATGACGCGGAGAAGGAAGCCTGGTATTTTACCCTGCTGCAGAAGAAAAGGGTCGACGGCGTCATCATCATTTCCGGCGTGGAAAATGAAGACGCCATTCTCGGCCAGAAAGCAAGAGCCGGAATGCCCATCGCCCTGGTGGCAAGGGACATTCCGACGCTGCCCATCAATACCGTCTGCGTGGATGATTTTCTGGGCGGTTACATGGCGGCGCGCCATCTGCTTCAGCTGGGTCACCGGAATATGGGCATGATTCTGGAAAACATCCGGGCCGCAAGGGAACGCCTGCGCGGTTTCCGCAAAGCGCTGGAAGAAGAAGGTCTCACGTTGGAAGACCGTTACGTGGCGGAAGGGGAAGCAACCATCGAGAACGGGAAGCTGTTTGCCCACCGGCTTCTGGACAAAAAACCCTCTCCCACCGCCATTTTCGCCACCAACGACATCCTGGCCATCGGGGTGATCCGCGCGGCCAACGAGCGGAACCTCAAGGTGCCGGACGATCTGTCGGTGGTGGGATTTGACAATACCATCTTGGCAACCATTACGGATCCGCCGCTGACGACGATCGCCCAGCCGATGAGCCTGATGGGCAGCACCATCGTCGATCTGCTGGTGCAGGAAATCAAGGGCGAGGAGACGAACAAGCAGCGGATCATCCTGGTGCCTGAACTGGTGCTTCGGGGATCCACCAAGGAGCCCCGGCAAGTCGCGCAACAGGAAGGATCCCTCGCACAGCCGTCCTTTTCCGGCGGATAAGGCGGATCAGAACAGAACCGGCACTTCCACCAGGTCCTGGACGCTGCCGTCGCGGGGGCTGCGCGTGTACACCAGCAGCGTGCCCGTCCGCGCGGACGGCGGATGGTCGAACCGGATGACGTCCTCGAACCGTCCGAAGGCGGGCGCCCCTTCCGAAGCGGTCACCGGGCGTTCGCGAACGACGACGCGGTCGGCGGCGTCGCGGATCTGGTACAGCACGTTCGCCTCGAAGGCGCGGGCCGCGCCCACCAGCGGCTGTCCGGACGCGATGCGCGAGCCGGGCAGCGGCTGGAACACCACGATATTGGTGGATGAAGGAAGGGGAATAATCAGCCGGTATCCGGGATAGATGAGATCGGGGGAAAGCCCCGGCCGGTCCCGGTTCGCCCGGATGATTTCGGCGAGCGGGACGCCGTAGCGGCGGGAGATGCGATACAGCGTATCTCCCACTTCCGTTTCATACACGAAGGCGGGAACGTAGATGAGCTGGGCGACGCTGAGGATGTCCGGCTGCTCCAGGCGGTTCAGTGCGGCCAGCATGTCGGTCCCGACGGAATATCGGTCGGCGATGCGGTAGATCGTGTCGCCCGGCGCCGCCTGGTGAAGCACGCCGCTGTGCTCCGTCATGCCCGGCAGGCGGATCAGGACGGCCCAGCCGGGGTAGATGAGATCGGGTTCCGTGATGGGGGGATACAGCGCGTTCTGGCGGATCAGGTCGGGCAGGGATGCGCCCGTCCGGTTGGCGATCTCGTACAAGGTGTCGCCGGATTGGATCGTGTACAGCACATGGGTTCCCGGAACAATCGGCATCGCTGATGACACTCCTGTCGTCTGGGTGTTCATCCCCATCCTATGCCGATCCGCCCAAAGACGTGCGTCCCGGGAGATTCGAGGGCGTTGCGGTCCGAGGCGTTACAGTCCGAAACGTTGCGGTTCGAAGTGTTGAAGACCGGACGTTACATTCCGAAAGGTTGCGGGCTCAAGCGTCAGGGTCGAAAATCTCAACGATTCCGCGGCGTGTAGAAGTTTTGCGTGTAGTAGACGTTGTAATCTCCGCCGAATGCCACGCCGACGCCCAGTTCCCGCAGGCCCGACAGGAGATTGCTCCGGTGCCCCTCCGAGTTCATCCAGGCGTGGTGCGCGTCGATGGCGTCGGAATGGCCGGCGGCGATGTTTTCCCCGTACCCCCGCCAGTCCAGACCCGCCGCTTCCAGCCGGTCTCCGGGCGAGTCGCCGTCCGGGTTGACGTGGTCAAAATATCCCCTGGCCGCCATGTCCTCGCTGTGTTTGCGGGCCACCGCGGCCACCCGGTCGTTCCAGACGAACAAATCGAGTCCCCGCTGCGCCCGCGTCGCGTTGGCCAGCTCGAAGGATTGCCGCTCGAAGCTTTCCCGCAGCCGGTCGCCCGGCGGGCCGTGGAAGCTCCGCAGCGCCAGTTCCGTTTCGCTCTCCACGATTTTGATTCCGGCGATGATTTCGGACTGGAAATTGTCGTAGTAAAATTTCACGAACGCGCCTTCCAGCCGGTAAAGGCCGCTGATCTCAAGGTCGTCCCTGTGGATTTGGAATCTCGTGTTTCCTTTCAAAATGTAGGTTTCCGGCTGCCCAAGCTCGCGCTCCACCTGGGACCGGGTCATGCCGGGCCGCACGGTTCCGTCCCGGACGATCCAGTCGCCGCCCGACGTGTACAGCCCCACGACGCGCCCGGATTGGACGCCGACCAGGGTATAATTGGCCGGATCGCTGTTGTACACCAGCCATGAAAAGCCGTACTGGCTGTGGTCCACCCGGGCCGGCGGGCCAAGCTTAACCCGCACGGACTCTTCCGTGTCGCCGATGGCGATCCCCCTGACCAGCACTTCCGCCGATCGCGGCGTTTCGGAAACGGCGGAGGTTCCGCCGGTTTGCGGGTCTCCCAGGCGCAGGCCGGAGTCTTTGAGATTGCGGATGAACTGCGCCGCTTCCGCCCGGGTCAGCGAGTCGTCCGGCCGATAGCCCTCCACCGTCGGAGCCGTCTTGCCCCGAGACAGGCCCCGGTCGAGTAGGTACTGCACCGCATCCGTGACGGACAGCTGCTGCCCTTGGGTGGACGCGATGAGCTGGGCCACGTGTCCCCGGTTGTACCACTCGGCGACGAGAATGCCGGAGACCATCCATCCGTGGCCGGCCGCGATGTCGTAATATCCCGCGTACCAGGGCCCATTGCCGGACGGGTCAGGGGTTCCCGCTTCGGGAAACGCCCGGATCAGCATCGCCAGGAACTCCGGCTCCGACACCGGCGCATTGGGCCGGAACGAGCCGTCCGGATATCCGGTGACGATCCCCTCCGCCACCGCCCAGTCCACCGTTTCTTCCGCCCAGTGTCCCTCCACGTCCGGGAAAACCGCCGCCCGGGCGGTGTCGGCAGGCGCGGGCAGGCCGAAAAGTCCGGCGAGCAGCGCCGCCAGCAGCGCGGCGGCCAGCCGCAAGCGGCGGCTTCCCGGCTCTTTTCCGGAGGGCCGCGGGGTGGCACGCGATAGGGACTCAAACGCTGAAGAAGCACGAGCTTGCATCCCATCCACCCCCCTGACCATGCCGGAACAAGCGGCGGCCGTTTTTGCTTGCGATTCTATTCTATCATCGAACCGGTTGAGAATCGCGGGGCGTTGGTATAGATAAGGAGGTAGGAAAAACGGCAGGGGAGGGAACGGGGGATGTCGCTGTACACGTTCGAGGTGACGGACATTCAGGGGAACACGGGAACCCTCGAGCCGTGGAAAGGGCAGGTGCTGCTCATCGTCAACACGGCGACCGGATGCGGGTTTGCGAGACAGTTCGGTGGGCTTGAATCCTTGTATCAGAGATATCGCGACCACGGGTTTGCGGTGCTGGGATTTCCCTGCCGGCAGTTCATGCGCCAGGAATTCAGGGAACGGGACCGCATCGAACAGGCGTGCCGGCGGGACCACGGGGTGACGTTTCCGCTGTTTGCCGTCATCAACGTCAACGGTCCCGACGCCCATCCGCTTTTCAGGCATCTGAAACGCGAAGCCCGCGGTTTTCTGGGGACGCGTTCGATCAAGTGGAATTTCACCAAGTTCCTGGTGGATCGGGATGGACGGGTGGTCCGGAGGTTCGCCCCCGCCACGACGCCGGAAACGATGGAACCGCATATCCGCAGGCTGCTTGGCATCTGACGGCGGGCGATTGAAAAAAGCGCCGGAGGCTCCGGTTCAAACCGGACGCCCCGGGCTGCGGCAGGAGGCGGAGCGCGAGGGACGGCCGTTCGATCTGGCGCCGTATGAACGCCAGCTCGAACGCTTCATCCGGCTGGCGCGGGAACTCGGGCGTCCGAAGGCAAGCCGACTTCGCCGATGGCGAACCGGGCGTCGCCGCGCCCGGCAATCCATCGGCACAGCGCTTCCAGCTCCTCTTCCGGCAGCGGCTCCTGCTCCGGATGGTAGCCGTAGGCCGGCATCACCAGATGCGGATAGGAGCGCGCGATCTCCTCGTTGATCCGGCAGGACGGCAGGTGTTTGGACACGCTGACCAGGCCGCGCACGCCGGCTGCCTCCGCCCGGCGGAGCAGTTCCCCCCGTTCGGCCGCATCGTATTCGTCGAAATGGATGTGTGCGTCAATCGTCATGTTCCCCGTTTCCCTCCAGCAACGCGAGAATGTCGGCCCTGAGCCGCGTGAAAGCGGGATCTGTCCAGATGTCCTGGCTGCGCGGCCGCGGGAAGGGAACCCGGATTTCCCGCCGCACCGTGGCCGGAGACTTTCCCAGCACGTAGATGCGGTCGGACAGCAGCACCGCCTCTTCGATGCTGTGCGTCACGAGCAGCACCGACCGGCGGCTGGCCTCCCATTGCATCAGCAGCCACGCCTGCATCCTCGTCCGCGTCAGCGCGTCCAGCGCCGCGAACGGCTCGTCCAGGCACATCACGTCGCGCGGCATGAGCAGCGCACGCAGGAACGACACCCGCTGCTGCATGCCGCCGGACAGCTCGTGCGGATAGGCGCCGGCCACATCGCCGAGCCCCACCCGTTCGAGCCACTCCTCCGCCAGGCGCACCGCCCGCTTGCGCTCGACACGGGCGATCGTCAGCGCCGAGACGATGTTCTGACGCACCGTCAGCCAGGGAAACAGCGCCGGCTGTTGCGGCATGTAGCTGATGTGGCCGCGCTGTCCGGTCACGTCCCGTCCGGCAATCCGGATCGAGCCCGCGTCCGGCCTTTCCACGCCGCCGATCAGGCGGAACAGCGTCGATTTGCCGCTGCCGGACGGACCGACGACGGAGACGAACTCCCCCTCCCGCACCCCGAGCGAGATGCGGTCGAGCACGTGCAGCGGTTTGCCGTCGCGCATGTACCGCTTGCTGACGGACACTACCTCCAGCTTCCAGGGCGTCCCGCCGCTTCCTCCCGGCGAGCCTTGCAGGCCGCTCATGCCGCCCCGCCTCCTTTCACCCGTTCCGCTCCGGGACGCAGGCGGCGCAGGCCGATGCGCTCCACCCCGGCCGCCAGGCCGTAGAGCAGGAGGCTGCAGGCCACGATGCAGAGGATGGCGGCGAACACCCCCGTTGTCTTGTACCCGCGGGACTGCAGCACCAGAAAATAGCCGATGCCGCGCCCGGAGCCGAGCCACTCGGCCACCACCGCGGTCGAGAAGCTGTAGGCCGCCGTCAGTTTCAGCCCGGAGAAAAAATAAGGCAGCGATGCCGGCAGCTCCAGCCGCCAGAACGTTTGCCGCCGGGAAGCGCCGATCATCGCCAGATATTCCCTCAGCTGCGGTTCGGCGTGCTGGAGGCCGGCCAGCATCGACCAGGCCACGGGAAAAAAGCGCACGAGCACGAGCAGGATCATTTTCGGCAAAAGGCCGAACCCGAACCAGACCATCAGCAGCGGACCGAGCGCGATGAGCGGCACGTTCTGGGACATGACGATGAGCGGCGACAGGGCGCGCGAACGGCCGGCAGGGCGTGGAACAGCACGGCGCACAGCACGCCCGCCGCCGAGCCGAGCAGCATGCCCCTCAGCGCCAGCCCCAGCGTATACTCCAGATGCCACCACAAAAGCGACGCTTCGTCGGCCATGTACCGGACCAGGCGCCACGGATCCGGCAGCAACCACGGATCGATCCGGAACAGGACGCACGCCGCCTGCCAGGCGAGCAGCGTCACCGCCAGGGCGGCCGCCGGGGGCAGCGCGCGCCGCCAGCGGTTACCGCCCATCGGGATACTTCTCCAGCAGCTTGCCGATCGACACGTCGCCGCTGCCGGACACCAGCAGCTTGATTTGGGAAATTACCTGCGGGCTGCCCATCTCGAACATGGCCGCATGCATTTTTTTCACGATGGCAAACAGCTCGTCCAGACTGCCTTCCATCGTCGTCTCCAGCGGGCCGACGCGGTAAGGGACACCGGATGCCCTGATGATCTCGATCGCCCGGTCCACATACGGGATGATATCTTCCCCCGCGCCGGTCTTCGGCAATATCTGGATGCTCAGCAGCGCTTCCGCCATTTCCGTTTCCTCCCGTCCTCCGTCCGGTCCGCTCCGCCGCGGCCGTCCGATCTTCCGTGCCGTCGCCGCAGGCGGCGTCATGCGCCTTGTCCATCCGCCGCCGTCCTGCGCGTCCGGCCCTCAGCCGTCCGGCAAAAACTCGTTCGTGAACATGCGCTCGTAGTCCAGATCCGCTTTCAGGAGCCCGTGCTTCTTCATCCACTCGCCGTAACCGGTCCACACTTCCAGCCGCTGTTCGCCCCAGCGCGGCGCGTCGTCCTGGTAACGCGGACTGAGCCACCGTCGTGAGCCAGTTTCAGGATGAGCTTCCGGCTGTGCCGAACGATCGTCGCCGCACAATGGAAGAACTCCAGCCGAAACCTGGCGATCGTATAGCCCCAATGAACGGGTTCGCAATAGTCCCGCTTGAACCGCTCATAGAGGTTGTAAGCCAGCATTTTGATCAGCAAATCCAGCTCGTTGG
>LZRV01000047.1 GCA_002159065.1 Paenibacillaceae bacterium ZCTH02-B3 | reverse complement strand
TCCCATCCCGAAACATCCGCCAATGTCACACCGAAACCCGTGATGGCTACCTGACGGCCTCATTGGGTAACAAAATTACGTGAGTGATCCTTTTTCCTTCGGTAACATTTTTAAATGAGTTGACACGGGAACCTCCGGAGGGCACGGCCTGCGAAGGATTGCCGGCGATGCCGGCGGCAACGCCCGGAACGAACATCGCCGCGCCCCCGGGGATGCGGCGGATCGCCGTCCCCTCCGGAAGCGCGGCGGTTTGCCCTTCCCGGAAGGAAGATGTTCATGATGGAATATAAAGCACCTGGCCTTTGGTCACGTAGGGTTCGGAGAGGTTGTTGAAGCGCTGCAGCAAGTTGGCCTGCACCTGGTAACGCGAGGCGACCGACTCCAGCGATTCGTCTTCCTGGACGATGCACAGCCTGACCCGGGTGAACGCCGGCGCTTCGCTTTCCCGGAGGCGGAACAGCCGCGCCCAGTCCAGTTCGTCGCCGCCGGCCGGTTCCTCCGCCTGTTTCGCCGCGAGCGCTTCGCCGCCGTCACCGGCAGGCCCGAAGGCCGCGCGAAGGTCGGCCTGCCCTTCCCCGCCGGCCGCCTCCGCATTTTCCGCCGTGCCGGCGTCCCGCTCCCCGGCGCCCGGTCCGGCCGCCGCTTCCGGCTTTTCCGGCCGGAGCCCGATGAGGGAATGCCATCCCACCGGTTCCGCGGACGCTCCGACGGCGGCGGGCTCGCGTTTGCCGGTCAGGGTCACTTTCACGGCAGGTTTTTCTTCCGCGGCGGGTGCATCCGGTTCGGACGCCGGCCATTCGGATTCGGACGCCCCGGCGTCACCCGGCTCGCCGAATGCCGCATCAAACAGGGCCGCAGGCTCCGCATCCCTTGCGCCTGAATCCTCCGCGACAGGGTGGGCCGCCCGGACGGGTCCGACGCCGGCGCCGGACGACGCAACCGGTTCTTCGGGGGCCAACGGGGATTCCGAAACCGGACTTTCCCGTTCGTCCGCCGGCCCGGCCTCACGGACGTCCCCGGACGATCCCGCCGCATCTTGCGGCGGCAGGGTTCCGGACGCCGGTTCGGATTCGCGGGCGGCGGAGCGCAACGTCCAGGGATCCGCTCCGGCGGAGCGCATCATTCCGGCTTCGCCCGGATCGGGACGCGTCGCCCCGGATTCATTCACGGCGGCATAAGGTTCACGGTTCCGGCCGATGGCTGCCCGCGCTTCGCTTCCGTTCGCGCCGAAGAAGGCTTCTTCCGCATCTTCCGCCGCCGGGACGGAACCTGCCGCGGGGCTTGCACCCTCCGCCGGTTGCGCCGGGCCGGAACCATCCGCCCCGGAGACGGCGGCGACGGCCCGGTCGGCGTCGGAACGGCCGTCGGCGGCTTCTCCGCCGGCGAGGGCCGCCTCGGCCTCGTCGGAGGACGGGCGGAAGGAGACGGCCTCACCCGGGCCGTCGGCCCCGTCCCCGGACTGCCGCGGCGCGCCTGCTTCGTCCGCGGGCTTCAAGCCGGCCGGGTCTTCCCCGTCCTCCGCCGCCCCCATCCGGTAAACGGAAGCCTGGACCGGCGCGTCGCCGAGGCCGGGCCACGTTTCCGGCGGAGCCTGGTGCACGACGCGCAGCCCGTCCCCGTCCCATTCCCGCTCCGGAGCGGACCCGCCCTGCACGCCGCGCAGCGTGAGAGTGCCGGTGACGTTCAGGGTGCGGCCGGACACGAGATCCACGTCGAACTGCTCCACGTCGACGGTGAGCTCTTCCAGCCTGCCCACCCGGTACATCGGCAGCGAAATTTCCATCGGAATCCAGTGTTCCAGCTGGCGGAGGGGAGATGCGGAACCGTCGCCCCGGTAAATGCCCGTCAGCAGCAGATGGCCGCGAATCTGCACATGGTCCTCTCCGGGCAGGGTCTGCATATGGGGAATGAGCTCGAGCTCCTCCAGCTCCTGAAGGGAGGCGATTTCCTCCGGCAATTGCACCCGCTCGTAAATCTCGAAGCGAAGTTTGTCCAACGCTTCCGTCACGAAGGATCCTCCTTTCGGACGCGATCCCCTTGGCGCCCGGCGGGGACCGCCGTACAACTCCTTCCCTATGTATATGCCGCTGCGCCCATCCCATGACGGGTCGTTGATTTCTCCCGCCATCTTTTCTATGATGAAAAAAACGGAAAAGGAGGACGCGCGCCGCTTTGGACGCATCCGCCAGCCTGATGTTCATCCTGTCCGCGTTCGCCCTCGCGGCCGTCCTGATCATGCGGCGGGACAGCATCCCCCCGAAGCTCCGCAGGGGAATGGCGATTTTCACCCTCGTGCTGGTGACGCTGGCTTTCATCCTGCTCGTTTACAGCCTCTGGACCGCCGGCGCCGAGACGGCCGGTACGCCTTCCCGATAAACCTTCCGCAAGCGGGCCATACTGGAGACGGAAATCATTTCCGTTTCCGGGAGGGTCCGCATCGTGCGCCAACGATTCCTGTCGTGCGCCCTGGTTCTGCTCGCGTTTTTTACTTTGGCGCCGGCTCCGGCCCTTGTGCACCGGGCGTCGCTTCCGCCGTCCGTCCCGGCCTCGGGGGACGCGGAAGCGCCGGTCCGTCTGCGCGGGGATGCGATCGCGCCGGCGCGGAAACCATCCGAGGTCCGAAGGAGGAACGATCCGATGAGCCAGTTGCCCAAACGTCAGGACGTACCGCCGGAATACCGCTGGAGACTCGAAGACCTGTATCCGGACCAGTCCGCCTGGGACAAGGAATACGACGCCGTCAAGGGACGCCTGGGCGATATCGCCGCGTTCCGGGGCCGTCTGAAGGACACGGACGCGATCCGCGCCTGCTTCGAGCTGGAAGACGAACTTTCCCTCGCGGTGGAGCGCCTGTACGTGTACGCCAACATGAAACACCACGAGGACATGGGAGATCCGGCCTACCAGGCCCTTTCCGACAAGTCCAAAAAGCTGAGCGTGGAAGTGAACGAAGCCTTGTCCTTCATCGCGCCGGAAATCCTCTCCCTGAGCGGGGAACAGCTGCGCGGACTCGTCGACGAGCCGAAACTGGCCAAATACCGCCATACCCTGGAGGATCTGCTCCGCCAGAAACCGCACGTGCTGTCCGAAAGCGAGGAAGCCCTGCTGGCCCAGGCGGGCAACATCGCCCAGGCGCCGGGCACGATTTTCGGCATCATGAACAACGCCGACCTGAAATTCCCGGCCATCCGGGACGAGCACGGCCAGGAAGTGGAGCTGACCCACGGGCGGTACATCCGGTTTCTCGAAAGCCGCAACCGGGACGTGCGGCGGGCGGCGTTCCAGGCGATGTACGATACATACGGAAAATGGCGCAACACGCTCGCCGCCATGCTGAACGCCAACGTGACGAAAAACCTTTTTTACGCCCGCGCCCGCAAATATCCGTCCGCCCTTGAAATGGCCCTTTTTGCCGACAACATTCCGGTCAGCGTCTACGACAACCTGATCGACACGATCCACCGCCACCTGCCCCTCATGTACCGCTACATGCGGCTGCGCAAGCGGCTGCTCGGCGTGGACGAGCTGCACATGTACGACCTGTTCGCGCCGCTGACGGACGACGTGGACATGAACATTCCCTATGACAAGGCGAAGGAGCTCGTGCTGGACGGGCTGGCTCCCCTCGGCGAAGATTATCTGCGGGTGCTCCGGGAAGGGTTTTCGGGCGGCTGGATCGACGTGTACGAAAACCAGGGCAAGCGCAGCGGCGCCTACAGCTGGGGGGCGTACGGCACGCATCCGTATGTTTTGCTCAACCACAAGGACAACCTGGACAGCGTGTTTACGTTGGCCCACGAAATGGGACACGCGCTCCATTCGTATTTTTCCGACGGGAACAACGACTACCGCAACGCGCAATACCCGATCTTCCTGGCGGAAGTGGCGTCGACGCTCAACGAGGCGCTGCTCATCCGGCATCTTTTGGACCGCACGGACAATCCGAAGGAAAAGCTGTACCTGCTCAGCTATTACGCCAACCAGTTCCGCACGACGGTGTTCCGGCAGACGATGTTTGCGGAATTCGAGAAAATCATCCACCGGCAGGCGGAAAGCGGGGAGTCGCTCACCCCGCAGGAACTCTGCTCCATCTACTACGACCTGAACAAAAAATACTACGGCGACGACGTGGTGGTGGACCGGGAGATCGAAATGGAATGGGCGCGCATCCCCCATTTCTACTCGAGCTTCTACGTCTACAAGTACGCCACCGGCTTTTCCGCGGCGACCAGCTTCGCCCGGCAGATCCTGGAAGAAGGGCGGCCCGCCGTGGAGCGCTACCTGGGTTTCCTGAAAAGCGGCGGCAGCGACTACCCCATCAACATCCTGAAAAAAGCCGGCGTCGACATGTCCTCGCCGAAGCCCATCGAGCAGGCGATGCAGGTGTTTGCGGAAGTGCTGGACGAAATGGAAAAGCTGACCTCATGAGAGGGAAACGGGGAGGAAAACCGCATGACGAACGATGAACTGGAAGCTTTGAAGCATCCCGTCGGAAGGTTTGCCAAGCCGGGCAGGCTGGACGCCGCGGAACGGGAGAAGCTCATCGCGGAGTTTGTCCGGTTGCCGGGGGAACTGAGGGAAGCGGTGCTGGGGTTGGACGACGAACAGCTGGACACGCCGTACCGGCCGGGCGGTTGGACGGTGCGCCAGGTGGTGCATCACACCGCGGACACCGCGATCCAGTTCTATACGCGGGTCAAGCTCGCGCTGACGGAGGAGCGGCCGACCATCAGTCCGTTCGACCAGGAGAAATGGGCGGAGCTGGTCGACAGCAAGGTGTACGGCATCGGGGATTCGCTGATGCTGCTGGAAGCCCTGTTCCGCCGATGGGAACGCCTGTGGCGCACGATGGGCGAAGAGGATTTCCGGCGCGAGTATATCCATCCGGCCAGCGGAGCCTGGACGATGGACGACGTCCTGGCGCTCACCGTCTTTCACACGCGCCACCATACGGCGCAAATCGCCTCGCTGCGCCGCCGCATGGGCTGGTAACGCGAAAAAGCCCGCTTCCTTTTTCGGGAGACGCAGACCAGAAAGGCGCCGCCGCGGAGCCGGCGCGGTTGAAACGTCAACCGCCCGCGGCTTCGCGGGGCGCCTTGCGTTTTTTGCCGCGGGATGTCAACGGGGAGGCGGCGCGCCGCCGGTGAACACCCTGGGTCCTCTCGGCTGGGAACCGTCCGCGTCCGGTTCCAGCGTAATGCCGATGGCATCGAACGAGAAGCTGTCGGAGCGGATCGGAACGGTCAGCACGCCGACGCCCCGTTCGTCGCTGACCCGAAACGTACCGGCGCTGCGGCGCTCGCTGCCGCTGACCAGCCACACCTGGTACGCTTCGCTTCCGGTCGTCCGGCGGGCGCCGAATACGTAAACGATGAACTGTTTCGACCCGCCCTGCCGGACGACGCAGGCGATGCCGTAACCGTCATTCCGCTCCCCTTCCGCCGGCTGGAGCGGAACGCTCCATTCCATCTCCGCCACCGGGACGGCCGCCGGCAGATCCGGCGGGAACGGCGCGGCATCCCTGCGGAACAGGTCGGCGATGCTCCCCCACAAAAGTCCGCCCGCCACCAGCAGGAAAGCCGCCGCAGCCACGATCGCGGCCGCCGGCCGCGCCCGTCTGCCCGCGAACCGCCAGGTTCCGGGCGCGGGCTTCCCCTCCAGCACGTCCAAGGCCGCGAACACCTGGCGCTTCAGGTCCCGGGGCGGTTTTATCCGTTCCATGTCGAATGGCAGCGCCTCCCATGCGGCCGTAAGCGTTTCGACTTCACGACGGCAGTCTTCGCAATCCGGCAAATGGCGTTCAAAAGCTTCGCGGTCTTCCGCGCCGATTTCCCCCGTCACATACTCCAGCAGACGATCGCAGATCGGATGCGGTCCGGTCATCGCCACCCCTCCTCCGCCGGCAAATGCTTGCGCAACACTTTCAGGGTTTGATGAAGCCGGCTCTTGACGGTGCCAAGCGGTTGCCCGTAAAGTTCCGCCAGTTCCCTCAGGCTGTAACCCTGCCAGTAAAAATGCTCGAGAAGCTGAACCTGCTGGGCCGAAAGATGACGGAAAGCCTCCCGGACCTGCCTGCGGAACGCGCCCCGGATGGCCCGGTCTTCGGGAGACTCCGACCGGTCGGGGACCCGTTCCAGCATCTCCGGTTCCGGCCGGACGAGGTGCGCGGCTTCCTTCCGGAGACGCCGATGGCGGTCGATCAACATGTTCCGGGTGATGGCCAGGATCCAGCTGGAGAAACGGCCTTTGTCCGGCGCGTATTCCGATTCGGTTGTCCAAAGGCGCAGAAACACCGCCTGCACGATTTCGCGGGCGGCCCCTTCGTCCCGCAGGGATCGCCAGGCGTACGAATACACCAGTTCCGCGTAGCGGTCGTACAGCTCGGACAGCGCCTGCCGCTGTCTTTGCCTGACCAGCTTCATCAGTTCGCCGTCCGGCAAGTTACGCATCGGCCTTCCTCCAGCGTCGCCGCGTTTTCCCGTTCACTTGACCACGATGGTGCCCCTCATGTGCGGATGGGGGATGCAATAATAGGGAAACTCCCCGGCTTCGTCAAACGTGATGACGGCTTCCTCATCCTGCCCCAGCATGCCCGTGTTGAAAGAACCGTCGTCCGCCGTGGCCGTGTGGCCGATGCGGTCCCGGTTGATGAACCGGACGGAATCTCCCACGTTGATCTCCACCTTCTCCGGAGAATAGGCGAAGTTCCGGATTTCCACCACGACCGTCTTCGGTTCGGGCGGTGGCGCCGGCGATTCGGACGGCGTCGCGCCCGGAGAAGGCGCCGGCGATTCGGACGGCGACGGCGAAGGCGCGTCCGAAGGCGACGGCAACGGCGTTGCCGACGGTGACGGCGACGGTGTTGCCGACGGTGACGGCGAAGCCGAAGGCGACGGCGACGGCGTTTCGGACGGAGACTCCGGCGGCGCGGCCGACGGTGTTGCCGTTGCGGACGTTTCCGCGGCCTGGGAGGCGGCGGGCGTTCCGGAAGCGGCGTCGTCCGTCCGGGAACCGAATCCGCAGGCGGCAAGCAGCATCGCGGCCGCGACGAGCAGGATTCCGGCGGCGACCAGGGATCGACGCAAGTCCCTCACCCCTCATTTTACGAAAATTTTTCCGGCCGCAAAGTTCCCGTGTCCATTCCTGATTAACGCCCGCCGGAGAATTCCGGTTTGACGGCGGCGCCATTTTTCGGACCGGAGCAAGAAAAAAAACAAAAAAAATCCGCGCGGGGCGGACGAGACAAACCGGGACTGATCGCAGCACAGCCGTCAGGGCGCCGATTGTTTCGCGAGAGGCCTTGCTCCGGCCGCGGCGAGCCCCCGGACGGCGGCCAGCCAGCGATCCGGATGGTTGGTGCACAGAAGAAACGGCTCCGGCATCGCCGCAAGGCGCGCAAGATCGCGCGGCCGGTTGACCGTCCAAGCCATCACGTCCACGCCGTGCTTGGCGCATTCCGCAAGCGCCGCCGGGTTCAATTTGCGGTGAGCGAGGGCCAGGAATGACATGCCCCTTTTGCGCAGGATGCGGGCCAGGCCCGGCGCGTACCTTCCCGCGACCAGGCCGAGGCGAAGCTCCGGCGCGTTCCACCGCAAATCGCCGAGGCAGACGGGATCAGCGGAAGTGACGACGGTCTCTTCCGTCAGGCGCATCGCCTTCAGGATGTCCGCCGTCACGCGGGCGAGGCGTTCGACGGCGTCGCGTTCCGTATCGTCCGTTTTCAGCTCGATGTTGAGCCGGCACCGCCCGGCGGCCATCGCCAGCACTTCTTCCAGGGTCGGCACCGGCTCTCCCGCAAACGACGGATGAAACCAGCCGCCCGCGTCGAGGCGGGCCAGTTCCCGCGCCGTCCGCTCGGCGACGCGGCCCCTGCCGTCCGTCGTGCGGCTGAGCGTCGGATCATGGATAACCACCGGCACCCCGTCCCTGGACAGGCGGACGTCCAGCTCGATCCACCGCACCGAAGGCTCCGACAGCGCCATCCGGAACGCGGCCAGGGTGTTTTCGGGCGCCTTGCCGGACCAGCCGCGATGGGCGACACACGGGTGACGCTCCGGACCGCGAAGTCCCGTCATGCCGAATCCGCTCCTTCCGCCGCGGCGGTGATGCTGCCGTCCGGCCCGATGTCCGCGCCGAAGGAGACGGATTCGAGCCGCTCAAGCAGCGCAAGGGCCGCTTCCGGCTCCATGGGCGCCGGCTGGAATTTGTCCGCGAACATCGGATGGAACTTGAGGGCGCACTCCCCGCTTTTTTCGCATTCCGCCACGAGGACGCCGGTCTCCTGGGTTTTCGACAATCCCGCGGTGGTGAACACGAAGTTGCCGAGGCTGTAGGCGATCCACCGGCCCTTGTACGGCTCGAACCCCTGCAGCACATGGGGATGGCAGCCGACCACGAGGTCGGCGCCGGCGTCGATGAACGCACGGCCCATCTCGCGCTGGTACGGCTCGGGAACGTCGTTCCGCTCCACGCCCCAGTGCATGTAGACAATGACGACATCGGCTTTCTCGTCCGCTTCCCGGATGGCGGCGACGGCGCGGGTCGTGTCGTAGGCTTCCGCGACGCCGGGGCTGTTGGGTCCGGCTTTCCAGGACACTTCCGGGACGACGCGGCTGAGGCCGATCAGGGCGACGGTGATGCCGTTTCGCTCCAGCATCGCCGGCGCGTAGGCTTCCTCTTCGTTTTGTCCCGCTCCCATGAAGGCCAGCCCGGCTTCCTTCAGATGGGCGATGGTGTCCTCGAGCCCTTCCGGGCCCTGGTCGAGGATGTGGTTGTTCGCCAGCGACAGCGCGTCGAATCCCGCCTCCCGGAGGGCGGGGGCGTATTCGGGCGGCGCCTTGAACACGTATTGCTTGTTTTCGGCGGGCACGCCCCGCGAGGTAAAGGGCGTCTCCAGATTGCCCACCGCCAGATCGGCGGCCTCCAGATACGGCTTCGCCTTGCGGAACGGATAGTCGGCGCCCTCCCGCCTCATCGCCTCCGCCACCCGGCCGGCGGGCAGCAGGTCGCCGACCAGCGCGATGGTGACCGTCCGGCGGACGGGTGCGTCCGAAGAAGGGGAAGGGGACGCGGGAAACGCTTCCGCAGCCGCTCCGCCGGGCCCGCCGCCCGCCGGGGCGGGACCGTCCGGGTCGCCCGCGGCGGCGGAATTTCCGGGGCCGTGCGCGGAAGGCGGCGGGTCCCCGTATCTCCAGGCGGCGTAAACAAGCCCGGCCAACAACACGAGGGCGGTCAGCATGAACAAATTCAGCGCCAAGAGAACCCTGGCGCGTGCTCGTTTGCGTCGGTATTTTTCCTTGCGGGAAAGGCGCTCCATGGCGGCATCCTCCGGCTTCCCTGTTCTCGGGAAGCCATTATACCATACCCGGGGAAGGAAGTGCTCAAAGCGAAAGGACCGGTCATCGGGCACCGGCCGGCAGGCCCAGCAGGGCGGCGGCGGACTTGCGGCCCTGCGCGGCGCAATCGGGCAGGCCGACGCCTTCAAGGGCCGATCCCGTCACCATCACCCCCGGCAGGCGGTTTTCCAGCTGGCGGCGCAGTTCCGCGATCCGCTCCAGGTGTCCCACCGCATACTGCGGCATGGCGTTGCGGTGCCGGCTGATGACCACCAGCTCCGGGCGCGCCGTCAGATCCATGAGGTCGCGCAAATCCCGTTTGACCGCATATGCCAGCGAATCGTCCGGCAAATGGACCGCCGTCTCGTCGCCGGCGCGGCCCACGTAGCAGCGCAAGAGGCGCTTGCCGGCCGGCGCGGTGTGCGGCCATTTCGTCGACGTCCAGGTGGAGGCGGTGATCACCCGCCCTTCGCCGCGGGGCACGAGAAAACCGGAACCGTCCAGCTTGTGGCCGAAACGGCGCGCGTCGTACCCGAGGGCGACGTTGGCCACGGACACGTATTCCACCCGGCGCAGGGCTTCCACATCCACATGCGGTTCGAGGAGCCTGGCCGCCGCCGGCGCCGGGACGGCCACGATCACCGCGTCGGCGGCGACTTCCATCCCGTTTTCGGCCACGATCCGGTAAGGCGCGCCGTCCGGAGCGTTCCTTTCCAGAGAGACGGCGGCGGCGCCGAAACGGATGGCGCAGCCGTCCCTGAGGAGCCGGCGCTCAAGGGCCTCCACCACGGAATACAGGCCGCGCCGGAAGCTCAGGAACGTCCGTCCGCGGGCTTCCGGCGGCAGATTCGCCGGAGCGGACCGCCCGCGGACGGCGGCCATGCCGCGGATCAGGCTGCCGTATTTGCGTTCCAGATCGGCGAACTGCGGCAGGGTCGCCCGCAGGCTCAGGCGGTCGGGATCGCCGGCGTGGATGCCCGCCAGAAGCGGTTCGGCGATCCGCTCCGCCACTTCCCGGCCCAGCCTGCGCCGCAAAAACTCGCCCACCGCCTCGTCGCCGTCCTTCCCGCGGCGGGGAAGAAAGAGATCGCACGCGGCGCGCAGCTTGCCAACGGGAGAGATGACGCCGGTGCGGGCCAGCGCGCCCAGATCGGAGGGAACGCCCATCATGAGCCCGTCCGGCATCGGATGAAGCCGCCCACGGTGCACGATATACGTCGTCCGGGCCAGCGGGGAAGTGTACGCCAGCTCCTTGTCCAGCCCCAAATCCCGGGCCAGGTCGATCATCGCCGTCTTGCGGGCGAGAAACGAATCGGGCCCCCGTTCGATCACGTAGCCTTCCCGGCGCAGGGTGTCGATCCGCCCGCCCAGTCGGTCGGAGCTTTCCAGCAGGGTGACCCGGATCGGACGACCCAGCCGTTCGGCGAACCGGTGCAAGTAAAAAGCGGCGCTGAGCCCGGTTATCCCGCCGCCCAACACCGCGACCCGGAACGGCTCAGCCGTCATGGCAACCCCTCCTCCGCCGCCTGCACGCAGTCCGCCAAAACCCGCATGAAGCGGGGATCGTCGTTCAGCATTTCGATCCGTTCCAGGCGCATGCCTTTCTCTTCGGCGAAGCGTTTGGCTTCGATGTCGACGTCATAGAGCACTTCCAGATGGTCGGACACGAAGCCGACGGGCGCCACCAGCACCTCCCGCACGCCTTCTTCGGCGGCCTGTTCCAGCGACTCCAGAAGGTCCGGCCCGAGCCACGGTTCCCCCGTCTGCCCGGCGCTCTGCCAGGAAAATTTCCAACGCTCCACCCCGGCGGCCTCGGCCACGGCGCGGGACGTGGCGAGCAGCTGGCCGGGATACGGATCGTTCCAGGCCAGAATTTTCTCCGGCAGGCTGTGGGCGGAAAACAGCACGAGCGCGTCCCCGCGCCGGTCCCCGAAGCGGTCCAGGGCCCGCTTCACCCGGTCCGCGAAGGCGCCGATCAGCTCGGGATGCAAGTGGTATTCCCGCACAAAGGCCATGCGGACCCCCTGCTTCCCGGCTTCCGCTTCCGCCCGCTTGATGTACGCGCCGACGCTCATGGCGGAATCGTGGGGCGCCAGCACGATGCCGACGGCCCGCCGGATGCCGTCTTCGGCCATTTTCGCCACGCCGTCCTCGATGAACGGGGGGACGTGCTTCAGACCCTGATAGCAGACATAGCGGCCCTTGCCCGCCCGCCGGTCCAGTTCCCGCTGAAGGCCTTCCACCTGGCGGTTCGTGTGCTCCCTCAAGGGAAACACGCCGCCGATCATGCGGTAGCGTTCGATCAGGTCGGCCAGCTGCTCGGGGGAAGGCGGACGCCCATGGCGGATATGGGTATAGTACGCCTCCACCTGGTCGAATCCTGCGGGGGTGCCGTAGGACATCACCAATACGCCAACGGGATTTTGCGCCGTATCGCTCATCGCCAACGCCTCTTTTTCATCTGGTTTTGGATGCGCGGTCCGCGGAATATTCGTGCACGAATTCGGTCAGCTCGCGCAGCTTGTCCAATGAAGCTTCCGGAAACAGGCCGTGGCCCAGGTTGAAAATGTATCCCGGTTCCGCCATGCCCTCGTCGATCACCCGCGCGGCCTGCTCCCGCATGACGGGCGTCGGGGCGGTCAACACGTACGGGTCGAGGTTGCCTTGCACGGCGAATCGCCCGCCGGTGCGGCGCCGGGCTTCCGCGAGGGACACCCGCCAGTCCACGCCGATGACGTCCGCCTTTAAACCGGCCAGCAGCGGCAACAGCTCTCCCGCGCCCACGCCCGGAAAATAGATTTTCGGCACGTCGAGATCCGAAAGCATGTCAAACACCGCCCGCACGTGGGGAAGCACGTACCGCTCGTAATCCCGGGGCGACAGGGCTCCGGCCCAGCTGTCGAACAATTGGAACGCCCCCGCGCCGGCTTCCACGTGGGCGCGCAGCCAGGCGGCCGCGGTCTCGGCGAGCAGTCCCATCAGCCGATGCCACAGCTCCGGTTCGCCGTACATCATCGTTTTCGTCAGGCGGAAGCTGCGCGTCGGCTTTCCTTCCACCAGATAGCTCGCGAGGGTGAACGGCGCGCCGGCGAAGGTGATGAGCGGCACCTTGAGCTCCCGGACCAGAATCCGGATCGTCTCCAGGGCGTGCGGCAGGCCGCCGTCCGCGGCTCCCGGTCTCAGACGGTCCAGATCGGCGGCGGTGCGCACGGGCTCGGCGATCACCGGTCCCTGGTGCCGGACGATTTCGAACCGGACGCCGAGCCCTTCCAGCGGAATCATGATGTCGGAATACAGAATCGCGGCGTCGACGCCCAGCTTGCGCACGGGCATCAGCGTCACTTCCGCGGCCAGCTCGGGCCGGCGGCATATTTCCAGCAGGGAATATTTCTCCTTGATCCTCCGATAGTCGGGATCGTACCGCCCCGCCTGGCGCATGTACCAGACGGGCGCCCGGTCGACCGCCTCCCGGCGGCAGGCGCGCAAAAAACGGTCGTTGAACGTCATGTCCGTCCCCTTCGGGCGTTCGTTCTTTTTCACCAAGTTTCATTATGCCTGTTTTGTTTTTGCGCCACAACCGCCGCAATCCTTCCGAGTATGACAATACTTTGAATTCCGGGCCGGGCCGCGGGGAAGAGGCAAAAAAAGAAGCCGCATCCCGCGATGCGGCTCCGGAAGTGAGATCACCCGTCCGTCAGGTTCAAAACCGGACGATCCATTCCCCTTCGCGTCCGTCGGTCTTGATGCAGAGATCGCCGTTGTGCATGGCATAACCGCCGGGCGCAAGCGAAAGCGGGCCGTCGTGCCGGCGGAGCGGCCGCGCCGCGCCGCCCCGCGCTTCCGTCACCGCGCGGGGTTCGGGCACCCGGCGCAGGATCACCGTCACCGGGGCCGCGCACGGCCCGGACAGCCGGATGCGCGCCCCGTCCGGCGTGCGCTCCGCCTGTATCCGCACGCGGCTGCCCAGGTCGTCCTCGAAGGTCTCGTCGATGCGTTCCTTGAGGAACAGGCTGAACGCGAGGTTTACGTAGCCGTCCGTCCGGTTGCCCACATCGCCCGGCAGCGCGTAATCCTCCGGCAGATTCCAGGCCACAACGCTGTCGTGTTTCTGGAACACCGGAATTTCCTCGAGGGGGGCGGGCACCCGTTCCATGCGGCCTCCTTCGCGCATCTCGCCGCCAATGAGCGGCAGCCACCAGCCTTCGGGAAAATACACGTCCTTCACGGTCCGCCCCTCCTCCGCGACGGGAGCCACCAGCAGGGCGTCGCCGAACATGTACTGCTCCTTCAATCGGGCGCAGCGCGGGTCGTCCGGATACGCGAGGGCCATCGCCCGCATGAGCGGCACGCCCGTCCGGCTGGTGCGGATCGCCTGGTCGTAAATGTAGGGCAACAGGTTCATCCTAAGGTCGGCGTAACGCTTGTAGAGGGTGAGCACCCAGGGTTTGCCGGTCCGCTCCGCCACGTTCCAGGGCGTGCGGTCCTGGTTGAACTGGCCCTTGGATTCCGCGTGATACTGCATGACGGGGCAGAACGCCGCCATCTGCGCCGACCGCACGTACAGCTCCGCCGTCGGCACGTCGCCGTGGAAACCGGCCAGATCCCATCCCCAGAAGGGGATGCCGGACATGCCGCCGGTCAGCCCCGCGATGATGGAACTGCGGAACGCCTCGAAGGTGGAACGCTCGTCCCCCGCCCAGTGCAGCGGATAGTTCTGCGCGCCGGCGTACCCCGCCCGGCTGAAGGTGACGGCGTCGCCGCCGGTGAGCTCCCGGACGAAGTCATGATAGGCGCCGATGTACAAATTGGGGTACAGGTTGCGCATCTCCAGGCCGGTGCGCCCGTCATGGAACACCACGTCCCCGTAGATGCACTCGCCCCCGTCCGTCTTGAACCCGTCCACGCCGACGTCTTCGATCAGGTAGCGCCTTTTTTCAAACCACCACTTGCGGGTGAGCGGATTCGTGAAATCGGCGACGAGGCTTTCCTTGAACCATTCGAAGGGCGGAATCCGGTAGGGGCTGCCGTCCGGCCGGCGGACGACAAGCCCGTGCTCGAGGGCGGTCCGCTCGTCCTCGTCCCGCTGGGCGTGGGGAATGCCTTCCATGAATTTGATCACCGGGATTTGCCACAGGAGCACCCGGATGCCGTGAGCATGAATGGCTTCCACCATTCCCTTCGGGTCCGGCCAGCGCCCCCATTCCGGAAAGCGGAAGTCTTCGTATCGATGGACGTCGAAACCGGATTTCGGTTCGTACTGGCTGTCATTGAAAATGTAAAACGTCGCTTCGTCGCTCCACTGTTCCAGCACCAGCACCGTAGCCGGAATCCGGTGGCGGACCGTCCGTTCCACCTGCTCCATGACGACCGCCTGGCTGTCCCAGTTGTTGCTGGACATCCACGGGCCGAAAGCCCACTTGGGCGGAAGGAGCGGCTTGCCGGTCACGTCGGTGTACGCTTCCAGCACCTCGGCCGGCTTGCCCGGAAAGACGTACAGTTCCAGGCGCGGCCTGTCGGGGACGAGCTCCGCCTCCGCCTCGAACCGGTCGCCCAGCCGGCTGCCGAACCGGAACTCGGAATAGGTTCCCGTGTGCAGGTAGAGCCCGTAGCCCTTCGAACTGATCGCGAGGGGAACGGGCATGTACGTCCGCATCCCCTGGTCCCGGTACTGGTTGAACACGTGGTGGTCGACGGTCCGGCCGGAAAACTCCAGATCGGCGTAGCGCTCTCCGGTGCCATACATCCGTTCGTCGGGTTCCATGCGCAAATGGAGCCTCAGCCTGTACACCAGGCCATCCCCGTCCGTGAGCGCTTCAAACGGCGCCGTCCCGCCGTGATCGTAAGTTTGCAGGATGACCCGGCCCTGCGCGTCCGTGAGACGCAGATGACCGCCGGCGGCGTCCGCCGCAATCCGCCATCCTCCGCCGGCCAGGACGGCTTCCTTCTCCATGGGGCCGGGCGGCGCATCCGTCCCGTTCACCAGATCAAAAACGCAGCGCAGCGACCGGCCGCCCGGCGCGTCCAGGGTGAGACGCGGCCGGACGCCTCGCGCTTCCATGCCTTCAAGCGGCTGGAACACAAGCTCCGCCCTGTCCGCACGGGCATACAGCGCAGCCGGTCTCAGAGGCCGCCAGCCCCTGACCCGAAAGGAATAGGGATCGGAGACGGCGGTCGTCTCCCCTTCGGTGACGACAAACCGGTAGGCCACCCGGCTTCCGGAGGCGAATTTCCCGATCTCCGCCCGCCAGATCCGCGTGCCGTCTTCGGCCGTGCCGGGCTCCATCGGGACGGATACCGCCCGGTCCCAGTCCGCGCCGTCCGCCGCCACCTGGACGATGGCCTGTTGCGAAGGACGGAACGGCACCGTCAGCAGGTGCACCGTCACGGCGTCGCCTTCCTCCGGCTCCCGGGGAAAACGCTCCGCCGCTTCCTTCACATAGGGCGATCGGGTGCCCGCCGGGCGGTGCACGATCTTGAGGCCCGTGCCGCCCGCGGCGCTCCCCGCGGATTTGCGCTCCAGATTCCATTCCGCGATCCCGAGGACGATCCGGGCGAGGTCGCTTTCCCGGGGAGGTCCGAACGTTTCCAGGTCATGGCGGGCGTATTGGGAAATGCGCGCCGTCGCGGTGTCGTATTCGGGCAGTTTCCCGTCGCGCTCCATAAGCCGCCGGACAATCTCCAGCAGTTCGGCTGCCCGGGCAAGTTCGCCGCGCTCCGTGTAATACCAGGCGAGGAGCGCCGTCAGGTCCGGCCGCGCGCATCCCCCGTAGCGCGTATCGTGCAGGGAAAACCGGACCCCGCCTTCGTCCGTCAGATGCTCTTCCAGCCAGTCCGCCGCGGCGACAAGGACCAGATCTCCGGCGCCCAGCAGCCCGAAGGGAACCGCCGCGGCGCCCGCGTCACCGGCGGATTCGCGGCTTCCCAGGGTGCCTACCGCCCGGCCTTCGCGCAACATATGGGCGAAGACGAATTCGCGGATTTCCTTGATCAGGCGGCGCGCCTCTTCGTCCCGGAAATGCCGGTCCGCCGCCCTGAGACCGCCGTGGGCCATCGCCAGGTTGACGAGATGGATGCCGCGGCTTTCCGGAACCAGCCAGTGCGGGCACGGCCGGTTCCATCCGCGGCCGACGGCGGCGACGGCGCCCGGGACGGCGGCGGCGTGCTCCCGCAGCGCGTCCGTCCGGCCGGAGGCGTCCGCGTATTCGCCCAGCACCCAAAGCCACAGCGCAGCGTCGAGGAAGTGCTCACTTTCTTTCAATTCCGGCGCCCGGCGCCGCAAATACGCTTCGCATCCGTCGAACGTCCGGTCGACATGCACATCCCGCCAACAAAGAAACGCCGCCGTCACGGCGTCCAATGTATCCGAACGGGCGCGGAGGGCGCCCCATTGCGTTCTTTCCTGCGAATTCACGGCGTTCATCCTTTCAGACCGCCCACCTGCAAGCCGGCTCTGAAGTGTTTCTGCGCGGCGAGGAAGACGATCAAGATGGGCACGATCGAGATGAGGCTGCCCGCCATGAGCGTGTTGTAGTCGGTGGCGTATTGGCCGCTCAGTTTGCTCAGGGCAAGCGGCAGCGTCATCTTTTTCGGTTCGGTCAGCATGACGAGGGGCCACAGGTAGTCGTTCCAGGCGTCCATGAACGCGATCACGGCCAGGGTGGCCAGAATGGGCGCGCTGAGCGGCACCATCAGCCGGATGAAGATCGTGCGGTGCCCGGCGCCGTCCATGACCGCCGCGTCGATGTAAGCGTCGCTGATCGTCCGCATGTGCTGGCGCAGCATGAAAATGGCGAAGGCGTTGAAGATCGACGGCGCGACGACGCCCGTGAAGGTGTTGACGAGATCCAGCTCCTTCATCACCAGGAACAGCGGGATGAACGTCGCCTGCTGCGGAATCATCATGGTGGCCAGAATGAGGGCGAACAGCGTTTCCCGGCCGCGGAACCGGATCTTGGCGAAGGCGTACGCCGCCATGGAGGCCGCCGTCAGCCGGATGGAGACGGTCAAGACGGCGATGATGGCGCTGTTCAGGATCGTCCGGGCGAACGGAAACACTTCGAACACCTTGCGGTAGCCCTCGAAGCTGATTTCCTCCGGAATCCACTGGATGGGCACCGCGGTGAGCGCCCCTTTGCTCTTCAAGGACGTGCTGATCATCCAGAAAAACGGAATCAGCACCATGACCGCGATCACCGTCGCCGCCGCATGGAACAACACGGGCCCTGCGTAACGCTTAAGCATCGTAATGTACCCACTTCTTTTGCAATTTCAGCTGAAGGTACGTGAACACGAAGATGATGGCGAACAGGATGAAGGAAAAGGCGGAAGCGTACCCCATCTTGTAATAGCTGAACGCGTAACGGTAGATGCGTTCCACCATCACCTGCGTCGCGCCGATCGGCCCCCCGTCCGTCATGATCATCACCTGCGGGAACAGCTGGAACGAGAAAATCAGGCAGATGACGATGACGAAAAAGGTGATCGGCGAAAGGAGCGGCAGCGTGATGTGCCAAAACCGCTGCCAGACCCCCGCCCCGTCGATCTTGGCCGCTTCATAGCAGTCCGTATCGATGCCTTGCAAGCCGCCGAGAAAAATGAGGGCGAAAAAGCCCATGTCCTTCCAGATGCTGGCGAGCACGATGCCCGGCATCGCCCATTTCGCGTCGTACAGCCAGCCCGGTCCGGGGATGCCGAAGATCCGCAGAATATCGTTGACGCCGCCGTATTCCGGGCTCAGGATCGACTTGAAAATCAGGGCGCCCGCCACCCAGCTCGTCAGCACCGGAATGTAAAACAGCACCCGGTAGACGGCGACACCCCGATACGGACGGTTGAGCAACATCGCCGCCGAAATGGACGCGGCCAGGATGAGCGGGAGGTACATCGCGATGAAGAACAGGGTGTTGCGCAGCACGCGCCAGAATTCTTCGCCGGCGAGGATCGCGGCATAGTTGTCCAGACCGACGAACCCGGGAACGCCGGCCCGCGGATCGATCGGCTTCAGCCCGTCCCAGTCGGTGAAGCTGATCCAGAAGGCGTAAAAAACCGGGATGATGCTGAACAGGATCAGACCCGCCAGGCAGGGCAGGAGAAACCAGAACGCCGCGAATCGTCCGAATTGCCTTCTGCTGTGCTCCATCCGCTTCTCCCCTTCCCGGGTCGGATGTCGGTTCCCGCCGCTTCCCGCGCGCGGATGACGCGGCACGGCGCCCGGCCGGCGCCGTGCCGACGTGTCGGTGATGCGGTCCCGTTACAGGTTGATTCTTTTCTCAAGTTCCGCCTGCGCGTCGCGGAGCGCGTCGGCGGGCGACTTCGCGCCCATGGCCGCCGCCTGCAGATGCAGGTTGATGATGTCGGTCATTTCCGCGTTTTGTTCCACCACGGGCGGCGTCACCAGATAGTCCAGCGATTCGAACACCGCCTTCTTGTTGTCGGGCGGCGTGACTTGCAGGTACTTCTGCTGCACGTCTTCGTAGGTCACCGCCGGCAGCTCCCAGCCCGCCTCGACGCGGATCATGGCCGCTTCGCGGCTGGCGGACATGAACTTCACCCATTCGAAGGCGGCTTCCGCCACTTTGCTGTCCTTGTTGATGACCAGGCCGTTGGAGAAGAAGTGCGTCGCCTTTTGCTTGTTGCCCGGTTCCACTTCGATGTCCCAATTGAAGGTGATGTTCGAGGCAAAGTCCGGGAACGCCCAGATGCCGGTGACCAGCATCCCCAGCCGGCCGGACTTGAACAGATCCCAGTCGCCCATGCCGGCCATCTGCGCTTCCGTCGGCATGACGTTGGTCTTGAGGATGCGGTCCACCAGGTGTTGGAGCGTTTCCACGTTTTCCGGCCGGTCGACGGTAAACGCCGTCATGTCGTCGTTCATCAGGCCGCCGCCGTTCTGGCGCACCGTTTTGTAGAACTCCCAGAACTGGACCGGTTGGTAGATGCCGAAGATGTCTTTCCCCAGGGCGCGGATTTTCTCCGCCGCGGCGTTGACGTCGGCCCAGGTCCAGCTGCTCGTCGGATAATCGATGCCCGCCTGGTCGAACAGATCCTTGTTGTAGAACAGCACGACGTTGGAGAAGCTGGCCGGAAGGCCGTATTGCTTGCCGTCCGCCCGGAAGGCTTCCAGGGCGTTCTTGTTTAGCGCCGACGTGTCGAAGTTGCCGAACAGCGGCGTCAGATCAAGCAGGACACCTTTCTTCGCATAGGCGATGAAGTTTTCGTAGTTCAATTCGTAGGCGTCGGGAGCCGTGCCGCTCGCCACGCGGGTCTGCATCTGGGTGAAATAGTCATTGAACGGCAGCGTTTCGATGTCCACCTTGATGTGCGGGTTTTGCCGTTCGAACTCTTCTTTCATCTGTTGCAGAACTTTTTCGTTGTCCCCCGAGGCGGAGAAGTTGGTGAATTTGACGGTGACCGTCTCGGGCTGTGCCGGGCTGCTTTCAGCCGGCTGGGCGGCGCCGGGCGACGGAGAGGACGAGGGCGACGGCGAGCCGTCCGACGATTGCCCTCCCCTTGAGCAGGCCGTCAGCGCCATGGCCAGCGCCAGCAGGCACACCGCAAGCATTTTCCAGTATCTTTCGATCCCCTTCATTTTGATTCCTCCCTGCGCGATTCTCCGTTTCCTTGCATCCGGTATGTCCGACAACCCGAAATTGCGCGGCCGAAAATTCCTGGTCGCTCACCTCCGCATCGGAATGCTCTGTCGGGTTCCACGGGTCCCGGCGCTGTCCGCGCTCAGGACCGCGGCTTGAGCGGTCGTACGGTCTGCCTCTCCACAATGGACAGCGGAATGGTCACTTCTTTTCGGTCGATTTTCTCCGGCTCGTCGGATTCGATGATTTCCAGCAGCAGTTCCGCCGCCCTTTTTCCCTTCAGGGCGATGTCCTGCCGGACCGTCGTGAGCGGCGGCACGAACATGCGGGACAGGAAGATGTCGTCGAAGCCGATGACGGAAATGTCGTCGGGCACTTCCCTGCCGGCTTCCTTGATGCCCTGGATGACGCCGAAAGCGACCATGTCCGCCGTGGCGAACACCGCCGTGATTTCGGGATGTTTCGAGGCGATGGTTTTGCCGGCTTCATAGCCGTAGGCGTAACTGACGGAATGTTCGAACACGTGGTCGGGGTTGTAAAAAATGTCCGCTTCCCGCAGGGCGCGTTTGTATCCGAGAAATCTTTTCTCGACGACGCCGTCTTTGCGGATGCTGCCGGTGACCAGGGCGATGTTGCGATGGCCCCGTTCGATCAGATGGCAGGTGGCCAGGTAGCCGCCGTACTCGTCGTCGACGCCGACCTTGGAAAACCAGGGGTCGTTGATGTAGCTGTCGATCAGCACGATGGGGATTTCCACCTGCTTGAGTTCGGCGTAAAACTGTTCGGGATAGATGCCCATGATGATGGCGCCGTCCAGATTGCGCTGCACCGACAGGTCCAGATAACTTTCCCCCTTGTCGACGCCGGACAGGATGAGATGATAGCCGCTTTCCCGCAGCCGGGATTCGATGTTGCTCACCATTTCGCTGTAGAAAGGGTTTTCCAGGATGAGCTGCTTGCTGTCCTCGGTCTGCGGAATGATGACGCCGATGAGTTTGGAAGCGTTCTTGACCAGGCTTCTGGCCGAATAGTCCGGAATGTAGTTGAGCTCCCGGATCGCTTCGCGGATTTTCTCCGCCGTGTCGGGAGATACCCGGTATTCCTTGCCGTTGAGCACGTACGACACCGCCGCGGTGGATACCCCCGCGTATTTGGCCACGTCCTTGATGGTCGCCCGCTTTTTCACGGTCACGGCTCCTTTGGATGTTAAACGTTTAACTTTAGAATAAAAAAATATTGGGATATGTGGAAGGATAAGTTCAAAAATGATCCGGTTTTCCGCCCGGAATCCGGATATTTCCGCCCCTCATTCGCTTTTTCCATTGGTGAAACCGCTGTCAATGTTATTAAACGTTTAACGTCTAAGAACAGTATACGCGGTTTCCCGCAAAATTTCAATAATTTTTTGGGACGCTTCGACCGGCCGAATTTTTCCGCAGCGGAAGCTTCCGGCGGAAGCGGTTTGCGGGGAGATTTCTCAAGGCGGCAAAATTGAAGTATACTTGGACTTGCATGGACAACGGTCCGGCGCCGATAAGCGCGATGCGGGGTGACGGCAGTGGAGCGCTGGAAGATCAATCTGGGCGTCCTCTGGTTCGGCACGTTTTTCGTCATGTCCGGCATGACCATGATCATTCCCTTCCTGCCGCTCTTTCTGCAACAGGATTTGGGCGTCACGGACGAAAGCGCGATCGGCGCCTGGGGCGGCGCCATCTTTGCCGCGAATTTCGTGACGTCTTTTTTGTTTCAGCCGATCTGGGGCCGCGTCGCGGACCGCATCGGGCGCAAGGTCATGCTGCTGCGTTCCGGATTCGGCATGGGGCTGATCACGATCCTGATGGGGTTTGCCACGGAACCGTGGCACCTTCTTGTTTTGCGGCTGCTGAACGGGGTCATTTCCGGCTACAACCCGGCGGCGATCGCCCTCATGTCCGCCACGGCGCCCAAAGCCCGAATGGGCTTCGCCATGGGCACGCTGCAGTCCGGCATCACCGCGGGCACGATTCTGGGGCCGCTCATCGGCGGTCTTTTTGCCGACGCGTTCGGGTTCCGGCCAATTTTCTACATCACCGGCGGGCTGCTCTTTCTGGCCTCCATCCTGAGCTGGATTTTGATCAAGGAGAATTTCGACCGGGAGAAAGCAGCGGCGCAGCCCGCCACCAGCATGGCCGAGGATGTGCGCAAGCTCCTCAGGGACAAGCGCCTGGCGGCGCTCCTGGGCACGACCTTCGCCTTCCAGTTCGCGCTCCTGTGTCCGGTCGCGTTCATCCCGCTTTACATTCAGCGCCTGCATGAATCGATGGCGAACATCGCCTTCTGGTCCGGCTTCGTCGGCTCCGTCACGGCGTTTTCCAACATGATCTTTGCGCCGTTGCTGGGCCGGCTGAGCGACCGTACCGGTCCCGCCCCGGTGCTGTTCATCACGCTGATTGGCGCCGCCCTGATGTTCGTCCCGCAGGCGTTCGCCGGTTCCGTCGGCGAGCTGCTGTTCTACCGCTTTTTGCTCGGAAGTTTCCTGGGAGGCATCGCGCCGGCCCTGAATACGCTGATTCGCAGCTACACCCCGGACGGCATGGTGAGCCGGGTGTTCGGCTACAACACCAGCGCCCTCGCCCTGGGCAACATGTGCGGGCCGATCGTCGGCGGCGCGGTGTTCGGACTGGTCGACATCAACGGGTTGTTCCTGGTGTCGGCGGGCGTGCTGCTGGCCGCCGCGATCTGGATCCGTGCCGTCGTGCCCGGCGCGGAACTCCGGCGAAAGGAGCGGCGGCGCAATCCGGGGGGCTGAGCGTGCGGACGGCCGAAATTTCATTCCGGCGAAAGAATCCGATATACTAGCCGTTACAGAGATACATTTCCATGGAGCGGAGAGAAAAGAGGTGTCAGACCATGCGCCTCCACACTGTCGCTTCCGCGGACACCGCGCCGCCGCGGCCGGCCGTTTGGCGGATCCGGAGCTGGCCGGTCTGGGGAGCGTTCCTGGTCGCCGTTGTTTTGCTGCTCAAGCTGCGTTGGCTGGACGGCCAGTTCGACGTGGGCGGCATGAACCGGTGGAAATGGCTCGTCAACGCCGGAGCCGCGCTGCTGGCCGTCTGCTGGACGATCCCGCTCGGACGGCGCTTGCGGGCGGCGGCGCTGGCGGGCATCGATGCGTTTCTTTCGCTGCTCATGCTTGCCGATCTTGTCTATTTTCGCAATTTCAGAGATTTCATCACCGTCCCCGTGCTGATGCAGGCCGGGCAGGCCGCGGATGTGGAGGACAGCATCCTGTCCCTGCTGAGGCCCGGCGATCTGGCGCTCGTCGCCGACCTGCCCATTGCCCTGGCGCTGGCCGTTCGTTCGATCCGGCTGGCCGGACCGCATCCGGCGTCCACGCCGGCGAAGCGCCTGCGGGAAAGGCTGCTGCGCTCCGGTCTCGCCGCGCTCCTTGCGGTGTCGGGCTGGCTGCTCATCGCCGTCCCCGTCCAAGAGCAGAAAGAAGGCTGGGCTCGCGGGCTGTTCGGGGGCGAGTGGTGGAACGTCCCGATCTACAATGTCACCGGTCTCCTGGGGTTCCACGGTTACGACGTGTACCGTTTCGCGCGGGAGCACGGATCCGGCGGAAGCTTGTCCGAAACGGAACTTGCGGAAGTCCGCGGCTGGTTCGCCGAGCGGGAAACGCTGCGGCGCGCGTCGGAATCAGCCCCGCTGTTCGGCGCCTTTCGCGGCGCCAACGTGTTCGTCGTGCAGGCCGAGGCGTTTCAGACATTCGTGCTCGGTCTCACGGTGGGCGGCCGGGAAGTGACGCCCAGTCTGAACCGGCTGATCGAAACCAGCCTGTATTTTCCGAACTTTTACCACCAGACGGCGGCCGGCCGGACTTCGGACGCCGATTTCGCGGCCAACTGCTCGCTGCATCCGGCGCCGTCCGGGTCTGTATTCGTGCGGTATGCGGACCGTTCATTCGATTGTCTGCCGGCGCTCCTGGGCGCGGAAGGCTACGATGCCACCGTCCACCACGCCTACGAAGCGAGCTTCTGGAACCGGACCAACATGTACCGGGGCATGGGATACGAGGCTTTTTTCAGCCTGCTGGATTTCGAAATGGATGAACCCCTCGGCTGGTCGCTCGGAGACAAATCGTTTTTCCGCCAAACCGTGGAGCGGCTCAAAGAACGGGACCGCCAGCCCTTTTACGCCATGACGGTCACCCTGACCAGCCATCATCCCTACAAACTGCCCGCCGGCCTGCAAAAACTCGAAACAGGCTCCCTCGAGGGCACCATCCTCGGAGACTATCTGCAGGCGGCGCATTACGTGGACGAAGCCGTGGGGGAACTGGTGGAACTCTTGAAACGGGAAGGGCTCTGGGACAACACGATTTTCGTTTTTTTCGGAGACCACGACAATTCCGTTACGGACTGGTCCCTTTACGAACGGTTGTTCAACCGCCCCCTGAATGAGCTGGAAAGAGAGATGCTGCTGAAAAAAGTGCCGCTCCTCATCCATCTTCCCGGCGATGCGCACGCGGGGGTGATCGGGAAGGCGGGCGGCCAGACCGACATCGCGCCGACGCTCCTGCATCTGCTCGGCATTCCTGCCGGCGGCCTCCATTGGGCGGGGGTCAGCCTGCTCACGGATGAAGCGAAACCGGTGGTTTTCCGCAACGGCGCGTTCACGGACGGCAAGGTGTTTTACCTCCCTTCCCCGGACGGCGCGGCGGAAAACGGCAATTGCTACTTGCTGCCGGAAGGAACGGAGACCGGCGCGGCCGCCTGCCGTCCGGGAGCCGAAGAGGCGCTGAGGGAACTTGCGGCTTCCGACCGGTTTATCCGGCACGATCTGAAATCCCGCATGTGAGCGTTCAGCCGACGGCCCGCACCTGCCACAGGGTGGGAGTCCGCCGGCACGACTCGCCCAGCCACAGACGGGCGATTTCCCGGAATTTGCGCGGATCCCCGCTGCAGAAAAAACGGTGCATGATCGGCCCGCGGCTGGCGGCGGCCAGCCCGGACCCGCGCAGCACCGCGCCGACTTCCCGGCCGGCTTCTTCCGCGGAACTGATCAGCGCGACTTCGGGTCCCATGAATTCGGAAATCATCCGGGCGAGAAACGGATAGTGCGTGCATCCCAGGATGAGGGTGTCCAGACCGCAACCTTTCAGGGGCGCAAGGGATCGCGCCACCACCCCGTACGCTTCCGGGGAATCGAATTTCCCCGCTTCCACCAGGGGCACGAACTCCGGACAGGCCAGCTGCACGACGCGGACCCGGGGCGACAGCCGGCGGAGGGCGGCTTGATAGGCTCCGCTGCGGATCGTCCCTTCCGTCCCGATGACGCCGATCACGCCCGATTTCGTGCGCCCGGCCGCCGCCCGCGCGCCCGGGTCGATGACGCCGACCACGGGATGGGGCGAGCGTTTCCGGATTTCGTCCAGAGCCAGCGCGGTCGCCGTATTGCAGGCCACCACGATCATCTTCGGGCGGAACCGGAGCAGATCGTCCACGATTTCGCAGGTGAAACGGATCACTTCATGCGACGGTCTCGGGCCGTACGGCGCCCGGGCGGTGTCGCCGAAGTAGAGGACGGGTTCGCCGGGCAGCTGCCGCATGATTTCCTTGACCACGGTGAGACCGCCGACGCCGGAGTCCAGAACCGCAATTGCCCGTTGCACGAAAACACCGCTTTCTTTTGGCTGGATGCAAAGGCATGATACTTTATGACGGACGCCCGCAAAATGTACCTTGGGGTCCGCATCCGTCTTCAAAATGTGCGCGCAGCCCGTCGGGTTCGGGCGGCGCACGGCGGTCCGTCAGACGGCTTTCGTGTCTTCCTCGCCACGGCCGGCTTCTCCGTCATCATCCTTGCGCACGCGCAGCTCGGTGACGATCCGGTTCGCCGCCTTCCTGACGCTGGACGCGACGGCGGCGGTCTTGCCGGCGAACGACTTGGCGGCGGCGCCGGCCTGGCGTCCGTATTCGGCCGTCTTGCTGCCCGCAGCCTTCGCCGACCTCACAATGTCCTTGCGCATTTCGCGGCCGGATTTCGGCGCCAGAAGCAGCGCGGCGACCGCTCCGGCCACGGCGCCCCAGATGAAAGGCTGGATCTTGCTGGGTTTGGCCATCCCACACCCGCTCCTTTCCTTAAGATTTGTCATGCGCGTTGTTCCCCGCGGCTTCCGTCCCGCTCGGCCCGGCCCGGTCCCGGCGCTTCGGGTCGGGGTTCCGCTTCCGCCTGCCCTGGCTCCGCTTCCTCCGGACCAGGCTTCCCTTCTGTCTGTCCGGGTCCCGCCTCCTTCAGACAGGATTCCGCCTCGGCCTGCCCGGTCCCCGCATTCTCCATGCCGGGTTCCGCCTCAGCCCGCCCGGGTCCCGCCTCTTCCAGGCCGGGTTCCGCTTGCCGTCCGCGCTCCGCCTCCGCACGACCCGCATGCGGCTCCGGGACCGCGGCAATCCACCCGTCGATCAGGCGGGAGACGGCCCGCGCCGCCCGGAACACCGATTCGCCGAACATTCGCCCGCCTTCGGCCAGCGCCGCGAATCCCATGAGGCTTCGATGGAACAGGCCGGCGATATCCGCCGTCCGTTCGCCGACGGTCTGCCACGGGACCAGCGCCGCTTCGGCCGAATCGGCCAGTCGCGCGACGTCCTCGCGCAGGCGCCGCATCGTTCTGCAGAGAAAAAAGACGGCGACGGCCACGGACACGCCCGCGACAAGGGCGCTGAACGAAATGACGATCCAGGCGGCCTCCCGCACCATAGGATTCCCTCCCTGCCCGGAAACTTGTAAGCACGTCCCTGTGACGGAGCCCGTACGGCGGGATTCCCGCCATTCGGCGGCACCATGCAGCGGAACCCATCGGCGGCACCGTGCAACGGAACCCATCGACAGAACCATGCAACGGAACCCCGCATCGGTCCCCGTGCCGTGGAACCTTGCCCGGCGCCAGTGTCCGGGAACCTTGCCGCGGCATCCGGGACAGCAGCCCATGCGGATACTGCATTATAAGCCCGATGGGCTCGTCCTGACACCGGTGCCGGCCACAAAATTCCGCAAATCGAGTAGAAGGGGGCGGCTAGCCCCCGTCCTCTCACACCACCTGGCATGCGGGTCCGCACCAGGCGGTTCCGAAGAGTTAACGAAATGCCAAGTAACATTCAAGCATGCTGACCAGCCCTTGCGCCTGAAAATATCGGGTGTCAAGGGCGTTGTTCAGGTTGCGGGACATCTCCCATGGCCCCCGGCGTGAGTTCGCCATCATATGGACGAAGTGTTCCGGTACCCCCAGCGCCCGCAGTTCACGGTAGCGCGTCCGTA
>LZRV01000046.1 GCA_002159065.1 Paenibacillaceae bacterium ZCTH02-B3 | reverse complement strand
CATCAATCTGCCACAGCATGCCCGCTTGAGGTTTACGGGGCCGCGATCGGTGAGCCTTTGGACGACGGCGCAAGCGTGCGGGACGAAGGCGGCCTTCCAGCAGAATGCGGCGGACCGAAGAGACGCTTAAATGGATGTCCTCGTGTTCGGCCAAAAGCTCGGCAAAGTGGGTGGCATTGCTTCCGAAGTAGCGATCCCGGTACAGGGACATCACGCGTTGTTTGAGCGAGTCGGCCAAGGTGTGAACGGGCTTTCGGCCCCGATTCCCATGAGCGATGGCCTTTGCACCTCCGTGACGATATTTGGCCTTGAGCCGATACGCTTGCCGGATGCTGATGCCGAGCGTGCGCGCAACATCCTGTTCCGTGAGACGGCCCTCCATCCACTTCTCGACAACCATAGCACGTTTCAGTTCGCTCTTCGTCAAGGTGATCTGCTCCCTGTCCATACTGACATTTTCTCGGAACAGTTACACCCTGACAATATCACAGCACAATAACAGACAATGAGTCTGCGGGTTGCCACAAAACCAATCTGCCAGGAAAGGCGGAGCAGCATGCAATTGTCCGATTTGCTGAGCGACGGAATGGTTTTGCAGAGGGACGCCGAAACGGCCGTCTGGGGAAAAACGCGCCCCCTTCGCCGCGTTCGGGTCGAATTCCTTGGCCGGACCTGGGAAACCAAAGCCGACGACCTGGGCCGCTGGAAAGTGGCGCTGCAACATCTTCCGCCGGGCGGCCCGCACGAGATGCGCATCGTGGACGAAGACGGCGACGAGCGGATCATCCGCGACGTGCTGGTCGGCGACGTGTGGGTGCTCGGCGGGCAGTCCAACATGGAATTGCCGGTGCGCCGCACGCTGGACCTGTTTGCGGAAGAGGTCCGGAACGTCCGTCTGCCGCAGGTGCGCCAGTTTACGGTGCCCATGACGTACGATTTTCACGGTCCCCGGGAAGAGGTGGCCGGCGGGCGGTGGATCGCCGCGGTCGGGGAGCGGGTCATGGACTTCAGCGCGGCGGGATTTTTCTTCGCCAGGGAGCTTCACGAGCGTTACGGCGTTCCCGTCGGGCTCATCCTGACGGCCGTCGGCGGAACGCCCGTGGAAGCGTGGATGAGCGAACCGACGCTGCGGCGGCTGGGAGGATACGATGAGCTATTGGACCGTTGCAAGGACGACGCCTATGTGGAAGCCACGCAGAAACGCGACGAAGAACGCCACCGGCGGTGGCACGAGGAACTGAACGCGAGGGACGCGGGGCGGAAAGAAGGCTGGCACCGGGAGCGCCTCGACACCTCGGACTGGGGCGATTTCGCGCTGCCCGGTTCCTGGCGCACGTGCGGTCTGGATAACGTGCGCGGAGCGGTCTGGTTCCGCCGGGAAATCGAAGTTGCGCCTTCGATGGCGGAGGGCGGGGCGCTGCTTCGATTGGGCACGGTGGTGGACGCCGACGAAACATACGTAAACGGCCGCCTCGTCGGAAGCGTCGCCTACCGTTATCCGCCCCGGCGCTATCCCATCCCGCCCGGCGTGCTGAAACCGGGCAAAAACACCATCGCGGTGCGCGTCCTGAGCATCTTTAACACCGGCGAATTCATCCGCGGCATGCCTTACGAACTCGTCGCGGGCGGACAGGCGCTTGACCTGTCGGGAACCTGGAAATACCGGGTGGGCGCGGTGGCGGAGAAAGAACTTGCGCCACAGACGTTTTTCCAATACATGCCCGCGGGCGTGTACAACGGGATGATCGCGCCGGTGAGCCGGTACGCCATCAAAGGCGTGCTGTGGTACCAGGGCGAATCCAACGTGGCCAGACCCGAAGGATACAGCCGGCTGTTCCGGGAAATGGTGCGGGACTGGCGCGGTCTGTGGAAGATCGGCGATTTTCCGTTTATTTTCGTGCAGCTGGCCAATTTTGAAGACATGGATGGCGGTCTTGAAAAATGGGCCGAGCTGCGGGAACAGCAGCGCAAATGCCTGGACATCCCCAACACGGCCATGGCGGTGGCCATCGACATCGGGGAGCCCAACGATTTGCATCCGCAGGACAAAAAAACGCTCGGAAAGCGGCTGGCTCTGTGCGCGCGGCGCCTCGCCCACGGCGAGAACATCGTCCACAGCGGCCCCCTGTACCGTCGGATGGAACGGGAGGGAGAAGCCATCCGGGTCTGGTTCGACCATGCGGGGCAAGGCCTGACGACCCGCGACGGCAAGGAACCCGCGGGATTCGCCGTCCTCGGTCCGGACGGAATCTGGCATCCGGCGCGGGCGGTCATCTCCGGCGATACCGTGCTGGTGTCGCACGAGCGGATTCGTGACCCCAGGCACGTGCGCTACGCCTGGGCGAACCATCCGGCCGACGCGAATCTGTGCAATCGGGAAGGGCTGCCGGCGGCGCCGTTTTCCACGGAAACCTGACGCCGCCGGCGGTTCTCGTCGAAGTGAACCCAGGCCACCACAAGGCTCGCCGGTCCCCGGCTCTTCATCAGGTCCTGCAACGCCGCGGCGAATTCCGCCGCCTGCGCATAATCCGCAGAAACCCCGAAAAGATTGGCATTCCGTTCGCTCAGCCGCCGCAGCTTTTGCGGATTGCGGCCGATCACGGAAACCCGGTAACCCTGTTCGGCCAACCACAAGCTGGCGCCCGACAGCATGCCGGAGCCCCCGATGGCGAGCGCATGCATGGAAACGCGCACCTCCTCCCTCGCGGGCGTCACAGGAACGCCATTCGGAGACTCACGAAAACAATAGCTTTTTAAGCTCTTGATTTTTTTCCTGAAGCCGCTCGTTGTGGGAAGACACCATGGCGGCGTCCCCGGCCTCCGGCGAGAGAAACTTCTTCGCGCGGTTGACGGCGTTGGCCGCGTCCTGGAAGGCGCCGGCGACGAGATGCAGCTTCCCGTCATAGCCCAGCGCGTCGCCGGCGGCGAAAAGGCCGGGCACCGACGTTTCGCCGTGCGGCGTCCCGTCGATCCAGTACTCGCCCCGCATGCGGATGTCGACCTTGCTGCTCCGGATGAGTTCGCTGTCGTTCTCGAAACCGTGGCAAACCACCACTTCGTCGACGGCCAGTTCGGTCAAAGCCGCAGCCCCTTTCCCGCTCCGGCGCAGCGCGACGCTGGAGACGGCCGCCCCGTCCGCCGAAGGGATCAGCCTTTCCATGACCGTATTCGGCAGGAAGACGACGCCCTTCTTTTTCAGCTTCGCGACGGTCGCTTCGTGGCCTTTCAGCTCACCCCTGCGATACGCAAGATAGACCTTTTCCGCCACCTCGCCGAGCTCGTCCGCCCAGTCCACCGCCGCGTGGCCCCCGCCGGATATCAGCACCGTCTTGCCGCGAAAATGGGCCAGGGATTTCACCGTGTAATGCAGATTGACCCCTTCGAACCGCTCCGCGCCTTCGAGCGTCAGTTTGACCGGCTTCAGGATGCCGTAGCCGACGGCGAGGATGACGGTTCTGGAAAAATGAAGCTGCCCGGACGCCGTCCGAAGCGCAAATCCATCCCCGTCTTTCTCGATGGACGTCACCTTCTCGCCCAGCACCACCGTCGGATCGAATAGCGTCCCCTGCCGGATCAGCTGCTCCAGGAGCTGCTGCCCCGTTACCGGCGCAAGGCCGCCCACGTCCCAGATGAGCTTTTCCGTATAAATGTTGATCTTGCCGCCCAGGAAAGGGTGGTATTCGATGATTTTCGTCTTCATTTCCCGAAGGCCGGCATAAAAAGCCGCATAAAGACCCGCCGGTCCCCCGCCGACGATGGTCACGTCGTACACATCGCGTCCGCTCATCGGTCCGCCTCCATGCTGTTCTCAGCTTCCGGCCTTCACGGCGGTCACCGTGGCCGCGCCCTCTTCGGCCTTTCCCTTGGGCGCCTGTCCGGCAGCCTGCCAATCGGCCGCATAGCCGGATTCCCGGGACGCGATGCCGCCCGCGCCGTTGTGGTACCGGCCCTTCGGCACCACCGACGGCGCGCCCGACACCGGGTCCCGCACGATCACGGCGTCCAGCCCGAACACGTCCTTGATCAGCCCGCTGGTGACCACCTCGGACGGCCGGCCTTCGGCCACGAGCCTTCCTTCGCGCATGGCGAACAGATAATCCGCGTACCGCACCGACAGGTTGATGTCGTGCATGACCATGACGATGGTTTTGCCGTACCGGCGGTTGAGATCCGTCAGCAGGTCGAGAATTTCAATCTGATAGGTGATGTCCAGAAACGTTGTCGGTTCGTCCAAAAAGAGAATGTCCGTCTGCTGGGCGAGCGCCATGGCGATCCACACCCGCTGCCGCTGGCCGCCCGACAGTTCATCCACGTGCCGGTGCGCAAGATTCGCAATGTCCATGATCTCCATCGCTTCCGCGACGGCTTCGTAGTCTTTTTTGCTCCAGGTGCCAAACAACGACTGATGGGGGAAACGCCCCCGCCCCACCAGGTCCGCCACGGTGATCCCTTCCGGAACGACGGGCGACTGCGGCAGAAGGCCGATGATCCGTGCCAGGCGCTTCGACGGATAGGCGTGAAGGGGCTTGCCGTCCAGCCGAATCTCGCCGGAGACCGGCCGGATGATCCGGGTCAGCGCTTTCAGGAGCGTTGATTTGCCGGAGCCGTTGGCGCCGATGATGACGCTGATTTTGTTTGCGGGGATTTCCAGGCTGATTCCGTCCAGGATCATCCGGTCCCCGTAGCCGGCCACCAGCCGCTCGGCACGAAGTTCATGGCGGTTCATCCCCTACAGCTCCCCCTTCCGGTTCATGCGGACGATGAGATACAGAAGATACGGCGCCCCGATGATGCCGGTCAGAATTCCGACGGGGAATTTGACAGGGAAGGCGAACTGTCCCACAAGGTCCGCCGCCAGCACCAGCGCGGCCCCGACCAGACCCGCCGGGATGACGTTGGCGCGGGCCGTGCCGGCGAGCCGCACGGCAATGGGGCCGGCCAGAAACGCCACCGCGGCGATGGGCCCGGTGACCGCCGTGGCCGCCGCCGAGAGCACGACGGCGCCGACGATGAGCGCCACGCGGGTCCGGTCCGTCCGCACGCCCAGGGACACCGCCGTCTGTTCGCCCAGTTCCAGCATCTGGAGCGGCCGGCTCAAAAGGACGATCACCGGCGTAAAAATCAGCACGGAGGCGATCAGCCAGGAAAGCTCCTCCATCCGGATCCCGTTCAGGCTGCCCGTGAGCCACCGCACCGCCGCGGGAAGTTGGTACTCACGGGCGATCAGCAGGAGATAGGTGATGGCCGAGTTGCACATCGCCTGGATCCCGATGCCGACCAGGATCATGCGGCCGACGGAAAACGTCCTCCCACGCGCCAGGCCGTAAATGACAAGCACCGTGAGCAGCCCGGCGATGACCGCCGCAGCGGAGGTCACGCCCCTGCCAGCCTGCAGCACGACGATGCAGAACACCGCCGCCGCGCTCGAACCCGCCGTAATCCCGATGACGTTCGGATTGGCCAGGGGATTGCGCAGCATCGTCTGAAAAACGTATCCGGAAACGCCAAAGGCAAACCCCGCGAACAGCCCGGCCAGCATGCGCGGCAGGCGGATCGTCCGGACGGCGAAGGCCGCTCCCTTGACTTCTTCCCCGAGAAGCACCGCCGCCACGTCGCGGACGGGATAGATCGTGTTGCCCAGCATCAGCATGGCGCAACACAGCGCAACCGCCGCAACGGCGAGCGCCGCCGTCACGGCCGTCCAGCGGCTTCTTTGGCGCAATCGCGCCCGTCTGACCAATTCGATAGCCAATGTACTCATACGGCCCGCACTTTCGCTTTCATCGCCAACATGATGAGCAGGGGAGCGCCGATGAAGGCGGTCAGCACCCCCACCTCCAGTTCCCCGGGCCTGCCGATCAGCCGGCCGGCCACGTCGGACACGGTGAGAATGACGGCCCCCGCCAAAGCGGACATCGGCACGAGAACACGCACGTCAGGCCCCAGCAGCGCGCGGATCACATGGGCGGACAAGAGCCCCACGAATCCGATGGGCCCGGCCACCGCGGTGACGGCGCCGCACAGGATCACGCCCGCCAGGGCCGCGACATAACGCATGAAGGCCGTCTTTACTCCAAGGCCCGTGGCCGTCTCATCTCCCAGCGCCAGCGCGTTCATCGCCGGGGCGGAAACGGCGGCCGCGATCGCACCGACCAACAGAAAAGGAAGCAACAGCCAAAACGAATCCCACGTGCCGGCGCCGACGCTTCCCGTCTGCCAGAAGCGGAATTCATCCATCGCGTTGAGGCGCGGGATCAGCACCGCCGTCACCAGCGAAGACAACGCCGCGCTGGTGGACGCGCCCGCCAGCACGAGCTTCAGGGGCGAAGCTCCGCCCCGCCCCATCGAACCGATGCCAAGCACGAAGACCGCCGTCACGAGCGCCCCCGCCAGCGCGAACCAGATGTACTCCCTGGCCGTGTTCATGTGGAAAAAGGAGATGCCGCACACGACGAAGAAGGCCGCTCCGTTGTTCACGCCGAGAATGGCCGGGTCCGCCAAAGGGTTGCGCGTGACGGCCTGCATGAGCACCCCCGCGATGCCGAGCGCCGCCCCGCAGCACAGGGAGAAAACGGTGCGGACGACGCGTTTCTGCACCACGCTGGCCTCATAAACCCCCTCGCCGGCGCCGAAGAGTCCGCCGAGAACCTCCTGCACGGAAAGCGATCGCGCTCCAAACAGCACGGACGCGATCGCTCCCAGCACGAGCAGCGCCGTAAAGAGGAGGAATACGGGAAAGAATGATTTCGGAAGAAAAAGGCCTCGCCGCATCTGGAAAGCCACCGTTTTTTCAGCTGCCGGATTTTTCAAGGGCTTCGACGATCATCGCCACGTATTCGTCCAGCATGTATGGAATCGAGAGCGGATTCGGGTTGAGGGCCGCCGCCAGCGGCGTGTTGTCTTCGACCAGCACCAAGGCCCCGTTCTTGACGGCCGGAATCCGGCCGAACACGGGATCCGCCTGCAGCGCCTGCAGCAAAGCCTTGTCGCCGTAAGTGACGATCACGTCGGCGCCGCTCAGGGCATCGGCGTTCTCTGCGCTGAGCTGAACGGCAAAGCCGTCTTCCGGTTTCACGTATGTTGCCGCGCTGTCCGGGAAGACCATGCCCAGCTCTTCCAGAAAGCCCGCGCGCGGATCCTGGGGCAGGTAAATCCAGTAGTTGGACAGGTCCGCCGGCGAAAGATAGGCGAAGATCGCCTTCTTGCCCTTGATCTGCGGATTTTCCGCCGCTTTGTCGGCCAGGAGCTGCTCGAGATCCTGGATCAGCTGCTCGCCCTTGTCCGGGATGCCGAGCCCGGCGGCGTTCATGCGGATCTGCTCGCGCCACGTGATGACCCACGGGTCCTTGGGATAGGCCACGGTGGGCGCGATCCGGGTCAAGAGCTCATACTCCTCTTTGGTGATGCCGGAGTACGCCGCCAGAATCACGTCCGGATCGGCGTCGGAAATCGCTTCGAAGTCCAGCCCGTCCGTGTCCCGGAACACATTCGGCCGCGTGACGCCGAGCTCTTCCAGCTTCCGCTTCGTCCACGGCAGCAGGCCGCTTTCGTCCTGCACGCCGTAATTCGCCTCCGAAAATCCGACGGGCACGACGCCCAAAGCCAGCGCCACGTCGTGGTTGGCCCAGGCGATGGTCACGACCCGTTCGGGCTTCTTCTCAATGACCGTTTGCCCGAAGGCATGCTCGATCACAATGGGAAACTGCACCGCGGCCGCATGTTCCTCCGCACCTCCGGCAGCCTGTCCGCTTCCGGCTCCCGAGCCGCCGCCGGTCTGGGACGCGCCGCCCGCCGCCGAAGAAGCCGCAGGCGTTTCGCCGCCCGACGACCGGCCGCCCGAACACCCCGCCAGCACGCCCGCCAAAAGAAACACCGCTGCAAACGTTCCCCATGCCAACCGCTTCGCCTTCACGTATTCTCCACCCTATCCCTTTTCGTGTTGATAACGATTATCAGTGTCAATTCATAATCTTAACCATTTCCCCCGCCTTGTCAATTGTTTTCTTGTGCCACGGTCTTAAGGATCTTCCGCTCCCCCTTTCTCCTCGGTCGTATCCGGGAACCGCGGGATCCCCACAGATTTTTCATGCCTTCATTTTGGAAAACAAAGCCGGACGAAAATCCCGGACCGCGGAAAACCGATTCCTGCCGCATGCCGCGCGCAATTTTTGTTACAATGAAATCAGGCAGGCTGCGAAAAAGGACGGTGAACGGCATGGGAAGAAGACACGTCTTCACCCGCTCGGAGCTTCTGGACCATGCGAAACGCATGCTCCTCGAACACGGCTATGAGGGATTTCAGCTCAAATCGCTGTCCACGCGCCTGCCCGGCGCCCGAAGCACCATTTACCAATACTTTGCCAACAAGGAAGAAATGATCGCCGCATGCATGCGCCGCGTCATGGAGGACGTGCTGCAAAAGGCGCAGGCCGTGGACGAAACGGATTGCATGGAAGCCCTGCGGCAGCTGCTCAACATTTATCTTCGGGAAGCGGGCTTCCACCAGCTGATCGGCTACGCGCGCAAGATCAACCCGTCCAGCTCCCCCTCCACGGCCCGGGATCTCGAATTTGTGGAACAGGCCCATGTCACGCTGAAAAACCAGATCGAGCGCCTTCTGGTCCGCGCCCGGGAAGAAGGTCGCATCAACCCGGACATCCCGCTCCCCGCCGTCACCGGCGTCTTCTTCAATTTGATCAACACCCCCAATCTGATGGACATTCCGCTGCCCGAGTGGAGCGAATGGCTGTTCAAAATGTGGCTGGAAGGCGCGGGGACACGAAATTGAAATATTTTTAAATTGACACGTGTGTCAAATAAAACGTATAATGGGCAAGGTTGATTCGAGGTGCTTAAGCATCCCCAATTTGACACGCGTGTCATCTATTCGGACGAAGGAGAAGATCGCGCATGTTTCTCGCTTTGAAGGAGATGCGTCACAGCAAGACCCGCTTTGTGATGATCGGCATCATCCTTGTCCTCGTCTCCTGGCTCGTGTTCATTCTGTCCGGGCTGGGAAACGGGTTGGCCGCCCTCGCGGCTTCGACGTTCAAAAACATGGACGCCGATTACGTCGTGTTTGAAAAAGGATCCAATGCCTCCATGGGCAAATCCCTTCTGTCGGGCGACCTGACGGCCGAACTGCTTGCACTGCCGGACGTGGAAGCCGCCTCGCCCATGGGCATCATCTTTGGATCGGCCGTCCGGGAAAGCGGCGATCCGGAGGAGTTCAAGCTCGACATCGCGCTGGTCGGCATCGAGCCGGGAAGTTTTCTGGAGCCGGCCGCGGCGGAAGGTACGGGGCTGGACGCCGGCCGTCCGACGCACGTCCTTGCCAACGAGTCGATGAAAGACGAGGGATTCAAGCCCGGCGACACCTTCGCGCTGGACGGCACGACGGAAAAACTGACGATCGCCGGTTTTGTCCGGGACCAAACGTACAACCACATCGCGTCCGTGTTCATTCCCATCGAGACGTGGCGCAAACTGGCCTTTGCGGCCCCCGGCTCCGACAAGGGCCTCAAAGACCCCGTCAACGCGATCATGCTGCAAGGCAAAAACATCGATCCGAACGCGATCGCCGAACGCCTGCCGGGCACGGAGACGGTCACCCGCGCGCAGGCCGTGCAGGGCATCTCCGGCTACAAGGAAGAGACCGGCACCATCTTCATGATGCTCGGCTTCCTGTTCGTGATCTCCGCCTTCATCGTGGGCGTGTTCTTTTACGTGCTCACCATGCAAAAATCCAACCAGTTCGGGATCATGAAAGCCATCGGGGCCAAAAACGGCTTCCTCGGAAAAGCCGTCATCTCCCAGGTGTTCATCCTGTCGCTGGCGAGCATCGCCGTCGGCATCCTGCTCACCTGCGGGACGGCGGCCGTCCTGCCCAAGGGCATGCCGTTCCGGCTGGAAACAAGCTGGGTGATCGTGTATTCCCTCGTGCTGCTTGCCATCGCGCTGCTCAGTTCGCTGGTATCCGTCCGTACGGTTGTGAAAATCGATCCGCTTAAGGCGCTCGGGAGGGTGGAATAATGACGCAAGGGCTCGAAATGCGATCGGTGTCCAAATTTTACGACGCGGGTTCGGAACGCATCACGGCGCTGGACCGGGTGAGCATCCGGGTGGAACCGGGCGAGTTCGTCGCCGTGGTGGGACCGTCCGGTTCGGGCAAGACCACCTTCCTGTCCATCGCCGGCGCGCTGCTCAAGCCCTCCGAAGGGGAAGTCCTGCTGAACGGAAAAAACATCGCCTCTCTTCCGGACAAGCAATTGTCCGACATCCGGCTGCGGGAAGTCGGGTTCATCATGCAGGCGTCGAATCTGGTTCCCTACCTGAACGTTCTGGAGCAGCTGCTGGTGGTCAAACGCATGACGGGAAAGGTCACCCCGGCGGACAAGGCGTTTGCCGCGGAGCTCCTTGCCGACCTGGGGCTGGCCGAGAGGATGAAGCATTATCCGGAGGAACTCTCCGGCGGCGAAAAACAGCGCGTCGCCATCGCCCGGGCGCTCATGAACGATCCGGGCATCATCCTGGCGGACGAACCCACGGCGAGCCTGGACACCAGACGCGCCCACGAAGTCGTCTCCCTGATCGCCCGGGCGGTGAAATCCCGCCGCAAGGCGGCGGTCATGGTCACCCACGACGAGCGGCTCTTGTCCTACTGCGACCGGATCTGCCGGATGGAAGACGGCAAGCTGTCACCAATGGAGCCGGCAGCAGGGTCTGTCCTGTCATAGGCTTTTCCCTGCCGCCGGCGGCACGCACCATCACGATCATCGTCGCTGCCGGCGCATGATTGCCTCGGGCCGCACGGCTGCGGGTCATGGAATCGTTCGTCAGCTTTTCCATCAGCGCGCTGACTCCCGGAGGGAGTCCGGGCCTGCGGGCGGTTGCATCGTAATACCGATCCCTGGCATGCTGCAATCCGCCATGGGATACATGCATCGAAGCACCCAGCGTAAGCTGCAGCAGGCCTTCCGGATGGACCGGGCACATTTCCTGCCATTTGTGAATGCTGGACAGTTCGTTTCTGTTGTAGCCGTCGGAAATCCACTTGGCCGGAATGACACCTGTCATCCCCAAGTCATGATGCCCGTGAATACCGCCGATCACGCTCCCTTATTACAATGGGAACCGAAATAAACGCCAAAAGCAACGGGAGTGGGGAAACGTGACGGCGGAAAAAAGCGGCGGGCGGATCCGGCTGCTCGACATCCTGCGCGGATTCGCCATTTTCGGAACCCTGGGGACCAACATCTGGATCTTCGCTTACTTGGGGGACCTGAATCTTTTGTTTAACCACAGCGCGCCGTGGTGGGCGTCGGCCGACGCCTTCCTGCAGCTGCTCGTGCTTTTCCTGGTCAACGGCAAGTTTCTCGGGATGCTGACCATCCTGTTCGGCGTCGGGCTGGAGCTGAAATACCGCCAGGCCTTGCGGCGGGGCGACCCGTGGCCCGGCGCGTACCGGTGGATCTGCCTGTTTCTGCTGATCGAAGGCTTCCTGCACTTTACCTTGGTGATGGAATACGACATCCTGATGAGCTACGCCGTCACCGCCATCATCGTGGCCCATATCGTACGGGGCGGCGACCGGCGGATCAACCGGGTGCTGAAACGGCTGGGCGGCGGCTATGCGCTCTTCATGCTGACGATCGCGGCCCTCGAATTCGGGCTGGTCGCATCGGGAGGCAACCTGTCGTGGGGCAACATGGACCCCGTGGTAAAGCTGTATCGGGAAGGGACATGGCTCGAGCAGGTGGTCTATCGCCTGTCCAGCTTTGCCATCCTCCGCCTCGAGGCCGTTTTCGTCATCCCCCTGAACGTCATTCTGTTCCTCGCGGGGGTGCGCCTTATGCGCGCCGGCGCCTTCGCGCCAGACGAGCGGGGCCGGCGCATCCGCCGCCGCATGCTCCGGATCGGCCTGGGGCTGGGCGTGCCGCTGAATCTCCTGATGTTCTTCCCGGGCGGGGGATTCGATCTGGGCGTCCGCTACCTGTTCGCGCCGATCCTGTCGCTGGGCTACATGGCCCTGATTGCCCTTCTGTTCGAGAAAAGCGAAAAACTCCGCATCTGGCGTTACGCGGAATCCGTCGGTAAAATGTCTTTAAGCTGCTATGTGCTGCAAAACATCCTGGCGTCCTGCCTCTTCTACGGCTGGGGGCTGGGCCTCGGCGGCCGGCCGGACAGCCTGTCCGTGATCGGCGTCTGGCTGCTCGTCTGCCTGGCCGAAGCCCTGTTTGCCAAGTGGTGGATCGGGCGCATGCGGTTCGGTCCCATGGAATGGACCCGCAAATCGCTGCTGGAACTCGTGGCGGCGCGCCAGCGGCCCGGCGAGGGAGTTTTTCGGACATGACGACAAAATTCAGGTTCCGGCTTTATCCGGAAAATCAGCTCCGGCGCTACCTGCTCGTCGACATCATTCTCTGCGTCTTTCTGTTCTACCAGGTGCTCACCGCCGACAGCTCCGTCGGGCTGTTCGGCACTTTCCTTTTGCTGGCGCTGTTTCTCATTCTGTTTTATATGGGGCTCTGGTTCAGGGGCTGGCGGCTGCTGGCGGCGGTCGTGGCCGGCTGCGGCCTGATGGCGGTGTTTGCCGTTTTCTACAAACCGTGGATTCTGCTGTTCGCCGTCGCTTTCGCCGATTTCCTCGGCCGCGTCCGGTCCCGGGAGCAGCTGGCCGCCGGGCTGGCCGCCTTCGTCGCCATGTACCTCGTCACCAGTTACGTGGTGTACCGGGATGCGTTCCATTTTCTCCAAACCCCTCTCCTGCCTTTTATGATCATCCAGCTCATCATCCCCTTCGTGGTGCGCATTCTGGAAAGGTCCGAATCGCTGAGGAGCGAACTGGCCGCCGCCAACGAACGGATCGCGCTTTACGCCCAGGAAGAAGAGCGCCACCGCCTGGCCCGGGATCTCCACGACACCCTGGGGCAGACGCTGACCATGATCAAGATGAAAAGCGAGCTGGCCGCGCGCCTGATGGAAAAAAATCCGGATCGGGCGAAGCAGGAAATGTGGGAGGTGGTCCGGACGTCCCGAGCGGCGCTCAAGCAGGTGCGGGATCTGGTCACGGACATGCGGTACGTCTCCCTCCGGCAGGAGCTGGAGCATGGCCGGAGCCTGCTCGCCAGCGCCGGGATCGGCTTCGAATTCCACGGGGCGGAACGACGGCCGAATTTGTCCAAGGTGACGGAAACGATGCTGGCCCTGGCCCTGCGGGAGAGCCTGACCAACGTCGCCAAGCACAGCGGAGCCGCGCGCTGTTCGGTCACGGAGGAATGGGACGGCGAATGGTACCGCCTGCGCATCGAAGACGACGGCGTCGGAATGACGGAAGAGCAAAAAACGGCGGGACACGGCCTTTCGGCCATCGAAGAGCGCATGCGTCTGCTCAGGGGAGAAGCCATCATCGGTCCGTCGACCCTGGGCGGCGTCCTGGTGACGCTCGCCGTGCCGGTTCCGGCGCAGTCCGTGAGCGGGGAGGATGTGCCTTGATTCGCATCGTCATCGCCGAAGATCAGCACATGCTGCTCAGCGCCCTGGCGTCCCTCCTTCAGCTGGAGGACGACATCGATGTGGTCGCCCAAGTCCCGGATGGCAGCCAGGCGCTGGAAGCCATCCGGACGCTGCGTCCCGACATCTGTCTCCTGGACATCGAAATGCCGGGCCTCAGCGGACTGGACGTGGCCAAGGCGGTCCGGCGGGAAGGGCTGGGCTGCCGGATCATCATCGTCACCACGTTTTCGCGGCCGGGCTACCTGCAAAGGGCCACCGAGTTGAAAGTGGACGGCTATTTGCTGAAGGACGAGCCCATCGAGGATCTTGTGGAAGCCATCCGGAAGGTGCATCGGGGCGAGCGTGTGATCAGCCCCGAGTTGGCCGCGAAGCTGTTCTTTTCCAGGGAAGAAAATCCGCTGTCGGAGCGGGAACGGGACGTGCTGCGCCTGGCGGCGGACGGCCTGACCACCGGCCAAATCGCGTCCGCCCTCTATCTGACGAAAGGAACGGTGCGCAACTACCTGTCCTCCGCCATCCAGAAGCTTGAGGTCGAATCCCGGCACCAGGCCGTGAAGAAAGCGACGGAAAAAGGGTGGATTTAGGGAACGGCCCGTCGGCCGGAGATTGACAAGGAATTTTCTTCCCGTCATAATTGCGTCACAAATAGTTAATTGCTTAATTATTCTTCGCACGACCCGGGGTGAACCGCAATTCCCCTCTACGATCCGTTTCAGAATTCGAAGCCGGAAGTCGATCTGTTCTGCTCCATGTACAAGGCCAACCTGGCCAACGTCCGCGTCATCGAGGAAAAGCTGGCGCCCCTTGGGCTGTCGCTCGGCCGCCTCTGCCTGCTGTACGCCCTGCAACGCATCGGCCGCCCGGCGCTCCCCTCCGAACTCGGGGACGACATGGAAGTCACCCGCGCCAACATCAGCGGACTGCTCTCGGGGCTGGAGAAAAACGGCATGGTCCGCCGGGAGATCGATCCGTCGGACCGGCGGCGGATTCTGGTGCACCTGACGCCCAGGGGCGTCGAAACCCTCAAGAAAGCCTGGCCCCTTTACGAAGAAGCGATTGCCGGGCGGTTTCAACCCTTGTCCCCGGAGGAGAAAAACGCGCTGCTTTCCCTTCTCCGGAATCTTTCGGGCAAAACGTGACCATGGCGGCTCCAGCCCGTCGTCAGGGCCCTGCCGCGGCAGCCTCGGACTGTGGTCCAAACCCGGATCACGGGGCAAGGTTGTCGTTCGACCCTGACCACCCCATAAAGGCTGTCGTCCAAACCCGGCCACGGGATCCGTCTGCCGACCGGACCCGGGTCATGGCTTTGATCCGCTGTCACCCTCATGGCAGGTTCTCCTCCGGCCAGAAGCGCCGATTTTTTGGTCTTTGACCCCATTGCCACCGTGCCCTTGCTGCCGGCCATTTCGGCGTCGACGGACATGCCCCTGAAGTCCGGCGGCCTGCTTTGGAAGCTTACAATACCGCCAGGCTGGCCGGGGCCTGCCTGAAGGTGGAAGCCGGCGGCGGCCAGGCCCGGACCTGATCCTTGCGGCTACTTTTTCAACGAACGGACGATGAGGACAAGCAGGGATTGAAATACGAAAAACACCGCACCCGCGATTCCGAACACCAGGGGCATCCAGAGGGATGCGCTCCATCCGGCCCCGGCGGGCGTTGCCAATTGTCTCCACAGGGCAAACAAGAACCACAACCCGACGCCGGACAAAAAATAAAGCACAAGTTGCGCGGCGGATCTTCTTCCGCTCTTTGAGGCGACGCGATCCGCCGCCATCGACAGGGGAATGCCCCCCAGGACGAAAAACTGGAAAAGCACGAAGCTCCCGTTCAGGAAGACAAATCCAAACGAGTAGGGGTCAAACGGGGAAGGCCGTTCGTTGAGCGTGAACATCAACGACAGGGTGACGGCCGACAGCAAGGCGGCCAGCAGCTTGACGAACAGGTATACGGACATGGGCAACACTCCGTCCTCGCGCAGGCTAAGCTCTCAGAGCGGCAAGTCCTTCCTCGTGAACACCCGCGCCCCGGCGCCGTACAGCGCCACGCCGATCACGGCCAGAGCCGCGAACGGCAGAAGCACCGGTTCGCCGGCCAGAATCGCGTCCCGGTCAAACAGCGTGTTGATCGTGAAATACCTGAAAAACTCCAGGTCCCCGCTGACCGTGCTCAACAGATCGAACAGGAAAAAGGCGATCGGAATGCCGGCCCCGAGCGCGAGAGAGTGCCGGGACAGATTGAACACGCAGGAAAACAGGAACGATACGCCGCTGGTGGCAAACAGAAGCAAAAACAGTCCCAGGTTCACGAGCAAAAAGTCCGCAAGATCCACCTCGATGTCGCTTTGGAAGAGCCGGATGGACGCAAGGCCGACCAGCGTGATCACCGCGCACATGGCCGCCAGGGCCGCAATCAGATACAGCGCCTGCGTAAGGACGAGGGTGCTTCGCCGCACGGGCGCGGACAAGACATAGGCCATGGACCCCCGGTCCACCTGGGCGGCGATCAGGCTGTTGGCGGTGAAAATGATGTACACCAGGGGCAGCAGCACGCCGTGCATCGTGTAAAAGGTGGAACACAGCATCCCAAGGAACGTGGTATTGATCACCATGCGGGCGAGGGCGGAGTCCTTGATCAGGTCCATCACGCCCGATATCGTGGCCGGCTCGAAGCCGTTCGATCTCGATGACCGCCATGCTTTCGCCCCTCTTACGCGCCTCTGCTTCGGATCCCGTTCAGGATGAACCGCACGGCTTCCTCGATTTCTTCCCCGCTTACGGCGGCGCGGTCCATGAACAGGAAACGCGTGACGAAAAAGCCGCCCACGAAAGCGGCCGTCAGATCCAGCACCGTTTCCGCCGGCAGGTCGCCCAGTTCTCCTTTCATCCTGAACCGGTTGACAATGGGGAGCAGGGCCGCCTGAAGATGTTCCGCCGCGAAGGATTTCAGCTCGTCACGCAATTCGTTGTTGTAGACAAGCTCCTTGAACATGACCCGGAAGATATCTCGGTTCTCGGCCAGAAATTGCGCCCGGTTCCTGAGGAAATCGCGGAGGAACTGCTCCAGGGTGGTCTGGCTGGAAAAGGTCTCCCGCACGGCTTCCTTGGCCATCCGGGACAGCATTTCGCGGAAAAAGGGCAGCATGATGGCGAGCAGCAGGCGGTCCTTCGAACCGTAGTGCTTGAAGATGGTCCCTTCCGACACGCCGGCCGCCAGGGCGATCTCGGCCGTGGACGTGTTGGCGTATCCTTTCTCCGCGAACAGCCGGATGGCCGCCTCCAGCACCTTTTGCTGCTTTTCCGTCTTTTTCTTCTCCTGGATGCGGGCCAGGAGCGCGTCATACAGGCCGGCGGACATGGTCGTCATCCCGCTTTCGTTGGTGAGTGATTGCTCACCATATACCACAGGTTTCTGCTATTGTCAAGAATTTCCTTCCGCGAATCTCCCCGGGCTGGCGATCGCGGGCCTTGCGGATCGCATCCGGCGTCGGGAACCGGTGGCTTTCGCCCTGTCGTCGTTTTTCAGAACGGACAAATTCTCCATCGTGATGCCGACCCGCCCGGACAGCTCCGTGGCGCTCATCTTTCGTTTGGCCGGCATGGCATCGATGGGCGAGGATGGCCACGGGACCCGCCTCGAACCTTCAGCCCGTTTTCCGGTTTGATCCCGAAGAGCCAAAAGGCCGCCATTCCTTGATCGACTCCTGACCGGTTACGCGACCGGCGTGCCGTTCGGCACCGTCTCATCGGGCCTGAGCAGCACGACGTCACCTTCCTCCGGAATTCCGCCGAGAACGAGCACTTCGGAATTGAATCCTGCGATGCGCCGCGGCGGGAAGTTGACGACGGCGACCACCTGCCGGCCGACCAGCCGCTCCGGCGCGTATCTGCGCGTGATCTGCGCCGACGATTGCTTGACCCCGAGTTCGCCGAAATCGATCTTGAGCTTGATCGCCGGCTTTCGCGCCTCCGGAAAAGGCTCGGCGTGCACCACGGTGCCGATCCGGATGTCCAGTTTCATGAAATCTTCAATTGTTGCCATGTGATCAACCTCCTGTACCTCAGCGACACACAGGCTTCCCCGTCGTGGTTGCCGTGGGCCGGCTGTTCGTATCGGAAGACGAACCCCCTTGCCTCGCAAAAGGGAATCCCGTTAGGCCCACATGCGTCGCCCGCCAGCCGTCCGAACAGACCCGGCAAATGCCCGCCGCGTGTTCGGGCGCCGCCTGCACCACTTCGGTCATCCGGTTGTCCTCCATCCTCGCGGAGGATATAGCCTTTGTTCAGTCAACCGGCAGGACAGACCATGGAGGCCGAATTCAGAGATGCATGATGGGTGAAACACCAATTGCGCTTGTTTGGAATCGGATATTTCGAACTTTATCAGAAAGGCAAAGGAAAATAAACGGGCGGACGGTTTCGCCTTTATCCATACCATAACCAGGCGCGCGAATGGGAGGAAGACGATTCGGCTCCGCGGCCGCTGTGGAGCATTTCCTTTGCAGCAAAAAAAGCCGAGCGGATGATCGGGGGAACCCCCGGCATCCTTCGGCTTTTTCGAATCTTCATGCGGCCAGGCGGGATCAAGACGACGCGGCCTCCCGCAAAGCCCGCAGCGCCGCGCCGGCGGCGTTCACCGGCACGCCGCAGCCGGGGGCGAGCACGAAGGCGCGGCCCCGCATGGCCTGCACGGCTTCCCGCGCCTGCCGCCGCACCGCTTCCGCATCGTCCCCGGCGAACAGAAACTCGTCGACGCCGCCGGCCAGGGCCTTCCCGCGGAACGCGTCCGCATCCTTGAGATCCGCCAGCGCCGGATTGCCCGGCGCCCGGTCCGCCCAGTGGATGGCTTTCACCGGGCCGTAATCGAACCGCTCCGGATGGGCCTGCGGGCCGCAGGTGTGCAGCATGACCGGAGCCCCGCCCGCCGCCTCCAGCACGATGAGGTCATACGGGCGCCCGAAGGTGCGGTATTCCTCTTCCGTCAGATACCCGTCCCTCGCCAGCCCCATCGCCGCGTAAAAAATGCCGTCCGCGCCGGCCCGCAGCGCTTCCGCCACATACGCCGCAAGCGTATTGGCGACGTTGCGCAGCGCCCGGTGCGCGCCTTCCGGATCGGCTGCCCAAAGCCGCGGCAGCGGGCTGGCTTCCCGCACCGCCGGGCGGTTGGACGCGAGCGCGCGGTGCCCCGCCAGATACTCCAACACCGCCAGCGGCGAAAACACCGTCTGCAGGATCGGCACTTCGGGTCCGGCCTCCCGGCGCAGGATGCGGACCGCTTCCACGTGTTCCGCAAGAGCCGGCGCGGAGGCGTCCAGCTCCTCCACCGCGCGCAGATCCTGCGGTCCGCGGATCAGGTGCCGGGTCACGGCGGGCACGACGCCGTCGTAGCGGCCGTAGTCGTATTCGTTGCCCCACGCTTCCGCATAGTACGTCGCCCGGGGGTTGAGCTTGATGAAATCCCATCCGTACTCGCGATGGAAATCAAGGGTCGCCCGGGCCAGCGCCGCGGGGTCCCGCTCCGCCTCGAGGAAATGCTTCCAGGCGGACACCGGCGGCCGGTCCGCCGGCTCACCTGCAAACACCGCCTCGAATCGCTGTCTGCTCGTCCATCCGGACATGTTGATCCCTCCCTGTGGGGTCCGTCGGCTTCCGCACCCCCGGCCGCCGGGTACGGCGCGAGGGTTCGCTCTCTGAACTCCGTACGACGCTTCCGCCTGCCGGGTGCGGCATGACGGTTCCGGTCGCCAAAGGCACCGCGGCGCTTCCGCCCCTCCGCGCGCCGGCCTCAAGCCGGCTCACATCACCTTCGTCAGCCCAATCGTGCGCTCGATGATGATCAAGGCGAGGACGGCCACCGCGATGAACAGGACGGAAATGGCGTTCACCGACGGGTCGAAGGTTTGGTCGATATAGTTGAAAATCCGCACCGGCACCGTCATGTTGGACGGCGACACGACGAACAGGCTGATGGACACCTCGCCGAAGGAGGTCACCGCGGAGAACACCCCGCCCGCCACGATGCCGGGACGGATCAGGGGCAGGGTGATCCGGAAGAAGGTCTGCACCGGACCCGCGCCCAGACTCATCGACGCCCGCTCCAGCTTCGGGTCCAGATTGCTCAGGCTGACCCCCACCGTGCGGATGACGTACGGAAACGAAACGAGGATGTGCCCGATCACCAGCCCCGCCATCGTGCGGATGATGCCCATGGCCGTGAAAAGGTACAGCAGCGCGATCCCCATGACGACCTGGGGAATCATCAGCGGGGACAGCATGAATGACAAAAGCGCCTGCTTGCCGCGGAATTCCAGCCGCGAAATGCCGTATGCCGCCGTCGTGCCGAGCGCCACGGTGAGCGCCGTGACAATCACCATCAGCCACAGGCTGAACCCGATCGCCCGCATCCACGGCTCGCTCTGGAAGACTTCCCGGAACCAGCGCAGCGAAAACTCCGTCGGCGGGAACTCCGGATACGGATTCGGGCTGAAGGCGGACAGGATGATGACCAGCACCGGCACGACCAGGAACAGGTACACGGCGCCTCCGGCGATCCAGACGAGCAGCGTCCATCCGTCGAAGCGGCGCCGGCGGCGCGCGGACGCGCCCGTCATCTCGCGGTCATCCATGCATGCGTCCCTCCCATCGCCTCAGGATGAGCCCCATGCCTGCCACCAGCACGCCCACCAGGATCAGCAGCGTGATCGACATCGCCGCCCCGAGGGGCAGGTTGGCCACCTGCAGCACCTGCTGGTAGATGGCCAGCGGCAGTAGCGGCTGCAGCCGGCCGCCCACCAGAAGCGGCGTGATGTAGCTGCCCGCGGCCAGCGAGAAGACGATGATCGCCCCGGACATCATGCCGGGGATCGTCAGGGGCAGCGTCACCTTCCAGAACGTGCGCAGCCGCCCGGCGCCGAGGCTCATCGACGCCTGGCGCAGCCGGGGGTCGATCTCGCCCATGGAAGTGGCGATGGGCAGCACCGCGAAAGGCAGCATGACCTGCACGTAGGCGATGATCACCGCACCCAGATTCCAGAGCAGCCGAAGCGGCTCGGAGATGAGCGCCAGCTTCATCAGCACCTCGTTCACCAGGCCGTTTTGCGCCAGCAGCACGATCCAGGCGAAGGTGCGGATCACGACGCTGGTGAGCAGCGGCGACACCAGGATGACGTACAGCGCGGTGCGCACGGTCCGGTTGGGGGCGCGCACCAGCAGGTAGGCCGCCGGATAGGCCAGCGCGATGCAGATGACCGTCGTCGCCACCGCCACCCACAGCGTTGTCCAGATCATGTGCAGATAAAACCGGGATGTGAAGACTTCGAGGTACTGGTTCAGGCTGTAGGTGGGCAGCATGTTCATCCAGTTGTCCACGTCGCGGAAACTAATGACGAACAGGAGCAAAAAGGGCACGGCCAAAAACGCGCCGAGAAAGATCAGGCCCGGCGTCAGCATGACCCAGGAAAACAGATTGCGCCTGTATTTCCCTGCGGATTCCGCACCCGGCGTTCGGTTCGTCCTCGCCATCCGCGCGCCACCTCATTCGATCGGAATCAGATCCCCGGGTTCCCAGGACGCGTACAAAATTCCGCCGGGTTCCGGCAAGACGGGGAACGAAGGATCGGAAGAAAGCGCCGACAGTTCTCCCCCGCCGGGCAGGACGCCGGCGATGCGCACCGCGCTGCCCGCGTACACCACGGACTCGATGCGCAGTTCCACGACCCCCGCCGCCCCTTCCGGCGGCTCGGGCGACAGCCGGATGCGCTCCGGCCGCAGCATGAACAGGACGGACTCCCTGCCGGCCAGCGACGGATGCTCCTCCGCGTACAGCCGGAGCGGCTCGCCAGGGGCGGCGAAATGCCCCCGCGCCGCGAACGCCAGCGTGCCGGGCGGCCGGTCCGCGCCGGGCAGCGCCTGCGCTTCGATCAGGTTCACCTGGCCGATGAACTCGGCCACGAACCGGTTGGCCGGACGGCGGTAGATCTCCAGCGGCGTGCCGACCTGCTTCAGCTCCCCGTCGCCCAGGATGCCGATGCGGTCGGACAGGCTCAGCGCCTCCTCCTGGTCGTGGGTCACGAGAATGGTCGTGATGCCGACGCGCCGCTGCAGACTCCGCAGCTCGGTCTGCATGTCCTTGCGCAGCTTGGCGTCCAGGTTGCTCAAGGGTTCGTCCAGAAGCAGCACCTTCGGCTCCGTGGCCAGCGCCCGCGCGATGGCCACCCGCTGCTGCTGCCCGCCGCTCAGCTGATGCGGCATCCGTTCCGCGAAGCCTTCCAGCCGGACGGCGGCCAGGCACCGCTCCACCCGGGCGGCGATCTCCGCCTTTTTCATCTTGCGGATTCGCAGCCCGTAAGCGACGTTCTCAAACACGTTCAAATGCGGAAAAAGGGCATAGTTTTGGAACACCATGCCGATGTCCCGGCGATAGGGCGCAAGGCCGGTGATGTCCCGGCCGCCGATGTACACTTCCCCCGTCGTCGGTTCCAGAAAGCCGGCGATGATGTTGAGAAGCGTGGTTTTGCCGCAGCCGCTCGGGCCGAGAAGGGAGAAAAATTCCCCTTCCCGGACCTCGAGGTTGACCTGCTTCAGGGCCCAGTTGGCCCCGAAGCGGCGGCTGATGTTCCGCAGCACGATCTGGCTCATTGCCCTCCACCCAGCACCTGCGTGAAACGGTTCGTCCAGTCGGACAGCTTCGGGGTCGCCACTTCGTAATCGACCCAGATCAGCTTGCTGTAAAATTCTTCGCCGACCTGCACCTTACCTTTCAGTTCGTCGCTGTATTCCACGTTTTTGTTGCTCATGCCGTACAGCGACAGGTCGGAGAACTTCCGGTGCACTTCCGGGCTGCTCAGGTAGTCGAGCAGCTTGTAGGCGTTCGCCAGATTCGGGCTGCCCTTCATGATCGCCCAGCTGGCCACCGCGGCCACCGGACCGTCTTCGGGATAGACGAAGTCGACGGTGGTGAGGCCCGACTGCTGCAGCGCGAACACGCGGCCGTCCCAGAACGGCACCGCCCACACCTCGCCGCGTTCCAGCAGCGTCTGGATGGCCCCCGGGTTGTCCGGGAAGGCGGCGGCGTGGTCCTTCAGTTCGGCGAGTTTCTCAAAGGTGCGTTCCACGTCGGCCTCGTTGGCCAGCTCCCCGCCCAGCGCGTGGGTCAGCCCGGCGAAAAACTGCAGCCCCGCGGCGTACGACGGCGAGGAGACGGCGACGCGTCCCTTCAGGCGTTCGTCCCACAGGTCCAGCCAGCGCTTCGGCTCGAACGGGATCAGATCCTTGCGGTAGGCGATGCCCAGCTGCCCCATGCTGAAGCCGGCGGCATACTGCCGGCCGTCCTTCGTGAAGCGCTGCTGGATCGACGGGAACAGGTCCGCCAGATTCGGCACCTGCTCGGGATCAATCGCTTGCAGCAGGTCGGCGGCCATGAGCCGCTGGATCGTGTCCGGCTGCAGGATCAGGAGGTCATACGGCGGATTCTTGCCGTCCGCGGCGCGGACCTTGGCGAACCATTCCGCGTCGGCGCCGGCCACGACTTCCACGTTGATGCCGGTGTCCGCCGCGAACCGGTCCAGCGCCGCTTCGCGGATCTGGGTTTCCCAGGCGCCGCCGTAGACGCCGACGACCACTTTGTCCGTCTCCCGCGGCGCGCCGTCATTGCCGCCGCCTCCTCCGCACGCGGCGGCAATCAGCGACACCGCAAGCAGGAGGACAAGAAGCAGGGTTGCCTTTCTCGTTCTCATGGCTGTTGCACATCCCCCGTTGTGGTTTTGGTTGATCTATGCATCAACGCGTCCCAGACGCGCTTGATGTCCTCGGGTCCGAGCGGCCCTTCGGCATCCCGCAGCCGGTCGTGGACCAGCTGTTTGTACATCCAGCGGTGCACGGCGGGCAGCGTGTGCGCAAGGCGCGCCAGCTCGTCGCTCGCCTCCGGCGTCCACTTCGCTTCGTAAGCTTCCCGCGCGGGGCCGAAATCGATGAACGGCCGGCCGTTTGCGGCCAGGGTTTCGCGCAGCGCCTTCGTGCGCGCCTCGTCCACCCGGAGGCTCCGCCCGTCCGGCCCCGGGACGAGGACGACGCCGTACAGTTCCTCCGCGGCGCGTCGGCTCAGCAGGCCGGATTCGACCTCCGCCAGCACCAGCTCCGGCGGCCGTTCAAGGGGATTGCCCCACCCGCCGCCGGAGGGCGAGCGGATGCTGACGACGTCGCCGACTTCGGGCCTGAGCACGCTGATCTTCGGCAGCGGCCGTTCGTCCGGCCGGCCCGGATTCAGCACGACGCTGCCCGAGACGCCGGCGCGGCCGCCGGCCAGGCCCCAGGGCTGGAACCGCATCCGCTCCATGCCCCTCGCCGTGACGATGGAATCGGGCCTGACGATCTCGAAATCGAGCCGCACCGCGTGCCCGCCGCGGCGCAGGCCGGCGCCGGCCGTGTCGGGCATCAGCTCGTAGCGGTGCACGAGGATGTCGATGTGCTGCTCCAGGCTTTCGATCGGCGTGTTTTTCAGGAAACCGGAGGCATGGTCGATGCCGTCCACGCCGTCCATGTCGGCCTGCCCGCCGCCTCCGCCGCCCATCGGCTCGACCACGGCCATCCGGCGGGCTCCCGCGCCCGCTTCCTCGTTGGGCGTGGACAGCACCACGATGGCGGCCTGCCCCGCTCCCGCCGCGGGGATTTCCTCCGGCAGGGCCTTGGCCAGCGCGCCCAGCACCGCGTTGTAGAGCCGCATGGTGATCGTGTGCCGGATGCCCACCGCCGCCGGATATTCCGGGTTGACGAGGGTGCCCTTCGGCGCGACGACCTTGATCGGGTGAACGATGCCGCCGTTCACCGGCATGTGCGGATCGGAGCTGATCAGGTAGTTGATCAGCCCCTGCAGCAGGAAGGAGTGGGGCTTGCCGCCCGTCACCAGGTTGAACGCCGTGCGCGCCTGCGGATCGCAGCGGGAGAAGTCGATGGTGATCTCCCCGCCGCTCACCGTCACGTCCACCGCCAGGCGGATCGGCGTATCGCCGGACATGTCGTCGTCCAGGTAGTCGGCGAAGGAGTAGACGCCGTCCGGGATCCGTTCGATGATCCGCCGCGCCCGCGCTTCCGCCTGTTCCATGAGGTCCGCCATGCCGTCCTTCACCGCGGCGGCGCCGAATTTGCGCACCATCGCCCCGAGGCGGGCTTCCCCCGTGTTCACCGCCGCGACCAGCGCGTTGATGTCGCCCAGGTTGAGATGCGGCACGCGGCTGTTGGCGGCGAGCAGCCGGTGCACGTCCGGATTCGGCCGCCCGGCGCGGTACAGCTTGACCGGCGGAATCCGCAGGCCTTCCTGGTGGATGTCCGTGGCCTGCGGCGAGATGCTGGACGGCACAAGCCCGCCCACGTCGCTGATGTGGGCGAACGCCCAGGCGTAGCTGATCAGCTCGCCGTCGGCAAAAATCGGCTTGAACACGTGCACGTCCGGCAGATGCGTCGCCAGGCCGTCCGTCGTGTATGGATCGTTGGTGATGACGATGTCCCCCGGCTCCAGCCCGCCGGCTTCTTCCACCGCCCGCTGCAGACTGAGCCCGAGGAAAATGGTCACGCCCACCGTCTTCGGATAGACGTAAAATTCGCCGGAAGGCGTTGCCAGCGCGGTGGCGAAATCCGCCGACTCCTTCACGAAGGTGGTGAAGCTGGTCCGCTCGACCACGTGCCCCATGCCGACGGCGATGGCGTTGAAATGGCTCCGCAGGATTTCCAGCGTCGCCGGATCGGTCCGCATCTCACCGCACCTCCCCTGTCCGGCGCAGGAGGATGTTGCCGAAAGCGTCCACCCGGCCGCGCCATCCGCCCAGGATGAGCACCGTCGTATCGTCCTGTTCGATCACCGCCGGACCTTCGATCTCGTGCCCCGCCGCCAGTTCCGCACGGACATGGACGGGGACGCGGCGGCGCTCGCCGCGCAGGTAAATCTCCCGTTCCCCGGCTGGCCGGGCCGGGCCGGCGGCGTCCGGCACCCGTTCCAGCGGCGGCTTGCGGGTCAGGCCGACGGCGCGCACGCGCAGGTTCACGGCCTCCACCGGCGCGCCGGGATCGCTGTGCCCGTACTGGAGCCGATGGGCCTCGTGGAACCGCCCGGCGATCCGGGCGCAATCTTCGCCTTCCAGCTCCGCCGGATCGATCGGCAGCGCAATCTCGAAGGATTGCCCGACATAGCGGGCGTCCATCGAATATTCGAAGCGGTGTCCCTCGATCCCGTCAAAACGCTGGTTTTCCAGCCACCCGCGGGCCTCGGCGGCCAGCGCTTCGTAGCGCTTCTTCAATTCGGCCGGCTTGATTTCCGCCAGCGGCATCCGGCCGGACCGCACCGCGTCATGCACGAAATCCGCGTTCAGCGCCCCGAGGGCGCACATGGTGCCCGGCCGGGGCGGCACGAGCACGCCGCCCGCCCGGATTTCCTCGGCGATGAAATTGGCCAGCAGCGGTCCGGCTCCGCCGTAGGCCAGCACGACATACTCCCGCGGGTCGATGCCCTGCTGTTCCAGGACGCCGTTCAATTCGGCGTACATGTTCGCCACCGCCACCTGGATCACCCGGTCGGCGGCGGACGCCAGGTCGAGGCCCAGCGCTTCCGCGACCGGGCGGAGCGCCCGGGCGGACAGCTCCGGATACAGCGCCACGCTGCCGGCGGCGAACCGCCCGGGATTCAGCCAGCCGCACAGGAGGAACGCGTCGGTCAGGGCCGCCGGACCGCCGTTGCCGTAGCAGGCGGGACCCGGGCTGGAGCCTGCCGATTCCGGTCCGACCTTGAGCAGGCCGCCGCTGTCCAGCCAGACCACGGATCCGCCCCCGGCGCCGACGGACTGGATGGAAATCGACGGCATCAGGATCGGAAAGCCCGCCACCTGGTTCGTCTCGACGAAGGCGGGACGGCCGTCCGTGACGACGGAGATGTCCGCGCTGGTGCCCCCGACGTCGAAGGTGATGACGTTCCGGATGCCGGCCGCCTCCGCCAGGCGGACCGCGCCGATGACGCCGGCCGCCGGGCCGGAAAACAGCGTCCGCACCGGCGCCTCCGCGGCGGTGCCGATGTCCATGACCCCGCCGTTGGATTGGGTGATCAGCGGCTCCACCGCCAGCCCTTCCTCCGCAAGGCGCTCCCGCAGCCCGCGGAAATACCGCCTGGCGCTGGGCTGGATGTACAGGTTGACGACGGCGAGCACGGCCCGCTCATATTCCCGCATCTGCGGCCACAGTTCGGAAGACAGGCACACTACCATCCCGGGCGCGAGCCGGCGGATGCGTTCGGCCACCTGGCGTTCGTGGACCGGGTTGCGATAGCTGTGGAGCAGGCAGACGGCGACGCCTTCGTACCCCGCCTCCGCGATCTCGCCGATGGTCCGGTCGAGCATCTCCGTGTCCACGGGCCAATGCTCGGCGCCGTCGTGCAGGAGGCGCTCCCGCACCGGAAACACCGCCTGACGCGGAATGAGCGGTTCCGGCAGGCGCGAGCGAAAATCGTACGGCACCGGCAGCCGCAGCCGCTGCAGGGCCAATAGATCGAGAAAGCCCTCGGTGACCATCAGCGCGATCCTGGCTCCCTTGCGCTGCAGCAGCGTGTTCAATCCGATCGTCGTGCCGTGCACGAAATAGACGATCTCTTCGGGCGTCACGCCCGTTTCCTTCAGGCGATGCAAGGCGTTGACGATTCCCCGGGCGGGATCGGAAGGCACCGTCGGCGTCTTCAGGGAAACGAGGCGCCCGCTTTCCTGTTCCAGCAGCGTCACGTCGGTGAAGGTGCCTCCAATGTCAATGCCAAGACGGTATCTTCCGTTCACAAAGCCCCCTCCATATCCCCGGTCTCGGCAAACAACGGTCGTGTTTGACCGCGAGTCGGCGCTTTTTTTATTGAACCACGTCTCGTAATGAAACTAATTCTATCGGAATTGTTTCGGAAGTCAATGGAATCACCCTTCCAGCAGCCGCTTTTCTCCCGCACGTCCATAATACAGGAAACTATAATGGACTACGAAAACTAGACAACAAAAAAGGAGTTTCTTAGTTGATGACAACCATCCGCAGAACGTTTACACCGGAACAAAAAGCCCAAATCGTGCTGGAAATTCTGAAGGAGGAAAGGTCGATTTCACAGCTTGCTTCCGAGCATGGCATTCACCCGAATGTCCTCCACCGGTGGAAAACGGAAGCCGTTCAGAATCTCCATCAGCTGTTTG
>LZRV01000045.1 GCA_002159065.1 Paenibacillaceae bacterium ZCTH02-B3 | reverse complement strand
GCTGAGCTTCCGCGCTTCCGCCCGAAGGCTTCCGCGCGGCCGCTCCGCACGACTTGCATGTATTAGGCGCGCCGCCAGCGTTCGTCCTGAGCCAGGATCAAACTCTCCAAGAAATTCGTCAAGCCAATCTTGGCTCCAATAAGCGTTGCAAAGGAATCAATCGTGGTCCTTGCGCTCGGTGTTCAGTTTTCAAAGAGCGAACCGGCCGCCTCGCGGCGGCACTTATATAATTTATCACAGCCGGCCGGGACTTTGCAAGAGGGATTTCCTTCCGGAATTCCGCATTCGTCCCATTCCGCCGTTGCCCCACCGCGCGTCTGACCGCGCGGCCGCCGCGGGACCCGGTCGGCGCGTATCCGGCGCCCGTGTTCCCGCTCCCGAGACCGTCTCCCGGACAGCTCCTCCGGTGAGGGCGTTAGCTAATTTATCACAGGTCTGCGGAACGAGTCAAGGGGGACCGCCGGCCCGCATCATGGCGGATTTGTGAAGGAAAGGAAAGCCGGATTACCGCTTCTGGGGACGAAGGCCCGCGGCGTAGCGCGACAGGTCCCTGGGCGAGGCGATGCGGGCGTACATGCGGAAAATCGTTTTGTACCGGTTGGCGATGGCTTCCCGCACCGGCCCCTCCAGGCGCCGGTCGTTCATTTCCAGGAGCAGCTCGTCCAATTCCTTGCGCAGCAAATAATCCAGTTCCCTGCATTCCTTGTCCGTAAACAACATGCCAAGCATGTAACGCAATGCCTCCTGTCGCACGTCCGCGGCAAGCGGCGGCGTCCGCGCCGGTGCGGCGCGGCGTCTCCCATTACGCGCGAGCGGCAAACCATTTCCGTTCTACTGGTATGCATCAGAACGGTTTATTTTATGACAACCGGAAGCGGGCGGTCACCCGCCCGGATCCGGGGAACCACGGACCGTCAGGATGTCCCGTACGTCTGCGCGACCAGCCACACCGTCACCGTGCTCTCCACGACCGCCGCCGTGAGAAGCAGGACGGCGATAAGGATCGCGACCGGAACCGAGGCGAAGGCCGTGCGCACGAATCCCCGCCAGGGATCGGGCCGGCCGGCCAGCGATCCGAAGATGCCGCGAAGGAGCATCACGCCGAAACGCATGCCGATGGCGCACGCGAGGAAGATCGCCGTCAGCTCGAAGATGCCGTGCGGCAAAATGCCCACCGCGAAGAGCAGCCACGGGTTCAGCCCGGCTCCCCCCGCCTGGTCGATCAGGAAATACCCCAGGAACGTCCCGTTGGCCACGAGCATGAACAGGGGCCAGATGCACACAATGACGCCGGCATACATGGTGAAAATCACCTTGAACACGTTGTTCACCAGAATGATGAGGAACAGGAAAAGCTGCGGATTTTCCGCCTGCCCCACCATATCGCCAAGCGCCCTCAGAGCCTCCGCCTGCCGCTCGAGAAAGCCGGATTCGACGCTGGAGCCGCCAACCACCATGCTGGCGAAAAACAGGATGGAGGAAAAAGCGAAATATGGACGAATGTCCGCCCAATATTGCGCGAGCGCGCTTCTGGCAAACATGCGACAATCTCTCCCCGTATTGGAGCATGAACGGACAGGGACGGGCATATCATGGGAAGTAAACAAGCCCGGGTCCGCCTCGGTGCGGGAAAGGAGCCGAAGGAATCCATGAACGCTCATTTTTACGTCATCGACGCGAGGAAATGGAAACGAATCCTGTTCGTATCGCTGGCCGCCTTGCTTTCCCTCGGCATCGTCTGGGTGGAAAAGGAACACATCTCCGTGTTCGCGCCCCAGGAACAAACCCCGTCCGCCGTGTTCAGCGTGCCCACGGACCGCAAGGCGGTGGCGCTCACTTTCGACATCAGCTGGGGCAACAAACGCGCCGAACCGATCCTGGATGTGCTGAAGAGCAAAAACGTGCAGAACGCCACCTTTTTCCTTTCTTCGGTCTGGGCCCAGTCCCATCCGGACATCGTCCGGAAAATCCGCGAAGCCGGTTTCGAAATCGGCAGCCACGGCCATCGGCACGAAAACTACAGCCAGCTGGAGGACGACGAAATCCGCCGGCAGATCAGCACCGCCCACCGGATTCTGACGGAGCTGACCGGCAAGCCGCCGAACCTCATCCGCCTGCCCAACGGCGACTTTGACAAGCGGGTGCTGCGCATCGCGGACGAGCTCGGCTACCGGGTGATCCAGTGGGACACCGACTCCGGAGACTGGAAAAACCCGGGCGTGCAGACCATCATCGACCGGGTTGTCGGCGGCGCCCATCCGGGCGACATCATCCTGCTGCACGCCAGCGATTCGGTGAAACAGACCCACGAGGCCTTGCCCGTGATCATCGACCGGCTGCGCGAACAAGGCTACGAATTCGTGACCGTCTCCCAGCTGCTCGCCCAGACGGAAACGAAAGGCCGCGCGGTCGAGGACCGGAGCGCCTGGACGCAGCTTGTGGCCTCATCCTGAGCCTCCCGGAGCGCGTTTCGCCGTCGCCGGTCCTTTCCCGCGGCGGATGATCCAAGCGCTGCCGAACGCCCAACGGAACGGCTCCCAACGGAACGGGCCCAACGGGCCCATGGACGCGGCCCGCCAGCCCGCGGCGAACGCCCACGAGGCGTGCCCGCCGTCTCCATTGGGGCGGCGGGCCACCGCGCTTACCGCCCGGCCCGGCCGCCCGCCGCATTTGCCCCGGCGGCGCCCCTCGTCGCGTTCGGCTGCGCCTGCCTCCTGCCGGTCCCGCCTTTTTTCTTTTTGCCGGCGGCACCCGCCGCCCGCGCGCCTCCGTCCCCTTGGCCGCCGGCGCCTTCCGCCGGCATCACGGGCGACCGGTCCAGGATGCGATGCAGCTGCATGAGCTGGTACGCGTTGCAGACGAACAGCGGCACCAGGCTCAGGATCAGCGACAGGGCGTTGTCTTCCTGAAACGATACGCGAAAAGCCGGGACCGCCTCCACAAGGGTGCCCACGACGAGGAAAAACATGGCCGGAATCCAGGCCCCCCGCGATGTCTCCCGTACTTTGCGCCAGGCCACCAGCGCGGACGCGGCCGTAAGCGCCGCGGGCACTGTCCATTTCACGGCGGCGGAAAGCCCGTCTTCCACCGCCATCCAATAGACGAGTTCCCCCAGGGCGAACACCGTGGTGAAGCCCTGCAAAGCCACCCACAAATACGGCTTCCGCAACATGCTGCGGGCGACGTAGTTGAGCATAAGGTATGCGAAAAACCCCAGGTGGGCCACCGCGCCCAACGCGAGCCCGCTCAGGATCATCATCCAGACGTTGTACAGCCACCCGCTTAGTCCGACATTGCGAAATTCGGGGTCGCTCGCCTGCAGCGGAACGCCCGTCACCGCGTAGGCCAGCGCGCCGACCAGCAGGGTCGCCCCGAACAATTTCGCCCATTTGCGAAGCGTCAACGCATGCCCTCTCCTTTCCGCTCTTTCCATTTTACCATGTCCCCGCCGAAAAGCCATGAATCCCCACAACATATTCAAAAAACCGCCATCGCATACTAAAGCCAAATCATCCTTTCGCGGAAAGGAGACGGTCCGATGCGTTTCCGCCCGTTCGCCGCCGCCGCGCTGACCCTCGCGCTGTCCGCGCTTGCCGCTTGCGGCCAGCAGTCTTCGGACGGCGGCCAGCAGATGAGCTACAAAGACATGAAATCGATGGTCGTGGACATCCTGGGGTCCGAGGAAGCGATCCAGGCGATCGAGAAGGCGCAGGCCAGCCGGGGAACCGGCCTCAAGGCGCTGTCCCTCATGGACCAGGAACAGCTCCGCGTCACCGTCAAAAACGTGCTGACCTCCCCGGAGTACGCCAAGGAACTGGAACGGATCATGACCGATCCGAAATTCGCCGGCGAATTCGCCAAGGCGGTCAACGAACAGAACAAGGAAATCCATAAAGCACTGATCAAAGACCCGTCCTACCGCAAGGATCTGATCAGCGTGCTCAAGGAACCGGAAATGCAAACCATGTTCCTGGAAGCCACCAAAACCAGCGAATACCGGACCCAGATGATGAACGCGGTCCAGGAAGCGATCCAGAGCCCCCTGTTCAAGCTGGAGATCATGAAAATGCTGCAAAGCGTCGTCAAAGAAGAGATGGATCCGAAGCGGAAACAGGACAAGGAGGCGCAAAAAGAGAAGCAGGGACAGGAAGGACAGGAAGGCGAAGATCAGGAGGAGCAAGGGCAGGAAGGCGGAGAAAACCAAGGCTGAGCGGACAACCCGGCGAAGCCGGAACGGCCGGAGGCGGGTTGTCCGCTTTCATTTAAACGGACGGGCCGTTCGACGCATCGGACTGCCGGGCCGCCGGTCACCGCCCGCAGCGGGCGATGACGGCGTCCGCCAGTTCCAGATAGGCACGGCCCATCGGCGTATCCTCCTTGAACACGGCGGGAGAGTAATCCGGCTCGGACGGATGGTTGTCCGGCGATTCCAGCGGCAGCTGCGCCAAGAGCTCCACGCCCAGCTCGCCGGCCAGCTTCGCGCCACCTCCGCGGCCGAACACATAGGTCTTTTCGCCGCAGGATGGGCATGCAAGCCAGGCCATGTTTTCCACCACGCCCAGGATTTCATGCCGCGTCTTGATCGCCATCGCACCCGCCCTGGCCGCCACGAAAGCGGCCGTCGCATGCGGCGTCGTGACGATCAGCTCCTTGCTCTGCGGAATCATCTGATGGACGTCAAGGGCGATGTCGCCGGTGCCGGGCGGCAGGTCCAGCAGCATGTAGTCCAGCTCTCCCCATTCCACCTCGGCGAAAAACGTGCGCAGCATCCGGCCGAGCATCGGGCCGCGCCAGACCACGGGGGCGTTGTCTTCCACAAAGAACCCCATGGACATGATTTTCACGCCGAAACGCTCCACGGGGATGATCCGTTCGTTCTCCAACCGGGGCCCTTCCGTCAGGCCCATCAAGTCCGGCACGCTGAAACCGTAGATGTCGGCGTCGATGAGTCCCGTCCGCTTGCCGCGCCGGGCCAGGGCCACCGTCAGATTGACGGCCACCGTCGACTTGCCCACGCCGCCTTTGCCGCTGGCCACGGCGATGAACTGCACGCCGTTCTTCGGATCGAGGAGCGGGCTTTGCAGGCCGGCGGCGTGTCCGATGGGCCCTCCCGGCCCGCCGCCCGCGGGTCCCGCCGCTCCCGGCCCTTGCCCGCCGGCTCTTCCGGGTTGCGCGCCGCCGGCAGGCCGCACTCCCGCCCGGGCCAGTTCCACGTCCGTCGCGGCGCGCACGCGGACATGGACGCCCGGCACGCCGGCCGCCTCCAACTTGGCCCGGATGGTCTTCTCCACCTCGCCGGCCGACTCCAGGCTGTCCGGATGCACCACGGCGGTGAGGGAGACCCGGTCTTCCCGAAGGACGATATCGCGAATCCATCCGGCCTCCGCCAGTTTCAGGCGAAGCCTCGGTTCCTCCACATCGCGCAGCGTTTCCAACAGCTGTTCCCTGGTGATCATCATCCGCTTCCTCCGATGCCGAATTCGAATGTCTCCTGCTCGATTCGCCTTATTATACCACAACCTGGAACAGGAATTCGCCCCGCATGGCCCTGCTCCAGGACTGCGGACGCTTCCCTCCGTCGACCGGCTTCCAGCCGACTTCCGGGTGGCGGACACTTGTCTTCGGTACCGGCTTCCAGCCGCTTCCGTTTGGCGGACGCTTGTCTTCAGTACCGGCTTCCAGCCGCTTCCATTTGGCGGGCGCTTCCCTTCGGGGGCCGGCTTCCTGCTGCTTCCGCTTGGCGGGCGTTTCCCTTCGGGGGCCGGCTTCCAGCCTCTTCCATTTGGCAGGCGCTTCCCTCCGGGGCCGGATTCCGGGTGCGGGATCTCCCGGCTTCCTTGTCATAAGACCATTCCGGCAGACGCGGGAACATGCTTCATTCCGCCGGACGGCTTTCCGCCATGAATTGCGACAAAAGTATCCTTATTTTTTCGTGTTCAAGGCGTTTTGGACAAAATATGGACAATCGTATATTTATTTTCACGCCGCCCGACCAAAATCGCACATATTTTTCCAATTTAATGATATGTTTGTCCATATTTTCCCCGAAAACCAATTTTCAAGAAAAAATAATAGCACTATTGACGTTATTCTGAATCGCCTCAAGCCGGCACACCTGGCCATCCGGCAACGTGCACTCAAACCGCCAACGCCTTGGCGAACCGTCACCGTCCGCGCAAACAAGCAACGCCCATGCAATCAACGTCCAACCGAAAAAACGCCCCTACACAAACCGGCGCCATTCTCACGGATTCGGGAGCCAAAACGTCAGGCCCGTCCGGACCGACCGGGAAGCCACAGCCTCGTCCCCCGCGTTTTCCTCCGCCAGGAAACGCAAAATCCCCCGGTACACAGCCGCGGCGACTTTCCGCTGGTACGCGGAATCCGCGAGAAGTCCCGATTCCTCGGGATGGGACAGAAAACCGACTTCCACCAGCGCCGACGGCATGTCCAGCTCGTTCAGCAGGAACACTTCCTCCGCCGCCAGGGCCGTCCGGTTGGTGTTGCCGAGCGACTCCCGCAGCTCCCGCTGGATGGCCAGGGCCAGCCGCCGGCTCTCCAGGCTTCGCGGCGAGTAGAACGTCTGCGCCCCCCGCCATCTGGGGGAAGGGATGCTGTTCAGATGGATGCTGACCGCCAGAACGGCGCCGCGGCCTTCGATCCGCCGGACCCGCTCATGCAGGTCCTCGGTCTTGCGCGAAGCGAGTCCCCTCGTCTCCGGCGCCGCCAGGTCATAATCGCCCTCGCGGGTCAGCATGACCACCGCGCCGGCCTGTTGCAGGTAATCCCGAAGATAAAGCGCGATGGCCAGATTGATGTCTTTCTCCACCACGCCGGTCCGGCTGACCGCGCCTCCGTCGGCGCCCCCGTGTCCCGCGTCCAGGGCGATCACCTTGCCGGACAGCGGCAGCGACATTCCCGTCCACGTCCGGACCGAAGCCGGAATGTCGCTGAACAGGGCCACGGCGACCAGCACGGACAGCGCGGCCGCCGCCAGAAACCGCCAGACGTCCCTGCCCGTCACATGGATGACATAGGGCCCCTTTCCGCGTTTTCGTGCAAACAAAACGATCCACCCCGTCCCATCACAGCTTGACACCATCATATGGGACAAGGCGGATCGTTATGACTGGACCGCGATTATTCGGATTTGCCGGCCAGCCCCTCGATCAGCACCCGGGCCACTTCCGGGCGGCTGAACTCGGGCGGCGGGCATTCGCCGTTCCTCAGCATCTCCCGCACCTTCGTGCCGGACAGATGGACGCGGGCCGACACGTCGTGCGGGCACGTCTTGGAGGAAGCCATGCCGCCGCAGATGCGGCAGTAGAAGCTGTGTTCGAAAAACAGCGGCGTGATGCCGAGCTCCTCCGCCGTGAAATTGCGGAAAATCTCCTGGGCCTCGTAGGTGCCGTAGTAGTCGCCGACCCCGGCATGGTCGCGGCCGACGATGAAATGGGTGCAGCCGAAGTTTTTCCGCACCAGGGCGTGGAAAATCGCCTCCCGCGGTCCCGCGTACCGCATCGCCGCGGGAAACACCCCCAGGAACACCCGCTCGCGGGGATAGTAGTTTTCCAGAAGCACGAGGTAGCTGCGCATGCGCACGTCCGCCGGGATGTCGTCGGATTTCGTCTCCCCGACCAGGGGATTCAGGAACAGCCCGTCCACGATTTCCATGGCGCTTTTCTGGATGTACTCGTGGGCGCGGTGCACGGGATTGCGCGTCTGGAAGCCGACGATGGTGCGCCAGCCCTTCTCCGCGAAGATCCGCCGGGTGTCGGCGGGATCAAAATAATACTCGGCGAACCGCTCCGGCTTTTTGCGGTTCAGCACGCGGACGGCGCCGCCGACATAGACGTCCGGCCGTCCCATGAGGCGCGCGACGCCGGGATGCGCCAGATCGTCGGTCTTGAACACCTTCACGGCCTCGCGCTTTTTGTCCGCCTGATAGATGCTCTCCACATCGATGACGCCGTAGATGACGCCGTCCGCTTCCCCGACCAGCGCGGCGCGACGGCCGACTTCCAGGCGGGAGGCGATTTCCGGGGGCACCGCCAGGGTGATCGGGATGCTCCACACGAGGCCGCTCGCCAGCCGCATCGACTCCACGACCGAGTCGTAATCCTCCCGGTTCATGAATCCGGTCAGCGGGCTGAAGGCGCCCACCCCGATCATCTCCAGATCGGACAGGGTCCAGGCGTCAATGGGGATGGCGGGCAGATCCGCCGCTTCGGCGAGCAGTTCCGCCCGTTCGGAACCCTTCGCGATCCGGTCGATCAGCACGCCGCCGTGGGGCGGGATGGCGCCCGCGAATGCCGGCCCGGCGGCGGTTTCGGCGCCGCGCTCCTTGAACTGCGTGCCCATGGCCCACTTCCTTTCCGGTTGTTTTCCGCTTGCCGGTTATTGGTGCAGGCCGCACTCGATCTTGCCCGTGCCCGACCAGCGTCCCGCGCGCAGGTCCTCGCCGGGTTTCACGGGACGGGTGCAATGGAGGCAGCCGATGCTCGGATAGTTCCGGTCGTGCAACGGATTGTAGGGTACGTCGTTCTCGCGGATGTACCGCCAGACGTCATCCCATTTCCAGTCCGCCAGCGGGTTGAACTTGATGAGGCCGAATTTGTGGTCGTACTCCACCTTTTTCGCGTTCGCCCGCGTGGGCGCCTGCTCGCGGCGGATGCCGGTGATCCAGGCATCGTAGCCGGCCAGGAAACGGGACAGCGGCTCCACCTTGCGCAGGTTGCAGCACAGGTTCGGGTCCCGCTTCCAGAGCTCTTCGCCGTACCGGGCCGCCTGCTCCTCCGGCGTGAGATCCGGGCTGACCCGGATGAAGCGGAGGCCGTACCGTTCGGCCAGCCTGTCGCGGGTCTCATACGTCTCGCGGAAATGAAAATCGGTGTCGAGATAAAAAATGTCCGTCTCGGGGCGGATTTTCCGGATCATGTCCACCAGCACCACGTCTTCCGCGCCAAAGCTGCAGGCAAACGCGATGTTGGGAAACGCGGTAACCGCCCAGCCGATCACCGCCTCCGCCGAGACGCCCTCGAACTCCTCGGCTTTGGTCCGGACCAGCTCTTCCTTTTCCCACAGGTTCACCTCGGCTTCTCTCCTCCCGGCATAATTCCAAGTAAGTTAATATGAATACACATATTATATGCTCCTTTTTCCAATTGCGCAAGCAACAGACAAGGAGCGCCGGGAGGAAAAAAACGATCTGCCGGACCTTCATGCCGTATGGATGGAAACGCGTCGCGAAAAACTTTACGGACATATGGTCCGTTGCAACGCGTCCCACCGGCTTTGCGATAATCTTGCGGACATTCAGTCCGTTACAAGGCTTTCCGGACGGCTGAAAACGTTGTCAGCGCCGCACTTCGTCCCCCTTGCGGACTGTATGTCCGTAAAAATGTTCGCGCACCGTTGTCCGACACCTCCAGCGGACTGCATGTCCGTCATGCAAAAAAAACCTTTCCGCCGCGAACCGGCGAAAAGGCGCAGCGCCGCGGCGGGCGGCGCGCAAACGTCAGCGCTTCGAATATTGGGGCGCGCGGCGGGCTTTCTTCAAGCCGTATTTCTTGCGTTCCTTCATCCGCGGATCGCGGGTCAGGAATCCGGCTTTCTTGAGGGCCGGCCGCAGCTCCGGATCGATCTTCAGCAGCGCGCGTGCGATGCCGTGGCGGATCGCCCCGGCCTGGCCGGAGATGCCGCCGCCGTTCGCGATCACATAAACGTCATATTTGCCATCCAAGCCCGTCAGCACCAGAGGTTGCCTGACGATGAGCTTGAGGGACTCCAAGCCGAAATAATCGTCGATGTTCCGCTTGTTGACGGTGATGCGGCCTTCGCCCGGCACCAGGCGGACACGGGCGACCGCGGTTTTCCGGCGTCCGGTGGCGATATATTGAACTTGCGCCATTCGTCGTTTCCTCCCTTGTGATTATCCGCGCAACTCGTACACTTCGGGCTTTTGGGCCTGGTGCGGATGGTCGGGGCCCGCGTACACCTTCAGCTTGCCTCTCAGCTGGTGGCCGAGCTTGTTCTTCGGCAGCATGCCGAAGACCGCTTCCTCGATGACCCGCTCGGGTCTGGTGGCCAGAAGCTGCGCGGCTGTCCTCGTTTTCAGGCCGCCCGGATATTGGGAGTGGGAGTAATATTTCTTCGTTTCCCGCTTCTTGCCGGTAAGCTGGATTTTCTCCGCGTTGATCACGATGACGAAATCCCCCGTGTCCACGTGCGGCGTGAACTGGGGCTTATGTTTGCCGCGGATGAGCGCCGCCACTTCGCTGGCCAACCGGCCGAGCGTCTGGCCTGCGGCGTCCACCACGTACCACTTGCGCTCGATTTCGCCCGGCTTTGCCATATAGGTGCGCATAAGGAGTTCCTCCTTGGAATCACGTCATTCCCATGATCCATCGCAATTCGCATATCCGCCGGCCGTCGGCCGGTCGGCTGCTTCGCGGGCGGAATGCCAATCCGCCGCGCAACAAAAATTATGGCGTGCGTTCTTCACCGGGGCGTGGGGATACCATGAAGAAGGCACAAAAAGTATTTTACAGCAAATTTTCAGAATGCGCAATCACTGCTGCCTTGCTGCCAGGGAAGTCCCCAGCCTTCATCGTAGTCCACCCTCCACAGCACGAGACCATGGGCGGGCGCCGTCGGACCCGCCAGGCTGCGGTCCTTCGCCGCAAGGATCCCGGCGATCTGCTCCGGCGACCGTTTGCCTTCGCCCACCTCAAGAAGCGTGCCGGCGATAATCCTTACCATATTGTACAGAAATCCGTTGCCGGTAAGCTCCAGATGGATGCGGCCGCGGACTTTTTCCGGAGCCGATTCCCGAGACGCGCTTCCGGTTGCGACGCCCCGGGCGCCGTCATCCGAACCGCCGGCGGCTCCGTTCCGGACGCCGGCGTCCAAACCGGCGGCGCTTCCGTCCCTGACGTGCCCGGAGGCAGCGCCGTCCGGTCCCCCTTCGGGCTCCACGATCAGCCGCGCCGAAAAAATCGTCCGCACGTGATGCGGCGCCGCCGAATGCGTCGAGGCGAAGGACGTAAAATCGTGCTCGCCCACCAGGTGGCGCAGGCCTTCCCGCATCGCCGCGCAGTCGAGGGGGATCGGATGATGGTATTCGTACCGCCGGCGGAACACATCGGGAAACCGCCGCGTGTTCACGGTGTAACGATACGTCTTGGACACCGCGTCCCGCCGGGCGTGGAACGACGGATCCACTTCCGCCGCCCCCAGCACGACGATGTCCTCGGGCAGACGCGTGTTCAGCGCGAGGGCCCACCGCTCCGCCGGAATCCTGGAGGAGGTATGGAAGTTCACCACCTGGCCCCGGGCGTGCACGCCGGCGTCCGTCCGCCCCGAACCGGTCACGCGGACCTCCTCGCCCGTCAGCTTCCGGATCGCGTCTTCCAGGCGATCCTGGACCGTGTTGCCGTCCGGCTGCGTCTGGAAGCCGTGATAGCGGGTCCCGTCATAACTGACCAAAAGGCAGATGTTTCGCAACGTCCTCTCCCCCCGAAGGCGAACGCGAAGGGACCGCGCATAAAAAAAGGATGCGCGAATCCCCTTCGGCACCCTTTTGAGGAAACGGTCTTACTGCGCGCGGTCCACCAGTTCCAGATACACCATCGGCGCGGAATCCCCGCGGCGAGGTCCGAGCTTGAGAATCCGGGTGTATCCGCCCTGACGGTCCGCGTAGCGTTGCGCCAGCTCGGAGAACAGCTTCTGGATGGCGTCCTGTTCCCCGTTCAGCGTTTCCCGGCGCACGAAGGCGGCCGCCTGACGGCGGGCGTGCAGATCGCCGCGCTTGGCCAGGGTGATCAGTTTCTCGGCGATCGAGCGCACTTCCTTCGCTTTCGCTTCCGTGGTCTCAATCCGTTCATACAGGAACAGGTCGGTCACCAGATCGCGGAACAGCGCTTTGCGGGCGCTGGAATCGCGGCCGAGTTTCTTTTGTGCCATCGGTATCACATCCTTTCGCTGCAGTCGCCGCTGGGCGGCGCCGCCGCGCATGTGCCGGCATCGCCCTTCACTTCGCCCTTAGGCGGGGTCTTTCCGGCGGGCGGCGCCGCGCGTCAATCGTCCTTCCGCAGGCTGAGTCCCAGCTCGGCCAGTTTCTCCTGCACTTCCTCCAGCGATTTCCGGCCGAGGTTGCGCACTTTCATCATGTCCTCTTCGGACTTCATGATGAGTTCCTGCACGGTGTTGATGCCCGCCCGCTTCAGGCAGTTGTAGGAACGGACGGAAAGATCCAGTTCCTCGATGGTCATCTCGAGGACCTTCTCCTTCTTGTCCTCTTCCTTTTCCTTCATCGTCTCGGTTTCCTTCGCGCCGTCGGTGAGCCCCACGAACAGCGCGAGGTGGTCGGTCAGGATCTTCGCGCCGAGGCTGACCGCCTCGTCCGGGCGGATGCTGCCGTCGGTCCATACTTCCAGCATCAGCTTGTCGTAGTTGGTCACCTGGCCGACGCGGGTGTTTTCCACCCGGTAGTTGACCCGCGTGATCGGGGTGTAGATGGAATCCACGGGGATGACCCCGATCGGCTGGTCGTCCTTCTTGTTCCGTTCCGCCGGCACGTAGCCGCGCCCGCGCTTGGCAAAAATGCGCATGTGGAGGCGCGCTCCGGAAGCCAGGGTGGCAATGTGGAGTTCCGGATTCAGGATCTCCACGTCGCTGTCCGCCCGAATGTCTCCGGCCGTCACGACGCCTTCGCCTTCCGCGTCGATCTCCAGCATCTTTTCCTCGTCAGAGTGGATCTTGAGCGAGAGGCGCTTCAGATTGAGGATGATCTCCGTCACATCCTCGAGGACGCCCGGAATCGTGGAAAATTCGTGAAGGACACCGTCAATCTGCACCGAAGTGACAGCCGCGCCGGGCAGGGACGAAAGCAGGATGCGGCGGAGGGAGTTGCCCAGCGTCATGCCGTAACCGCGCTCGAGCGGTTCCACGACGAACCGGCCGTACTTGTTGTCCTCCTGCATTTCCACGACTTCGATTTTCGGCTTTTCGATCACAATCACGCCTTAACCCTCCCAACGTTTACTGCGCCCCGGCACAAAAAGGCACTCCCCTGCGGCTCCCCGCCCGCCGGCGTCTTCCGGCGCGCTTCCCGCCGCTGGTCCGCCCATTGCGCCGGCTTGCGTCAGTGGCGTCGCTGACCCAGCCGTTCGTTTATCCACCGAAAGGGGTAAACCATGTAGTATGCCGTACCGTCACAACCATTATTCACCAGTTGTTCCCGTTTGATACCACATCTTACGGCTCGTCAGACGCGGCGACGTTTCGGAGGACGGCAGCCGTTATGCGGAATCGGCGTCACATCCTTGATCATGCTCACTTCCAGGCCGGCGGCTTGCAACGAGCGGATCGCCGCCTCGCGGCCCGAACCCGGGCCCTTGACCAGGACTTCCACCGTGCGCATGCCGTGTTCCATGGCGGCGCGGGCGGCCGATTCGGCGGCCATCTGCGCGGCGTAGGGCGTGCTCTTGCGGGAGCCCTTGAAGCCGAGCGTGCCGGCGCTGGCCCAGGTGATCGTGTTCCCGTGCGGGTCCGTGATGGTCACGATGGTATTGTTGAACGTCGAGCGGATGTGCGCGATGCCCGATTCGATGTTTTTCCTGTCGCGGCGTTTCGTACGGGTCGTTTTCTTGGCTTTCTGCGCGGACATTGCCGGTCATCCTCCTTTCCGATTACTTCTTCTTGTTCGCCACCGTGCGGCGCGGTCCTTTGCGCGTGCGGGCGTTGGTTCTCGTGCGTTGGCCGCGGACCGGCAAGCCCTTGCGATGGCGGATGCCGCGGTAGCAGCCGATTTCCGTCAGCCGCTTGATGTTCATCGCGACTTCGCGGCGCAGATCGCCTTCCACCTTCAGCGTCTTCTCGATCCGGTCGCGCAGGCGGGACACTTCGTCTTCGGTCAGATCGCGGACACGGGTGTCCGGATTGACGCCGGTCGCTTCCAGGAGCTTCTTGGACGTAGTTCTGCCGATCCCGTAGATGTACGTCAGGGCGATCTCCACGCGCTTGTCGCGGGGAAGGTCGACACCAGCGATACGTGCCATGGGCGTTCGTGCACCTCCCTTAAGGCCTGTGGTCAGCCTTGTTTTTGTTTGTGCTTCGGATTTTCGCAGATGATCATCACGTTGCCTTTCCGGCGAATGACCTTGCATTTTTCGCACATCGGTTTGACCGAAGGTCTCACTTTCATGGTTGTTCACCCTCCTGTTTCGGCGGGCGCGGCGACGTCCGCGCCGTTGGCCGCGGTCGGGATCGCGGCCCCGTTGTTTTCGCGCCTTTGCGTCTATTTGCGGTACGTGATGCGGCCCCGGGTCAGATCGTAAGGCGAAAGCTGCACGACCACGCGATCCCCGGTCAGGATGCGGATGAAATGCATGCGCAATTTTCCGGAGACGTGGGCCAAAACCTGGTGCCCGTTGTCGAGCTCCACCCTGAACATCGCGTTGGGCAGCGGTTCGATGACCGTCCCTTCCACCTCGATGACGTCCTCTTTGGCCAACCCTTACTCTCCTTTCTCTTCTGCATGCGTTCCGGATGATCCCGCGGCAAGCCTGCGCCTTGCGTCCGCCACGGCAAACCGCAGTTTGCCGTTGGTGACCCGCCCGGTCTCGTTCAGGCTGCTCACGACTTCTTCGCTTACGATGCCCGTCGGTTCAAGATGCAGCAGGTTCTTGCGCTTCGGCCGGTCGAATTTTCGCCGGTCCCCGTCGGCGATGAGCGCAAAGCGTTCGTCCAGGAGGGCGATGACCACGGCGAGCTCGCCCTGATCCCGCCCGCGCAGGCTTCGCACGATCGCTCCGGGAACCACTTTCGCACGGTCCGTCATCGCCATTCACCTGTTCCTGCCTCTCAATCTTCGATCCGGGTCAAAATTTCGCATCCGTCCTCCGTCACGGCAATCGTATGCTCGAAATGCGCGCATGGCGAACCGTCCACGGATACGACGGTCCAGTTGTCCTCCAGCGTCCGCACGTAACGCTCGCCGGCGATGACCATCGGCTCGACGGCCAGCGTCATGCCCGGCCTGAGGCGCGGACCGCGGTCCGGCACGCCGTAGTTCGGGATTTGCGGTTCTTCGTGCAGGTTGGCGCCGATGCCGTGCCCGACATATTCCCGCACCACGGAAAATCCCGCTTCCTCGACCACCTGCTGGATGCGGTGGGAGACGGTGTACAGCCGCACGTCCGGCCGGATGAGTTCCAGCCCGGCATACAGCGCCGCCTCGGTCACTTCCAGCAGGCGCCGCTTCACGGGGTCGACTTCGCCGACCGGAAAGGTCCAGGCGGAATCGCCGTGATAGCCTTTGTAGCACGCGCCGACGTCGATGCTGACGATATCGCCTTCCTTCAGCTTCCGCAGTCCCGGGATGCCGTGCACCAGCTCTTCGTTGACGGAGGTGCAGATGCTGCGCGGAAACCCGCGGTATCCTTTGAAGGAAGGCACCGCGTTTCGGCTGAGAATGTGCTCTTCGGCGATCCGGTCCAATTCGGCGGTGGTGACCCCGGGCCGAATGGCCCGGCGGAGCAGGCGGAGCGTCTCCGCCACGATCCGCCCCGCTTCCCGCATCAGGGCGATTTCCGCTTCGGACTTGCAAATGATCATGGCGAAATTACCCTTTCAGGACGGCGCCGATCTGCGCGGTCACTTCGTCGATGTCCCGCTCGCCGTCCACTTCGCGCAAAAGGCCTTTGGCATCGTAGTATTTCAGCACAGGCTCCGTCTTGTTGAAATATTCGTCCAGCCTCGTGCCCACCTTCTCCTCGGAATCGTCGGCACGCTGCATGAGCTCGCCGCCGCACTTGTCGCAGACGCCTTCCGTCCGGGGCGGGCGGAACTTCGTATGGTAGATTTCGCCGCAGGACTTGCAGATCCGCCGCCCGGTGAGACGGATGAACAAGAGGTCGCGGTCCACCTTCAAATAAACGACGTGATCGATTCCGCGGTTCAGGCTGGCGAGGATGTCATCCAGCGTCTCCGCCTGCGCCAGGGTCCGCGGAAATCCGTCCAGCAGGAACCCGCCGGCGCAATCCGGCTGCGCCAGGCGCTCGCGCACGATGCCGTTGGTAATCTCGTCCGGTACGAGCAACCCCTGGCTCACATACTCCTTCGCCTTGAGCCCGAGCGGCGTGCCCTCCTGCATGGCCTGGCGGAACGCGTCGCCGGTGGAGATGTGCGGAATGCCGAATCGTTTCACGATGCGGTCGGCCTGCGTCCCCTTGCCGGCACCCGGAGGTCCCATGAACACGATATTCATTCTTGTCCCCCTTGCCTGGCTGTCACTTGGCTCCGATGGGCGCCGCCGGCACCCGTCACTTCGTGCCGCCGATGAACCCGCGGTAATGGCGCTTGATCAGCTGGCTTTCGATCTGCTTCATCGTCTCCAGCGCGACGCCGACCACGATGAGCAGCGAGGTGCCGCCCAGCGCCACCGTGCGGGGCAAACCGGCGACGGCGCTGAAGAAGACCGGCATGACCGACACCACCGCCAGGAAGATCGAGCCGGCCAGCGTCAGCCGGGTGATCACCCGGGTCAGGTAGGTGGCGGTCGGCTTGCCCGGCCGGATGCCCGGGATGTAGCCGCCGTTTTTCTTCATGTTCTCCGCCATCTGCTGCGGGTTGTACTGCACGAAGGTGTAGAAAAAGGTAAACCCGATGATCAGCAGCACGTAGAGCACCATGCCGAGCGGACGGTCGTAGTACAGGTGGTCCATGATCCATTGCGCCCACGCATACTGCGACCAGAACCCGGCGATGGTGATCGGAAAACTCAGCAGGGACACCGCGAAGATGACCGGAATGACGCCCGCGCCGTTCACCCGGAGCGGAATGTGCGTCATCTGGCCGCCGTACATCCGCTGGCCGACGATGCGCTTCGCGTACTGCACCGGCAGTTTCCGCGTGCCCTGCTGGACGAAAATGCAGCCCGCGATGACCAGCACGGCGAACACGCCGATGATGACCAGCTTCACGATGTTCAGGAACAGCTCGCTTTCCGCGATGCCGAAGAACTGGCTGGCGTAGATGTCGCGGATGCCCTGCGGAATCCCCGCGACGATCCCGGCGAAGATGAGGATGGAGATGCCGTTGCCGATCCCCTTGTCGTTGATCTGTTCGCCGAGCCACATCAGGAAAGCCGTGCCTGCCGTCAGGATGATGGCGATCAGCGTGTACGTCGCAAAGCTGGGATTGACCACCATCTGGATGCCGTACAACCGGTTGAACCCGATCGACGTGGCGTAGGCCTGAATGAAACCGAGGACAACCGTGCCGTAGCGCGTGAACTGGCTCAGCTTGCGCCGGCCCATCTCGCCTTCCTTGGCCCACTCCGCGAACTTCGGGATGACGTCCATCGACAGCAGCTGAACGATGATCGACGCCGTGATATACGGCATGATCCCGAGGGCGAAGATGGAGAACTGGTACAGCGCGCCCCCGGTGAACGTGTTCAGCAGTCCGAACAGGTCGCTGCCCTGCATGTCCGCCGCCTTCAGCGCCTCCCGGTTGATGTTCGGCACCGGGATGAACGAACCGATGCGGAAGATGAGCAGGATGAACAGCGTGAACAGGATCCGGTTGCGCAGGTCTTCGACTTTCCAGATGTTCTGGATGGTCCGGATCATTGGATCACCTCGGGCTTGCCGCCGGCGGCTTCAATCTTGGCAAGGGCCGATTGCGAGAACTTGTGGGCCTTCACCGTCAGGGCCACGGTCAGCTCCCCGTCGCCCAGAATCTTGAGGCCGTCCTTCAGGTCCTTCACGATCCCGCGTTCCAAGAGCAACTGAGGCGTCACTTCCGTTCCGGCCTCAAACGCGTTCAGTTTCGACAGGTTCACGATCGCATATTCCGTACGGAAACGCTCGTTGTTGAAACCGCGCTTCGGCAGCCGGCGGTACAGCGGATTCTGGCCGCCTTCGAAGCCGATGCGGACGCCGCCGCCGGAACGGGCTTTCTGGCCCTTCTGTCCCCGTCCCGACGTCTTGCCCAGACCGCTGCCGATGCCGCGGCCGACCCGTTTGCGGGCGAATTTCGAGCCGGGAGCCGGTTTCAGTTCATGCAATTTCATCGCTTGTCGCACCTCCTCGGTGGTGGATGGATGCGTGTGCCGGGGCCGGCCCGTGCCGGATCATTCCGGCAGTTCCCGCACTTCCACCAGGTGTTTCACGTGGTGGATCATGCCGCGGATGGACGGATGGTCTTCCTTGACGACGGTCTGGTTCAGCTTGCGCAGGCCAAGGGACCGGACCGTGCGGCGCTGATCCTCCGGACGGCCGATCAGGCTGCGCTTCAGCGTAATTTGCAGTTTGGCCATCTCGTCTCCTCCTCAGCCCAGCAGTTCTTCCACGGTCTTGCCCCGCAACTTCGCCACGTCTTCGGCGCGCTTCAGGCGGGAAAGTCCCTCCAGCGTCGCCCGGACCATGTTGATGGCGTTGGAGGAGCCCAGCGATTTCGTCAAAATGTCGCCGATGCCCGCCAGCTCCAGCACCGCGCGGACCGGACCGCCCGCGATGACGCCGGTGCCCTTGGACGCGGGCTTCAGCAGCACTTTGCCGGCGCCGAAGTGTCCGATGACGGGATGCGGGATGGTGGTGCCGACCATGGGCACGTAAATCAGATTCTTCTTCGCGTCCTCGACGCCCTTGCGGATCGCGTCGGGCACTTCCGCCGCCTTGCCGATGCCGGCGCCGACCCATCCCTTGCCGTCGCCGACCACGACGAGGGCGCTGAAGCTGAATCGGCGTCCGCCCGCGACCACTTTGGCGACGCGATTGACCTGGACCAGTTTTTCCTGCAAGTCCAGCGTATTCGGATCTACCCGTACACGCAAGTTGATATCCCCTCCTTGGGTTGCCATGCGATCAGAATTCCAGACCGGCTTCGCGCGCGGCGTCCGCCAGCGCCCGGACCCGGCCGTGATACAGATAGCCGCCGCGGTCGAACACCACTTTGGCATACCCTTTTTCGAGCGCCCGCTTGGCGATCAGTTCGCCCACCTTGCGCGCCGCTTCCACGTTGCCGCCGTTCTTGATCTGGCCGGCCAGTTCCTTGTCCAGCGTCGAGGCGGACACCAGGGTCACGCCCCGGGTATCGTCGATGAGCTGCGCATATATGTGCTTCAGGGAGCGGAACACGGACAGGCGCGGCCGTTCCGGGGTGCCGCTGATCTTCTTGCGCACGCGCAGGTGTCTTCTTTTCCGGGCTTCGTTTCGGCTGATCTTGTTGATCATCCCTAAGCCAACCTTCCTTCCTCATGCCGCCCGACGGGCGGACAAGTCCGTCATTTCTTCTTGCCGGATTTGCCCTCTTTGAGGACGACACGTTCGTTCTCGTAACGAATGCCCTTGCCCTTGTAGGGCTCCGGCGGCCGGACCGCGCGGACCTTGGCGGCGACCAGGCCGACCAGCTCCTTGTCGATCCCTTTCACCACGATTTTGTTCTGAGCCGGCACTTCGAACTCGATACCCGGCTCCGGCACGATCTCCACCGGATGGGAATAGCCGACGTTGAGCACCAGCTTGTTGCCGGATTTGCTGGCGCGGTACCCGACGCCGACCAGTTCGAGGCTCTTGCTGTATCCTTCGGTCACGCCGCTGACCATGTTGGCCACCACGCTGCGGGTCGTGCCGTGCAGGGCGCGATGCAGCTTCTCGTCCGACGGCCGCTCCACGACGACGGCGCTTCCGTCCACCTTCACGGTCATATCCTTGTGAAGCGTGCGGCTCAGCGTGCCCTTCGGGCCCTTGACCGTGATCGTATTGCCATCCACCGTCACGTTCACGCCGCTCGGGATCGGGATCGGTTTGCGTCCGATACGGGACATGGGTGCACCTCCTGTCGGTTTGGTGGACTCACCAAACGTAGCAAATCACTTCGCCGCCCACCTTGAGCTGGCGCGCTTCCTTGTCGGTAAGGATGCCCTTGGACGTGGAAAGGATCGCGATGCCAAGGCCGCCCAGCACGCGGGGAATGTCGTTGGATTTCGTATAGACGCGCAGTCCCGGCTTGCTGATCCGCTTCAGCCCCGTGATGACGCGTTCGTTGTTCGGACCGTATTTCAGGAAGATCCGGATGATCCCCTGCTTGTTGTCCTCGATATATTCGGCATCGCGGATGAAGCCTTCGCGCTTCAGGATTTCAGCGATTTGCCGCTTGATCTTCGACGCGGGCACTTCGACCGTCTCGTGGCGAACCAGGTTCGCGTTGCGAATGCGCGTCAGCATATCCGCAATGGGGTCTGACATAGCCATGGGGGAAACCCTCCTTCCCGAGCCGGATGAACCTTACCAGCTCGCTTTTCTGACGCCAGGAATCTGGCCCTTGTATGCCAATTCGCGGAAGCAGATCCGGCACACCTTGAACTTGCGCAGCACGGCGCGGGGCCGTCCGCAGCGCTCGCAGCGCGTGTAGGCGCGCACCTTGAACTTCGGTCTCCGCTTCTGTTTGGCAATCATGGATTTTTTGGCCACGGATGCTTGCACCTCCCCGCTGTCACCGGGCGAACGGCATGCCCAGCCGGGCAAGCAGGTCGCGCGATTCTTCGTCCGTTTTGGCGGTCGTGACGATCACCACATCCAGACCGCGAATCTTGTCGATCTTGTCGTAGTCGATTTCCGGAAAAATGAGCTGTTCCCGAATGCCCAGCGTATAGTTGCCGCGGCCGTCGAACGATTTCGGGGACACGCCGCGGAAGTCGCGCACGCGGGGCAGGGCGATGTTGAACAATTTATCGAGAAAATGGTACATGCGTTCGCCGCGCAGCGTCACCTTCACGCCGATGGGCATGTTCTGCCGGATGCGGAAACCGGCGATGGATTTCTTCGCCCGGGTGACAACCGGCTTCTGGCCGGAAATGCGGGTCAGATCGTCCACCGCGGCGTCCAGCACCTTGGCGTTCTGGGCCGCTTCGCCCACGCCCATGTTGAGGACGACCTTCTCCACCCGCGGCACCTGCATGACCGACCGGTATCCGAACTTTTGCATCATGGCGGGTACGACTTCTTTCAGGTAGAGCTCTTTCAAACGGGCTGCCATTGAAGTTTCGGGAACCTCCTTTCCCTTTGCGTCCCTTGAGGTCAATCGATCTGGGCGCCGGACCGCTTGGCGATGCGCACCTTGCGGCCGTTCTCCAGCACCTTGTATCCGATCCGCGTCGGCAGGCCGGTCTTCGGATCCACGAGCATCACGTTGGACGCGTGGATCGGCGCTTCCCGCTCGATGATGCCGCCCTGCGGGTACTTCGGGTTCGGGCGCGTATGGCGCTTGATCATGTTGACCCCTTCCACCAGGACGCGGTTTTCGCGGGGATAGGCGGCCAGCACGCGGCCTTTCTTGCCTTTGTCCTTGCCGCTGATGACGATCACGGTGTCGTTTTTCTTCACATGCATGCGGGGCATGGCTGCACCTCCTCGTCTCCCCCGCCCGGATCACAGCACTTCCGGCGCCAGGGAGATGATCTTCATGAAGTCGCGCTCGCGCAGTTCCCGCGCCACCGGCCCGAATATCCGCGTGCCGCGCGGGCTTTTGTCCTCTCTCACGATCACCGCGGCGTTCTCGTCAAACGCGATATAGGAACCGTCCGGACGGCGGATCGGGCGCTTCGTGCGCACGATGACACACTTGACCACGTCGCCTTTTTTGACAACGCCTCCGGGTGTTGCCTGTTTGACGGAAGCGACGATCATGTCGCCGACACGCCCCACCCTGCGGCCGGTGCCGCCGAGCACGCGGATGCACATCAGCTCTTTCGCGCCGGTGTTGTCCGCGACGGCCAGACGCGTAAATGGCTGGATCATTGATGGGGCCTCCTTTTCAGACGTTGGGGTTTCGTTCCAGGATCTCCACCAGCCGCCATCTCTTGCGCTTCGACAGCGGGCGGGTCTCCATGATTTTCACGATGTCGCCGATTTTCGCTTCGTTGTTTTCGTCGTGCGCCATGTATTTCTTCGTGCGGCGGATCGGTTTGCCGTACAGCTTGTGCCGTCTGAACGTTTCCACCGCCACCACGATCGATTTTTGCATCTTGTCGCTGACGACCCTGCCAATCTGCACTTTACGGGTTCCTCGTTCGCTCACGTCGCATCCTCCTTCCCGCTTCCGGTTTCGCGTCCCGGTCCGGCCGTCAGCCGATGCCGAGCTCGCGCTCGCGCAAAACCGTCTTGGCGCGGGCGATTTCTTTCCGCAATTCCTTCAGGCGGTGCGGTTTGTCCAATTGGCCGGTGGCTTGCTGGAACCTCAGGTTGAACAGTTCTTCCTTGTAAGCCGCGATCTTCTGCTCGATCTCGGCGGACGTCAGGTTGCGCAATTCACTGGCTTTCATTGGCCTCACCACCCACATCCTCGCGCTTGACGAATCTCGTCTTGATCGGCAGCTTGTGCGACGCCAGGCGCATGGCTTCCCTGGCCACTTCCTCGGGCACGCCGGCCAGCTCGAACATGATTCTGCCCGGCTTCACGACGGCGACCCAGCCCTCCACGTTGCCTTTCCCGGAACCCATCCGCACTTCGAGGGGTTTCTTCGTGATCGGCTTGTGCGGGAAAATGTTGATCCACACCTTCCCGCCCCGGCGGATGTAGCGGGTCATGGCAATCCGGGCCGCCTCGATCTGGCGGTTGGTAATCCATGCCGGTTCCAGGGCCTGCAGGCCGTATTCGCCGAAGTGCACCGTCGTGCCGCCTTTGGCGCGGCCTTTCAGTCTGCCTTTTTGCACTTTGCGGTGTTTGACGCGTCTGGGCATCAACATGTCAATGGCCCCCTTCCCCGCCGGACTTCTTCTGCGGGAGAACCTCGCCGCGGTAAATCCACACCTTCACGCCGATGCGGCCATAGGTGGTGTGCGCTTCGACGAAGCCGTAGTCGATGTCGGCGCGCAGCGTATGCAGCGGCACCGTGCCTTCCACGTAGCCTTCCGTGCGGGCGATTTCCGCGCCGCCCAAGCGTCCGCTCACCATCGTGCGGATGCCCTTGGCGCCGGCGCGCATCGTCCGCTGGATCGCCTGCTTCATCGCGCGGCGGAACGACACCCGGCGCTCCAGTTGCTGGGCGATGTTCTCCGCCACCAAAACGGCGTCCAGTTCCGGATGCTTGATCTCGGCGATGTTGATATGCACCCGTTTCCCGTTCGTCAGCTTGACCAGCTCATGGCGCAACGCCTCCACTTCCGATCCGCCCTTGCCGATGACCATGCCCGGCTTGGCGGTATGGATCGTGACGTTGACGCGGTTGGCGGCGCGCTCGATCTCGATGTGGGAAACGGCGGCGTCCTTGAGCTTTTTCTTCAGAAAATCGCGGATCCGGACATCTTCCATCAGCAGGGCGCCGAAATCCTTCTCCGCGTACCATTTCGATTCCCAGTCGCGGATGATGCCGATGCGGAGTCCCACCGGGTTGACTTTTTGACCCACACATGTCCCTCCTTCTCACTCGCTGGCGGTGGCGGCACGTTCAGACCGCTCAGACCGTTCGGACCGTTCAGGCCGTTCGGAAACGACCAGCGTGATGTGGCTGGTGCGCTTCAGGATCGGGAACGCCATGCCCCGGGCCCTCGGTTGGTACCGTTTCAGCCTCGGTCCTTCGTTGGCGTAAATTTCGGAAATGTAAAGCCTGCTCACGTCCATCTGGTAATTGTGCTCGGCGTTCGCCACGGCGGAGTTGAGCAGCTTCTCCAGCACCGGGGACGCCGCGCGGGGCGTGTGACGCAAAATCGCGATCGCTTCCGCCACGTCCTTGCCGCGGATCAGATCGCAGACAAGGCGGACTTTGCGGGGCGCGATGCGAACATATCGTGCAATGGCTCTCGCCTGCGCCATGTCAAATCCCTCCTCCTGTGCGACGCGTAAGATGCGGCCCGCGAACCGGCGTCAGCGTCTGCCGGTTTTCTTGTCGTCGTCCGCATGGCCCCTGAAGGTGCGCGTCGGCACGAACTCGCCCAGCTTGTGGCCGACCATGTCTTCCGTCACGTACACCGGCACGTGCTTGCGTCCGTCGTACACGGCGAAGGTGTGGCCGACGAACGACGGAAAGATGGTCGAGCGGCGGGACCACGTCTTGATGACGGCTTTCTTGTTGGCCGCGTTGAGTTCATCCACTTTTTTCAGCAAATGTTTATCCGCAAAAGGGCCTTTCTTCAGACTGCGACCCATGCGATGCTTCCTCCCTTCGACCCGTCGTAGGGCGTGAACCGTTCAAGCCGCGCCGCGCGCGTCACTTGCGGCGGTGGATGATGTATTTGTCGCTCGGATGGTTTTTCTTCCGCGTCTTGTATCCGAGCGTCGGCTTGCCCCAGGGCGTCACCGGCGACGGGCGGCCGATCGGCGCCTTGCCCTCGCCGCCGCCGTGCGGGTGGTCCACCGGGTTCATGACCGAACCGCGCACCGCGGGACGGCGTCCCAGCCAACGGGAACGCCCGGCTTTGCCCTTGTTGATCAGTTCGTGATCCTCGTTGCCCACGGCGCCGACGGTCGCGCGGCATTCTTTCAGCACGCGGCGGATTTCGCCGGAGGCGAGGCGGATGATGGCGTACTTGTCTTCCTTGCCGAGCAGCTGCGCCTGCGTGCCGGCGGCGCGCACCAGCTGCCCGCCCTTGCCGGGCTTCAGCTCGATGTTGTGGATCACGGTGCCGACGGGGATGTTTTCCAGCGGCAGCGCGTTGCCGACCTTGATGTCGGCGTTCGGCCCGGACATGATCTCGTCGCCGACCTTAAGCCCCCTCGGCGCGATGATGTAGCGCTTCTCCCCGTCGCGGTAATGGATGAGCGCGATGCGGGACGTCCGGTTCGGGTCGTACTCGATGCTGGCGACGCGGCCCGGCACGCCGTCCTTGTCCCGCTTGAAGTCGATGATCCGGTACATGCGCTTGTGGCCGCCGCCGCGGTGGCGCACCGTGATCCGGCCCTGGTTGTTGCGGCCGGCGCGCTTGGGGAGCGGCTCAAGCAGCGATTTCTCCGGCTTGTCGGTGGTAATGTCGTCGAACGCGGACACCGTCATCTGGCGGCGTCCCGGCGATGTCGGTTGAAAACTTTTGACGGGCACTTCCTTTTCCCTCCCCGCTTATGTGGTCTGCACGGCCCTCGGCCTCAGACCGATCCTTCGAAGAACTCGAGGGGCTTGCTGCCTTCCGCGAGCTGGACGATCGCCTTTTTCCATTCCTTCGTGTAGCCGCTGTAGCGGCCGTAACGCTTCGGCTTGGGCGGCACGCGCATGGTGTTGACCTTGGCCACCTTCACCTTGAAGATTTGCTCCACGGCCTGCTTGATTTCCGTCTTGTTGGCGCGGATGTCGACTTCGAACACGTACTTGAGCCGGTCGGCGAATTCGCTGGAGCGTTCGGTAATGACCGGCCGCTTGATGATGTCGCGGGGGTCCTTCATTACGCGAACACCTCCTCCACCTTCGCGACCGCGTCCTTCGTGATGACCAGCTTGTCGTGGTTCAGGAGATCCAGCACGTTGATGCCGTTTGCGGAAATGAACTTCACGCCCGGAATGTTGCGGGCCGACAGCGCCACGTTGTCGTCGTATTCCGCGGACACCACGAGGGCTTTGCGATCGACGTTCAGGTTTTTCAGGATTTGCGCGAATTCCTTCGTCTTCGGGGCGGCCATGCGCAGCTCGTCCAGAACGACGATTTCATTGTCGCGCACCTTGCCGGACAGGGCCGACCGGATGGCCAGCCGGCGCACCTTGCGCGGCAGCTTGAACTTGTAGCTGCGCGGCTGCGGGCCGAACACGACGCCGCCGCCTTTCCATTGCGGCGCCCGGATGCTGCCCTGGCGGGCGCGGCCGGTGCCTTTCTGGCGCCACGGCTTGCGGCCGCCGCCGCTCACTTCGGCGCGGTTCTTCGTCTTGTGGGTGCCGCGGCGCACCGCCGCCTGCTGCATCACGACGACGCTGTGCAGCACATGGATGTTCGGCTCGATGCCAAACACCGCATCCGACAGCTCGATCTCGCCGACCTGGCTGCCGCTCGTGTTATATACAGCCACTTTGGGCATGACAAAATCCTCCTTCCCGATGCGGATGCGCCATCAGTTTACCCGCTTCACCGCGGAACGGATTTTGAGGAAGCCGTTGCGCGGTCCCGGCACGGAACCCTTGATGAGCAGCACGTTGCGTTCCGGATCGACCTTCATGACCTGCAGGTTCTGGACGGTCACCGTTTCGTACCCCATCCGGCCGTGCATCTTCTTGCCCTTCGGTACGCGGTTCGCGTCGCGCATCACCGCGAGGGAACCGTTTCCGCGGTGGTACTTGGAACCGTGGGCCATCGGTCCGCGGGAGTGGCCCCACCGCTTGATGGCGCCGGCGGTGCCTTTCCCCTTGGAAATCCCCGTTACGTCGACGTATTCGCCTTCCGTGAAGATGTCCACCTTCACTTCCTGGCCGACTTCGTAGTCCGCCGGGTTGACGCCGCGAATCTCGCGGACGAAGCGCTTGGGCGTCGTGCCCGCTTTCTTCGCGTGTCCGATTTCCGGCTTGTTGGCCGCTTTTTCTTTCTTATCGAGATAACCCAGCTGAATCGCCTCGTAACCGTCGCGGTCTTTCTCCTTTTTCTGGAGCACGACGTTCGGCGTCGCCTCCACCACCGTCACCGGAACCACGGCGCCTTCGGCGGTGAAGATCTGGGTCATGCCGATTTTGCGTCCCAGAATACCTTTCATGATGACACCTCTTTTCCTTTTCCATCCCTCGGTCGGCAACTTCGCCTTACAGCTTGATTTCGATATCGACGCCGGACGGCAGGTCGAGGCGCATCAGCGCGTCCACGGTTTGCGGCGTCGGGCTGAGGATGTCGATCAGCCGTTTGTGGGTGCGCATTTCGAATTGCTCGCGCGAATCCTTGTACTTGTGCACCGCCCGCAGGATCGTGATGATCTGCTTCTCGGTGGGCAGCGGAATCGGTCCGGACACGCCGGCTCCCGTCCGCTTGGCGGTTTCCACGATCTTTTCCGCCGATTGGTCCAGCACCCGATGGTCATATGCCTTCAAGCGGATGCGGATTTTTTGCTTGGCCTTTGCCATAGAAGTCCCTCCTTCGATCGCCCAATTTGAAAATCGGACATACTCCGCGGGAACTACCCGAGCGCCATCCGGCGTGCCCTTCTATGGCAAAGGGGCCGGGTGTGTCGTCGGCAACCTCCCGCATCATCGCGTCTATAGACCAACGTTCGTTATTGTAGCAGAAGCCCCTTGGGAATGCAATTAAATTTTTCAAACCGTCTGAGTCAAGCTAGTGTGGGCACCTTTTTTGGATTCTGGATGCGGACTTGAAAAGAACCTTTCCCTTGTAAGCGCTTTTGGTGTTCTTCCTTATGGGATTGGCGTTTCATTTTTCTGGTATTAGTATCCTCTAAGCCCTTTCAATGCCATGCCCGTTGTGCTACTCTGCCACGGCCCCCTAAGCAACCGGATCATCCCGTTAACGTATCCTTTGGTCGGTCGTATAACGTCCCTTAGCAACTTCCGAATGCTGACGGAGCGCTGCGGCGTTGGAGTCTTGCCTCCATACGTAACCAGGACCACTCCGGCTTCCCGGCCTCTCATGATTGTCCGCAGCATCGCGCTGACGCCTCGCTCGCTCCAGCTGTATCCGCCTCGCTTCGTCCGTCTGGCAAAGATCCGCATCTGCGCTTCCGCGCTCCCCATCGGCCTCATGCCGCTCGTGTCGATGCCCGCCGCCTGGAGCGTCTTCCGGTAGTCCTCCAGATGCTTCCGGTGTTGCTTCAGAAACTGCTTGTATTCCTCCCAGTCCTTCCGCTGCTTTGGCGCGATGTCCTCTGCCGACACGCTCTCCACAGCTGTCAGCAAAGCGGCT
>LZRV01000044.1 GCA_002159065.1 Paenibacillaceae bacterium ZCTH02-B3 | reverse complement strand
AGCCGCTTTGCTGACAGCTGTGGAGAGCGTGTCGGCAGAGGACATCGCGCCAAAGCAGCGGAAGGACTGGGAGGAATACAAGCAGTTTCTGAAGCAACACCGGAAGCATCTGGAGGACTACCGGAAGACGCTCCAGGCGGCGGGCATCGACACGAGCGGCATGAGGCCGATGGGGAGCGCGGAAGCGCAGATGCGGATCTTTGCCAGACGGACGAAGCGAGGCGGATACAGCTGGAGCGAGCGAGGCGTCAGCGCGATGCTGCGGACAATCATGAGAGGCCGGGAAGCCGGAGTGGTCCTGGTTACGTATGGAGGCAAGACTCCAACGCCGCAGCGTTCCGTCAGCATTCGGAAGTTGCTAAGGGACGTTATACGACCGACCAAAGGATACGTTAACGGGATGATCCGGTTGCTTAGGGGGCCGTGGCAGAGTAGCACAACGGGCATGGCATTGAAAGGGCTTAGAGGATACTAATACCAGAAAAATGAAACGCCAATCCCATAAGGAAGAACACCAAAAGCGCTTACAAGGGAAAGGTTCTTTTCAAGTTCGCATCCAGAATCCAAAAAAGGTGCCCACACTAGCTTGACTCAGACCCGGGCCGCCGGAGGCGTGCGGGGTACCGCGGTTTCAGGTACAATAACGTTGACGCGCGCAAAGCAAGCGCCCGAGACGATGGAGCGGGGAGGCGGAACGCGTTGGCGGCGGCCGGAACACACGACGCATACATGGAACATATCCGGAACAAACTGGCGCTGGTACCGGAACGGCCCGGATGCTACCTCATGAAGAACGCGGCCGGCGAAATCATCTACGTCGGCAAGGCCAAGGTATTGCGCAACCGCGTCCGTTCCTATTTCACGGGCGGCCACGACGCCAAAACGCAGCGGATGATTTCGGAAATCCGCGATTTCGAATATGTGGTCACGGCCAACGAAATGGAAGCGCTCATCCTCGAGTGCAATCTGATCAAGGAGCACCATCCCCGTTACAACGTGCTGCTCCGGGACGACAAGTCGTTTCCCTACCTGAAGATCACCGGCGACGAACACCCCCGCATCGAGGTCACCCGACGCGTGGTCAGGGACAAGGGAAAATATTTCGGGCCCTACCCGAACGCCTTCGCCGCCCACGAAACGCGCAAGCTCCTTGACCGCCTTTACCCCTTGCGCAAATGCCGCACGATGCCGGACAAAGCCTGCCTCTATTACCATCTGGGGCAATGCCTGGCGCCGTGCGAATTTCCCGTCGATCCCGCGGTGTACGAGCCGATGATCGCGGAGATCACCCGTTTTCTCAAGGGCGGCTACGGCGAGATCAAGAAGGAACTCCAGCGGAAAATGGAAGAGGCGGCGGCGGAGCTGGCCTTTGAGCGGGCCAGGGAATACCGCGACCAGATCATCGCCATCGAGAAGGTGATGGAGAAGCAGTCCATCACCCTGACCGACGCCGGAGACCGGGACATCTTCGGCTACGCGGCGGACAAGGGCTGGATGTGCGTGCAGATCCTGTACATGCGCCAGGGGAAAATCATCCAGCGCCACATGTCGCGGTTTCCGCACTACGGCGACCCGTACGACGATTTTATCACCTTCGTGACCCAATACTACAGCGACAATCCGGCCATGCCACGGGAAGTGCTCCTCCCCGGTCCGCCGGACGGGGCCGCGACGCCAACCGGTCCGGAAACCGGCGACATCGCCGCCCAGCTGCGGGAATGGCTGGGCGTAAAGGCGATCGTGCCCAAACGGGGGGCGAAACGGCAACTGGTGGCCGTGGCCTGCGACAACGCCAAGGTGGCTTTGGAAGAAAAATTCCGCCTCCTCGAGCGGGACCGCGAACGGTCCGTGGAAGCGGCGGAAGAATTGGCCCGCCGGCTGGGCATTCCATCCGCGCGCCGGATCGAGGCGTTCGACAATTCCAACATCCAGGGCGTCCATCCGGTGGCGGCGATGGTGGTGTTCACCGACGGCAAGCCGGACAAAAAAGAGTACCGCAAATACAATCTGCGCACCGTGGAAGGGCCGGACGACTACGAGTCCATGCGGGAAGTCATCCGCCGCCGTTACGAGCGGGCGCTCAAGGAAAACGGCCCGCTGCCCGACCTGATCGTGGTCGACGGCGGGCGGGGGCAAATCGCCGCCGCGCGGGACGTGCTGGAAAACGAGCTTGGCCTGGACATCCCTGTCTGCGGCCTGGCGAAGGACGACCGCCACCGGACGGCGGAACTCCTGGCGGGGGACCCGCCCGCGCCGGTGCCGCTGCCGCGGGACAGCCGGGAATTCTATCTCCTGCAGCGCATCCAGGAGGAAGTGCACCGGTTTGCCGTCGAATTCCACCGGCAAAAGCGAGCGCGCTCCATGGTGGCTTCCCGGCTGGATGCCATCCCGGGCGTCGGGGAGAAAACGCGGAAGAAACTGCTCAGCCATTTCGGCTCGCTCAAGGCGATCCGGGAGGCGTCGGTGGAGGACTTCAAAGCCCTCTCCATCGGGGAGAAGCTGGCCAGACGCATTCTGCAGGCGCTGAACGGGGAAGAGGAGCGGGAAGGAACGGGGCGTGACGCCTGACCGGCGCGGCCGTCGAGCCGATGCCGCTGTCCGCTGCGGCAACGGAATCAGACAGCGGAACCGGCGGGGTGTTGGCGCATCCGGCGTCGGTGCAGGCGGAGCATCAACCATCCGGCCAGCGCCGGCGACGCCATGAAGGCCGTCCCCGCCCACTCGCCGCCGGGCATGCCGTCCATGAAGAGCTGGGTGCCGATCAGAATGCCGTTCAGCGCGGCATGGGCGAAGATGGCCGCCATGAGCCCGAAGCGGATCATGCACCAGCCGATCAGGAAGCCGAGCAGTGTGAGCTCGATCAGCCGGGAGTACACGGGGTAGATCGAATAGCTCACGTGGCCGAACGCCCACACCAGATTGGGCGGGATCATCGCCAGCCAGGTAAGGGCGGCGGCGGTCCGGGGGGACGGCGCGCCCCGCGCAATCAGCGCAGCCAGCCCGATCAGCCAGTAACGCATGATGCCGATCCCGAAGAAGCGGTACTGGATTTCTTCGGTAATGGCCGCCCACCAGCCGAGCAACGGAAACATCCAGGGGTAAACCATGTTGTAGGTCGCCTGGGAGGCGTCGGTGGTGACGAAGGAGCCCAGCCCTTTGTCCAGCGCGAGGAAAATGACCGCCTGGAGGCCGAGCAGGATGAACGCGATCAAATACCCCTTCTTCATGGCGGCAAACGCGCGCTCGCCATAATCCGCGTCCCGCCAGGCGGGCCACAGCCGCTTCCCGGGCTCCATCCGGTTCCACAGGCCGTCGCCCGCCACCGCGCAGAAATAGAGGGCGAGGGCGGTTCCGAACGCGATCACGATGCTGGTCGCCACCGTGACAAAGGCTCCCGCATCCGCTTCGGCCCACGGGAAGCCGTTGGAAAGCATCTCGGCGCGAAAGCCGGCCCACATGTTCGCCGTGACAACGACATAAAAGAAGAACGTGACGACGGCCGGAAGCCACCCCCGGCGAAAGGACGCGTATTTGCCGGAGAGCGCGGCGTAAATGACGGCCAGCACCATCATCGCGGCCTGCGGCAGCATGCTGCCGAAGAGTGTCCATTGCATGGCCAGTTCCTGCTGGCGCTCCATTTCGGCGGCGAAGGCTTCCGGCAGCTCGTAACGGTACGCGATTTTGCCGCCGGCCGGGATCCCGTCCGCACGCCCGGAAGACGGAGGCCGCACCGTCAGCAGCAGGCCGGTTTCTCCCACCGGACCGCCGCGGTGGCGATACACGTACGCGCCGTCCGATCCGCTTCCGGACGGGACGAGCGGCTCCCAATCGCCGGGCCGGATTCCCCATTCCGCCGCCCAGGACAGCGCATCTTCCGGGCGGACGGACAAGGGGAAGCCGTCCGCGGCGGCCGCCTCATGTTCCCATGCGACCAGATTTCCCGATTCCATGTGGAAGGAAAACGTCAGCCGGGAACCGTCGTCGAGCATAAGATCCGCCCGGTAGATGTCGGCGGGAAATCCGTCGTACCACGTTTTTTCGTATTCGTCCAACAGCCCATGCTTGGAAAAGTACGCGACGGCGGTGCTGTCGGAAACATAAGTCACATCCAGCGAAACGAACCGCCCGGGGTCCGCGCCGAACCGTTCGGCCGCCAGCGCTTCCGCCCGCTCGCGGATTTCCCCGCGGGTCAGCACCTGGAACGGTTCCTTCGCGATTTCCCGCACGAACGGGAATACTTGAATGAGCAGAAAAATCAGCAGACCGGCCAGGGCGCCCGCCCGCAGGATCCCGTCCACCTTGGCTTGTCGGCGGTGCGTCAAATCGGATGCTCCTTTGCTTCGGCGATGTCTTTAACCAAGGTACCATATTTTCCTTCCCGGCTTCCAGAACGCTCCAGCGATTCCGGCACCCGGTTTCAGGGAGCGCCGTGGGATTTGCGGCTCCCGGAATCGGCCTGACGCGTTCAAGGAATTGGAAGAAAAATGCGGCAACCGGACGGCACGGGCCGTTTCGTCGTCCTGCGCGGCGGAACCCGCCTGAATTCCGGCCGTATTCGTTGAACCCGCATGTTGCCGGATTCGGGGGAAAAGACTATAATGCCCGTGTTTCGACAAATGTTGACGCTTCCACGGTCGGGACGGAAGGGTCATGGCGGAGGAGACACCGTGATCGGGCGGATGTTCCAATGGATGGCGGCGTCGCCGCCGCGCGTGCTGGTTTTCGGGTTTGCGGCCATTATCGCGCTGGGGACGGCGCTGCTCAAACTGCCGGTCATGGCGGCGGACGGCCGACCGACGCCGCTCATCGACGCGCTGTTCACGGCGGTGTCGGCGGTGTGCGTCACCGGGCTGACGCCGCTCGATTTCGCCGGCCACTGGTCGTTTGCCGGCCAGCTGACGGTCCTTGTGCTGGTCCAGGTCGGTGGGTTTGGTTTCATGACCCTGGCGACGATGGCGGCCATCGTGCTCCGGCGCCGCATCACGCTGCGGGAACGGATCATCCTGCAGGAATCGTTCAACCAGGCAGGCATTGAGGGCGTTGTCCGCCTTGTCCTCAAGGTGATCCGCTACACGCTGATTTTGGAATCCGCGGGAGCGGCGGTCCTGACGATCCGCTTCCTGATGGACATGCCGCCGGCGCGGGCCGTCTGGTTTGGCGTCTTTCACGCGGTTTCCTTTTTCAACGGCGCGGGTTTCGACCTGATGGGAGGCTTCCGGAGCCTGACCGGTTATGTGGGCGATCCGCTTGTCACGTTCACCGCGGCCTTCCTCATCCTGTCCGGAGGTCTCGGCATCGTCGTGCTGTCCGATCTGGCCGAATACCGGAAAACGAAACGGCTTTCGCTGCATTCCAAAGTGGTCGTCGCCGTGTCTCTTTTCCTGATCCTGGTCGGCGCCATCACCATCTTCATTTTTGAATACACCAACCGCGCCACGCTGGCCGGCCTCGGTTTCGGGGAGAAACTGATGGCCGCCTTCTTCCAGGCCGTCGTTCCGCGCTCGTCGGGCGTCAGCTCCCTGGACATCGGCGCCCTGCGGCAGGCCACCCAGTTCCTCATCGTCATCCTCATGTTCATCGGCGCGTCGCCGGGGTCCGCCGGCGGCGGCATCAAAACGACGACCTTCGCGGTGCTGGCCGGCGCGGTCTGGTCCATGATTCGCGGCAGGGAAGACGTGGTGATGTTCCGGTACCGCCTCGCGCAGGAGCGGGTCTACAAGGCGCTGACCATCACCATGTTCGCCCTGGCCGTGCTGGCGGCCGGCACGATGCTGCTGTCGGTCACGGAAAACCGCCATTTCCTGATGATCCTGTTTGAAGCCGCGTCGGCCTTCGGCACCGTGGGCCTGTCCATGGGTCTGACGCCGGAGCTGTCCCAGCCCGGCAAGATCATCGTCATGCTGCTCATGTTCGTCGGACGGCTGGGGCCTCTTACCCTTGCCTACGCCCTGGGAACCCGGCAGAAGCGCACATTGTACCGTTATGCGGAGGGCAAAATCCTCATCGGCTGACCCAATCCCGTCCTTGCGGCCGGTATCGGTCATTCCGCGCCGTTTTTCTCCAGCCGCCCGCCCCGCGCGAACAGGGTGATCGTCTCCTCGATAAGCAGCTGGACGATGGGGGACAGAAGGGAAGGATCGACATGCACCAGGGCGGCGGTCCGGCGGGTGCGCGTCAGCTCCGGCAGGTCGGCGGCGTACAGCCCGTTGTCCCTGAGCAGCTGCGGCCTGAGATACGATTTCGGCAGCAGCGTCGCGGCGCGGACGGCGCCGGCGAGCCGGATGCTGGCCTCGAAGGAGTCGATTTCCATGCGGATGTCCGGCTTCACCCCGTGGCGCCGGAACAAATCGTCGGTCAGCGAACGGTACCAGGTGCCGGGGGCGAACAGGATCATCGGCAGGCCGTTCAGATCGCGCATTTCCAGGCGCCGACCCTCGAAGGTGAAGGACGCCTTCGGCAGGACGAGCATCAGATGGTCGTCGAACAGCGGCACGCTGGTCACCGCGGGGTCCTTCGTATCCGACGAACCCACCACCCCGAAATCGACTTTCCGCTCCTTGACCATGGAGACGATTTCGTGAGATTTGCCGGTGACGGCCTTGATTTCCAGGTGCGGATGTTTTTCCGTGAGCGCCGAAATCATGCCCGGCAGGGTGGTCTGCAGCGTCGTCAGGCTGGCGCCGATGACCACGGAAGCGTCTTTCCGCGATTCCAGGGACTGCAGGCGCCGCAGGAAATCCCCGTGGAACCGCCTCAGTTCCAGGGCGTGTTCGTAGGTAAGCTTGCCGGCCGCGGTCAGCTCCAGCCGCTTGCCGGCGCGGCGAAACAGGGTGACGCCGAGTTCCCGTTCCAGCCTGGCGATGCGCCGGGACAGGGCCGGCTGGGTGACGTTGAGCCGTTCCGCCGCCCGGTTCATGCTCGTTTCCTCGACCACCGCGGCGAACATCCGCAAATCTTCCAGCATGTGCCGTCGCCTCCCGGACGATCCTGTCTGAGGTGTCAGTTGTTATTATAATTGTTTTTCATAAGAATTAATAAAAAAAACGCAGTTCCATTATAAGCGGATTTGGGGTATTGTTAAAGGAGTGTGACAAAACGATGACGGTTTGCCGAAAGGAGCACGGGAAAAAGCCATGAACGTCAGGTCGTATTATGCCCGCAAGCTGCATTCGCTTCTGGGCGTCTTCCCGCTCGGCCTGTTCATCATCGAGCACGCCTTGGCCAATTACACGGCGTTCGAAGGGGGACCGGAAGGGTTTCAGCGCAGTGTCAATTTCCTGCACAACCTGCCGCTGATCTTCTTCCTGGAACTGTTCATCATCTGGCTGCCGATTCTGTTCCACGGGATCTACGGGCTGTATCTGGCCTACCAGTCCGACATCAACGTGGGGCGCTATCCGTACGCCCGAAACTGGGCGTTCGTGATGCAAAGGCTGACCGGACTGATCACCTTCGTGTTCGTGGGCTGGCACTTCTACGAAACGCGCTTCCAGGTGATGCTCGGCAACGTCACGTATGACGAGCTGGGCAGCCACATGCACCAGATCGCCAGCGACCCGGTTCACTTCGCGCTGTACGCCATCGGCGCCATCGCGGCGATGTTCCACTTTGCCAACGGCCTGTGGGCGTTCCTCGTCAGCTGGGGCATCACGGTCGGTCCGCGCGCCCAGCGCGTGTCCGCCCGCATCTGCATGGGGATCTGGGTGATCCTGTCGGCGCTGTTCATCCTGTCGCTCGTCGGATTCAACAACGAAGAATTCGCGCTCACGGCCGCGATCGCGGCCGGCGGAAGCGTCCGCTGAAGAAGGAGGAGGGATTTAGGTCATGGGTCAAAAAGTCATCGTCGTCGGCGGCGGCCTGGCGGGTCTGATGGCCACGATCAAGGTGGCGGAAGCGGGCGTGCCGGTCGAACTGTTTTCCCTCGTCCCCGTCAAGCGTTCGCACTCCGTCTGCGCCCAGGGCGGCATCAACGGCGCGGTGAACACGAAAGGCGAAGGCGACTCCCCGTGGGAGCACTTTGACGATACCGTATACGGCGGCGACTTCCTGGCCAACCAGCCGCCGGTCAAGGCGATGTGCGAGGCGGCTCCGGGCATCATCTACATGCTGGACCGGATGGGCGTCATGTTCAACCGGACGCCGGAAGGGCTCCTCGACTTCCGCCGGTTCGGCGGCACCAAGCACCACCGCACCGCCTACGCCGGCGCCACCACCGGCCAGCAGCTCCTGTACGCGCTGGACGAGCAGGTGCGCCGCTGGGAAGTGGCGGGCCTGGTCAAGAAATACGAGTACTGGGAATTCACGTCAATCGTGCTGGACGACGAAGGCGTCTGCCGCGGCATCGTGGCGCAGGACCTGCGGTCGATGGAGATCCGCGAGTTCCGCGCCGACGCGGTGATCCTGGCGACGGGCGGTCCCGGGATCATTTTCGGCAAGTCGACCAACTCCGTCATCAACACGGGCACGGCGGCCAGCGCGGTGTACCAGCAGGGGGCCATCTACGCCAACGGCGAATTCATCCAGGTCCACCCGACGGCCATTCCGGGCGACGACAAGCTTCGCCTCATGAGCGAATCGGCGCGCGGCGAAGGCGGCCGGGTCTGGGTGTACAAGGACGGCAAGCCGTGGTACTTCCTGGAGGAAAAATATCCAGCCTACGGCAACCTGGTGCCGCGGGATATCGCCACGCGGGAGATCTTCCATGTCGTGGTGGACCTCGGGCTCGGCATCAACGGCGAGAACATGGTCTACCTGGACGTGTCCCACATCGACCGGAAGAAGCTTGACGTCAAGCTCGGCGGCATCCTGGAGATCTACGAAAAGTTCATGGGCGACGACCCGCGCAAGGTGCCGATGAAGGTGTTCCCCGCCGTCCACTATTCGATGGGCGGACTGTGGATCGATTACAACCACATGACGAACATCCCCGGGCTGTTCGCCGCGGGCGAGTGCGATTACCAGTACCACGGCGCGAACCGCCTGGGCGCCAACTCGCTCCTGTCGGCCATCTTCGGCGGCATGGTGGCGGGGCCGAAGGCGATCGAATACATGCGCGGCCTCAAGAAATCGGCGGAAGATCTGCCGTCGTCCATCTTTGAAGCGGAACGGAAACGCCAGGAAGAGAAATACCAGAACATCCTGAAGATGAACGGCACGGAGAACGCCTATCTGCTCCACAAGGAGCTGGGCGAGTGGATGACCAACAACATGACCGTCGTCCGCTACAACAAGAAGCTTCAGGAAACCATCGACAAGATCAAGGAACTGAAAGAGCGCTGGAAACGGATCAACATCGACGACACGGTGAACTGGAACAACGCGGGCGTGCCGTTCACCCGCCAGCTGTGGAACATGCTTGAGCTGGCCGAGGCGATGACGGTCGGGGCGCTCCTGCGCAACGAAAGCCGCGGCGCCCACTACAAGCCGGAGTTTCCGGAGCGGGACGACGAGAACTTCCTGAAGACGACCATGGCGAAATGGACGCCGGACGGCCCGAGCATCTCCTACGAACCCGTCGACGTTTCCCTGATCAAGCCGAGGAAGCGCGACTACAGCCAGGACAAGAAGAAGGAGGGTTGAGCCATGGCGGAAACGGCAACGAAGGCGCGCACGGTGCGGTTCATCATCGAGCGCCGGGACAGCCCGGACTCCGCTCCGTACTTCGAGGAGTTCGACATTCCGTACCGCCCGAACATGAACGTCATCAGCGCGCTGATGGAAATCCAGCGCAATCCGGTCAACGCGAAGGGCGAAAGGACGAAACCGGTCGTCTGGGAGTCGAACTGCCTGGAGGAAGTGTGCGGCGCCTGCTCGATGGTCATCAACGGCAAGCCCCGCCAGGCCTGCTCCGCGCTGGTCGACAAGCTGGAATGGCCGATCCGGCTTTCGCCGATGAAGACGTTCCCGGTCGTCCGCGACCTGATCGTCGACCGCTCGCGGATGTTCGAAGCGCTCAAACGGGTCAAGGCGTGGATTCCCATCGACGGCACGTACGACCTCGGCCCCGGCCCGCGCATGCCGGAACACAAGCGCCAATGGGCGTACGAATTGTCCAAGTGCATGACCTGCGGCGTGTGCCTTGAGGCGTGCCCGAACGTCAACGACCGCTCGACGTTCATCGGTCCGGCGGCGATTTCCCAGGTGCGGCTGTTCAACGCCCATCCGACGGGCGCGATGCACGCCCACGAACGCCTGGAAGCGCTCATGGCGGACGGCGGCATCGAAGGCTGCGGCAACTCGCAAAACTGCGTCCGCTCCTGCCCGAAGGGCATTCCGCTGACCACGTCCATCGCGGCGGTCAACGGAGAAACGACAAGGTACCTGTTCCGGAAATGGCTGACGTCCTGAGCGGAACGGAGCGGGCTTCCCAAGCGAACAAGGCTTCCCTTTGCCGAGCGAAGGGAAGCCTTGTTTTTGCTTGCGCCGGTTTTCGCCGTCAGGTTTGTCCGCCGCGGCGGGACAGAACCGCCAGCCTTAAAGGGACTTTCCGCGATTTTGCGGCGAAACCACGGACAATCGTCTTTCTCTCAGGAAAAGGGAGAAAAAAAGCAAGACAAGACAAACCATGATCATGAAAAGCAGCGAGTTTGCGTAGTCGGCCGAACGATCCCGGATAAAACCGACAGCTATGGGCGTCAGACCGCTCAAGAAATAGCCTCCGCCCTGCATCATGGCTGTCCAGGCGTTGGTTTCATGGGGATGTTCGGTTTCATCAAGCGGCAGGATCAGCATGACAGGAAACACGCCGCCCAGTCCGATGCCCAGCAATATCGTATAAATCCAAGGGTTGACATCCCAGGGAACAGCCATGCAAACCAATCCGGACAAAATGAACAACGCGGATCCGACGATCCAGGGCTTGCGCCGGCTGCTGAAGCGTCTCATGAGTAGCGGAATCAGAAAGCCGCACGTGATCGTAAACGAGGAAAAGACCATCGTCAGGACTCCGGCAAGCGCTTCCGTCATCCCGTCTGAGATGGCGAATGGAGCGAGCCAAGCCGTGGTGGAATAGTACAGGCCCGATTGGGCGCCAAAAAGGATAACCAGGAGCCAGGCCCGCCGATTTCGCCACGGCATTTGCCCCAGTTCGGGTCCCGCAAGGTCCGGAGCCGGATCGCTTCGTTGCCTGACCAGGAGCGGCCACCAAAAGAGCAGCGATAATATCGCCACAATTCCCCATGCGGAAAGCGCCAGTTCCCATGAACCTCCCAGAAAGTCGCGCAGAGGCACCGTCACGCCGGCCGCCAGGGAAGCACCGAAACCGATGCCAATGGTGTGGACACCCACCATCGTTTCGGGCCGATCGGGAAAATGCTTTTTCACGAAACCCGACAGCAGGGGTCCCGTAACCGCGATACCGATTCCGACCAGCGTTGTCGCCGCAAGAAGAAACAAGGGCGATGGAATGAGGGTGCGAACCATGGTCGCGATTCCGATCAGCAGCAAAAAAAAGAAAATGGAACGTTCGATTCCCCAGCGCACACCGAAACGGGATGCGAGAGGAGCGAACAACCCCATGCAGAAGACCGGAATGGAGACGAGCAGGCTTACAAGCGAACGATTCAACGCCAATTGATCCTGAATGGTTTCGATCAATGGCGAGACCGACGTAATGGCGTATCGCAAATTGGTTGATGAAACAAACAGGACGAAGCCCAGAAAGATAACGCTTCTTCCATTTGCGGTCATGAACCGATGATTCCCCCCAAATGTCCACATTTGCAGTGATTTTTATCACACAAAATGTGACGAAATTATTGACGAAAAAAGCAGCCATGTGGTACACTTCAATCAGGAATTGGATCCAAGATCAAATATCAATTATCTTTAATCAAAAATCAAGTATTCTTGATCAAAAAATACAATATAAAAAAAGCGATTACAGAGACTGCATGAATATTCGCAATACACAAGGCAGGTGTACCCATGTCAAACAATCTTGAAGATCTGGTCAGTCATTTGCCCTACCGCAAAGTGACGACTCAGGAATGGGTGACGGACATCCTTCGTACCGCGATCCTGAAAGGCTATTACCAAGCCGGCGAACCCATCGAGACGGCCGAACTGGCCGCCAAACTCAACGTCAGCCGCATGCCGATCCGGATCGCGTTGCGCGAGTTGGCCAAGGAAGGCCTGGTCGCAATGGAACCGCACAGAAAACCGGTGGCGGCGCGTTTGAATCCCGATGAAGTGTGGAAAATCTGCGACATCCGCTGCGAATTGGAAGCGCTGTCTATCCGCAAGGCCATTTCCAAAATCAACGACGATCATTTGAAACAGCTGTTTTCGCTGGTCCGGAAAATGGACAATATCAAGGACATCGACGAATACATCAGGCTCAACAATGAATTTCACAACATCATCAACACCCTGAGCGGAAACGAATTTTTGCTCGGGATGATCAACCAATTGCGAAACAACGTCGAACGGTACCTTCGGGTTTATCTGTTCAATTACAGGGGCGCCATGCATTCGGCGAACGTTGATCACCATGAAATTATAAAAGCGATTGAAACCAAGGATGAGAAACTGGCCGACCAGGTCATTCGCCAGCATTTGTACAACACCACAAGCAAGGTATCGGAATTTCTTGAACAGCTAAACGGGCGATAAGCCAAAAACTTCAGGGGAGGATTGCAAGATGATCAGAGGGCATGCGGAAATTGCGGGAGCCGGAATTGCGGGGTTGACGGTAGGAGCTCTGCTTGCGGAAAGGGGTTGGACGGTTCGCGTCCACGAACGCGCCGGCGAGGTGCGCGAAGTGGGAGCGGGGATTTTCCTGAAGTACAACAGTTTGTCCGTTCTGGACGAAATGGGGATCCTGCCCAAGCTCACCAGTTACGGCGTCCGGCTGGAGAGGGACCAGATGCGGGACATGCACGGCAGGATCCTGCAGGAGCGCAAACTGAACAAATCCCCCATGTGGGCGTTCACCCGTCAACACCTGATTCGCACACTTTATGAGGCCGCGGTGGAAAGAGGGGTTGAAGTCGTCACCAATTCCCGCGTTGTTGGCGCAAAGCCGAGCGGGGAACTCGTCCTGGAGGACGGCAAGACCCTGAAGGCCGATCTGGTTATCGGGGCCGACGGACACAGGTCGCGTGTCAGGGAGACTTTGGGACTCACCCATAAGTTTCGCTTCAAAAAAACGTTTTCAACCCGTTATTTGATTGACGGACGGGACCTGCAACCCGAACCGATGACGACCGAGTGGTGGTCGGGAAGAAGGCGGATCGCCTTTGCGGCGTGCGCTCCCGACAAGACTTACGTTTATTTGGCTTGCCCCTTTGACGAGGCGGACGGAAATGATCAGCCGCTTTTTGTGGAATCGTGGTCCAGATGGTTTCCCCTGTTGACGGATGCGTTCAGGATTCTGGAGAAAAACAAGGCTGTTCAGGGACCCTATCCTCGCGTATCCGTCAAGGCCTGGTCGAAAGGCAAAGCCGTCATTCTGGGCGATGCCGCAAGTGCTTTGGCTCCCACCCTCGGCCAGGGAGCAGGACTTGCCATCATGAACAGCCGGGCGCTGGTGGCACGGCTTGAACGGGAGAACAATCTGCAGACTGCCATCGAGAAATGGGAGCAGGACATGAAAAAGGTCACGGTCCTCACCCAGAAATGGTCGGACCGCTATGACTGGCTGACCCGCGATTGGCCGAATTCCCTGATGTTTGTACGCAGCGCGATCATCCATGCGTTTGGCTATCCGTTCCTGAACGACCGCATGCGTGTCGCCGACCGTTGGAGAGTCGTACCGTCGCAAAAATGATCTCGTAAAGGAAGGGTCGACATGAACATCACATGGATTGGACATTCCTGTTTCCTTGTTCACGATGGTACCCATACGTTGTTGATCGATCCCTGGATCAGGGACAATCCGGCGGGAGCCCGATTGCCCGACAACGCCAGGCCCGATCTCATATTGCTCACCCACGGCCACTTCGACCATTTGGGCGAAAGCGTGGAATTGTCAAAACAGTTCGAAGTTCCGATTCTTTGCATGCCCGAACTGGCCGCGTATTGCCGCAGTCAGGAGGCCAGGGCGGAAATCATCAACTATGGCGGAAGCTATCGGCTGGGAAATTTCACGATCAAATGCGTACTCGCTTTTCACAGTTCTTCGGCGGGTCCAAACCGCATTTACGCGGGTCCGCCCTGCGGATATGTGATCACATCATCGGACCAGACGGTATATTTCGCGGGCGACACGTGCGTATTTGGCGATATGAAGTTGATTGGCGAACTCTTCAAACTGGATGTGGCTATGCTTCCCATTGGAGGCCGGACCACGATGGACCCGGCCGAAGCCCTGATGGCTGTCAAATGGCTGCGTCCACGATACGTCATTCCGATGCATTTCAACACCTGGGAGTTCATCCGCCAGGATCCCCAGGCGTTCAAAGAAGCGGTGGAACGTGAGACGGAGGCCAAGGTACTGTTGCCTGCACCGGGGGAGAACATCACCATATGAAATTTTTGGACAAAACATTGACCTTCCTGGAAAACTTCCTGGCCGGAATTTCTCTTTCGCTTGCCGCGCTTCTCACCATGCTGAACATCGTCATGCGCTATTTCTTCAACCGCTCGTTCATTTGGGGTGAGGAGGCTGTCGTCTTCTTGGTGATTTATTCGGCGTTCATTGGAACGTCGATTGCGATGCGGTACAGGGAGCATATCACGGTGGACATTCTGGGAACGTTGGTCAGGGGAAAGGGTGTACGGGCACTTGAGGTTTTGAGTGTGCTGTTGATTTTGGTTTACTGTCTGATCATCGGCGCATTCGGATGGTTGATGGTCACCGACCCGTCAGCCATCCACACGATTACTCCTTCGCTCAAGCTGCCGCTGTGGATCCCGGAAATTTCCATTCCGGTGGGACTAACGTTGCTCTTTATCCGGGCCGCGGAAGTGCTTTGGAAGACGGTCCGGGGTATCCCCCATTCCTGATCTCGGAAAGAAAAGCGGGAGCCGGGCGAAGGGAGGACGAATCCGGTGGATGACGCCGTCCTGTTCATATTTGGACTGCTGGTGCTCTTTTTGCTGACCAGGACGCCAATCGCGGTAGCCTTGGGACTGACCGCATTCACTTATCTGTATTTTTTCACGACGTTGCCTTTGACGCAGGTTCCGGCGCTTCTGTTCAACGCCTTGAATTCGTTCCCATTGGTAGCGATTCCTCTTTTTATTCTTGCCGCGAACATCATGACCCAAGGTGGAATCAGTGAACGGATCACCGGTGCGGCCAATGCGGTTGTTGGCGGGATACGCGGCGGCCTGGGTGCCACCGCGGTATTGAGCTGCATGTTTTTCTCCGCGATATGCGGGTCCAGCCCGGCAACCGTCATCGCCATCGGGACGCTGCTCATACCCAGCATGGTAAGGAGCGGCTATTCCCTGACCTACGCCACAGGGTTGATCGCGACGGCCGGATCGCTGGGCATCCTGATCCCGCCTTCCATCTCGATGATTATCTACGGAATTGCAACGGAAACCAGTATCGGCAATTTGTTCATCGCGGGGATCCTTCCGGGACTCTTTGCAGGATCCATGCTGATCGTTGCAGCGGTTGTGATCAGCCGGATCCGCAACCTTGGACGAAGCGGCGAATCCGTCGTCAGCCTGACATGGAAAAATCGGTTCCTGACCATCCTGGGTGCCCTTCCGAGCCTGTCGTTGCCTGTCATCGTCCTGGGCGGAATCTATGGGGGTATCTTCACTCCGACGGAAGCATCGGCTGTAGCGGTCATCTTCGCGTTGCTCATTTCCATGCTGGTGCATCGTCAAGTGAATATGAAAAACCTGGCCGGCATTGTCATCCAATCGGCCCGCACTTCCGCCACGGTCATGTTTATCGTGGCAAACGGGGTTTTGTTCTCCTGGGTGCTCACCCATGAGCGCATTCCACACAGGGTGGCAGAATTCATCATCAACATGGATTTGGACCGGTGGATCTTCCTTCTTGTGGTCAATATCCTGCTGCTCATCGTGGGTTGCTTTGTGGAGACATCCAGCGCGATATTGGTTCTCGCCCCCATTCTCATGCCCATTGCCGTATCGCTCGGTATTGATCCAATCCACCTGGGGATCATCATGGTGATGAATCTGGAGATCGGCATGGTAACGCCGCCGTTCGGTCTCAACCTGTTTGTGGCCAGCGGAATCACGAAAATGCCGGTCCTTCAGGTAGCCAAAGCATCGCTCCCCTTCATGCTGGTCCTTCTGGTTTGTCTTTTTGTCGTCACCTATGTACCCGAAATCGCACTATTCCTGATCAACCGGTAGAAAAAACCTGAAAGGAGGCGCAAGGTGCAAGATATCGGGAGAAGATGACCATAGGATCACCGTTTTTCACAAGAAAATTCCTAAAGGGGAGAATTCAGATGGGCAAAAAATTGTACATCCTGGTACTGCTCCTGATCGCATCCCTGTTGCTTGCCGCGTGCGGCGCACGCGGTTCGGGAGGCGGCCAAAGCGCAGGCAGCGACAAAACCTACGAATTGCGGGTTTCATTTGTCGTGAACATCGAAAGCCCCAAAGGACAGGCGGCGCAAAGATTCAAGGAACTGGTGGAATCCCGATCCAACGGCAGAATCACCGTCACCCTCTATCCGAGTTCAACCCTGTACGGCGACAACAATGAGATACAGGCCATTCAAACCGGCGCGGTGGAGATGCTGCTTCCGAGCAGTTCGAAATTCAGCACGATTACGAACAAGTTCCAGGTCCTGGACCTGCCGTTTCTGATCAACAGTCTGGACGAACTGCCGCAGGTTCTGGCTCCCGACACCAAAGTCGGCAAGTTGCTTTATGAAAACGAGGACATCGAAGCCCACAACATGAAAGTGCTTGGGATGTTTCCCGACGGCATGATGCAGATCGCCGCGAACAAGGAAATCCGGTCGCCGGAAGATCTCAAGGGCATGCGATTCCGCATCCAGCCGGCGGACGTGATCAAGAGCATTTACAGCGCCTGGGGCGCCCAGACGGTCGTGATCGCCCTCGGTGAACTATACACGGCTCTGCAGCAAGGAATTGCGGATGGCCACGAAAACACATACGCCGTCATTTACGGAAGCAAAGCGCACGAAGTCCAAAAATTCATTGTGGAAACCGACCATCGGGTAAACGTCGGGATTGCGGTGATCAACAAGCCATTCTTCGATTCGCTCCCGCCGGATCTGCAGGAGGTTGTGTCGAAAGCCGCCCAGGAGGCCGGGCTGTATTGTCTGCAGATCTCCGCCGAACAGAACGCGGAATTCAAAAAGAAGATCATCGAGGCCGGCACCACCCAGGTGCTCGAACTTACACCCGAAGAGCGGGAAGCCTTCAAACGTGCCGTTGTACCCAAGGTTTGGGACGAATATGCGAGCGTTCTTGGTCAGGATGTCATTGAGGACCTCAAGGCTAAAATGGGTTGAACGGAAACCGATTTCAGTGGGGGCTCGGTCATGATTATCGGGGTTCCAAAAGAGCGGAAAGACGGAGAACACCGTGTGGCGGTTTCTCCCATGGGTGTGAACGCGCTGACTCGCGCAGGCCATATGGTGTTGATGGAAAGCGGCGCCGGAATCGGCAGCGGTTTTTCGGATGAACAATACAAAGACGCCGGCGCCGCCGTCCTTCCCTCCGCTGAGGAGGTCTGGTCGACCGCGGAACTGATTCTCAAGGTCAAGGAGCCGTTGCCGGACGAGTATCCGTACCTGAGGGAAGGCCTGATTCTGTTTTGCTATCTTCATTTGGCCGCGGTGCCGGAACTGGCCTTTGAACTGAAAAGGAAGAAAGTGACGGCCATCGCCTACGAATCGGTCCGGGTCGGAAACTCGCTTCCCTTGCTCGCGCCGATGAGCGAAATCGCCGGCCGCATGTCGGTGCAAATCGGGGCGAACTTGCTCGAGAAGCGAAATAAGGGAAAGGGAATTCTGCTGTCGGGGGTTCCGGGAGTCAGGCGCGGCAAAGTGACCATCATCGGCGGGGGAACGGTCGGGACCAATGCCGCAAAGATCGCCGTAGGCATCGGCGCGGATGTGACAATCCTGGATGTAAACCCGGAACGCCTCCGCCAGTTGGACGATCTGTTCGGTCATGCAGTAACCACGGTGATGTCCAATCCTTACAACATCGCGGAAGCGGTAGCCGCGTCGGATCTCGTCATCGGCGCCGTCCTGATCCCCGGCGCGAAGGCGCCCAGGCTGGTTCCGGAAGAGGCGGTCAGGGCGATGGTGCCCGGATCGGTCATTGTGGATGTGGCGGTGGATCAGGGAGGAATATTTGAAACCATCGACAGGGTCACGACCCACGAGGCGCCAACATACGAAAAACACGGCGTGATCCACTACGCCGTATCCAACATTCCCGGGATTGTGCCGAGGACTTCGACATTTGCCCTGACCAACGCGACGCTTCCGTATGTACTGGAACTTGCCGAAAAGGGAAGCATCCGTGCGATAAGGGAGAACATGGCGCTGCGCAGCGGAGTACAGACAATGGCGGGGCATGTGACCAGCGAAGTCGTGGCAAGGGATGTGGGAAGTGAATTTGTTTCGCTCGAAGCTGTGCTGGCGTCCTGAACGGACGCGCGGAATTGGCGCCGTCACGGTCGTGGCGGCGTCTTTTTTTTTACAGCCAATCGTTGCTCCATTGCTGGATGGACTGGATCACCGACTCCAGGGCCGCGCCCTTCTCCGTCAGTCCGTATTCGATCCTTACCGGCGTCTCGGGATAGACGGTCCGTTTCACGACACCGAGGGCCTCCAGTTCCTTGAGGCGGTCCGCCAGCATTTTGTCGCTCATTTCGGGAATCTGTTCCTTGATGTCCCGGAACCGCTTGGATCCATCGAGCAGCACGCGGATGATCAGCCCGGTCCATTTCTTGCCGAGCAGATCGATGGCGGCTTCGTACTTGGGACACATTTTGGAATAGTCTATGCCAGCATCGGTTTGTTCCATGCCGGTCGGTTTCATGCGGGTCATCTCCCTCTGCTCCTATGCTACATTGTACCACACCCGGCGGCTGCGGGTTAATACCGGGGCCGCCCCGGAGAGGGATTTTGGCGATTTTCCGTTATTGTTACAAAAATGAAACATTTCTGTTACCGTTCTGTCGCATTGGGCGGCTATGATATAGCCAAGACCCCCTTTTTCATATACCCTTATCTTGGAACCCGGCCGGACGGTTGGCGGGTTCCCCTTTTTCTTTTTTCGCGGCTTTACAGGGGCACGGCCACCGGCCGTTTCCGGCGGTAAAACACCCAGCGGGTAAAGCCGATTTCCTTCAGCCGCTTGCGTACCCGTTCCCATTCGTCGCCGACCCGTTCCGGCTTGTGGGCGTCCGAACCGAAGGTGACGTCCACGCCGAAATGGAGCGCCCGTTCCAGAATGTCGTCGGACGGGTACCAGCCGCCGCAATCCTTCGTTTTGCCGCTGGTGTTGATCTCGATGGCGATGCCGTGTTCGGCCGCGGCGCGCAAAGCGGCGTCGATTTCCTCCGCCGCCGGGATGTCGGAAAAAGCCGGATAATAGCCCTTCATGGCGTCGATGTGGCCCAGGATCTGGAACAGTCCGCTCCGCGCGGACTCCCGGATCAGCTCGTAGTACCGCCTTTTCACTTCCCTTTTCCCCGCTTCGTCCAGCCCGTTCCAACGGTTCCGGTTGAAGATGCTGACGCCCCCCAGGTAATGGACCGAACCGATGATGTAATCAAAAGGATACCCTTCGTATATTTCCCTGTACAGTCCGATCTGGTCGGGAAAGAAATCGGATTCGACGCCGAGCAGCACTTCGATCCGGTCCCGGTACTTCTCTTTGAGACGCAGCACTTCCCGCACATAGCCGGGAAACTCGCTCTTGGCCATGCAGGTTTTCGGAGACGGATGATCCTCTTCCCTGGCGAAATAGGGCGAATGGTCGGAAATGCCGACGGCCTGAAGGCCCGCGTCGATGGCCGCCCGGATATAATCCTCGATGGTGCCCGCCGCGTGGCCGCAGCGGTAATGGTGGGTATGCAGGTCAAACTTCATGCTTCGCCTCCCCGCTTCATCTCCACGCCCGGGAAATGGTCTTTCGGCAGGCCCTTGAGGTCGTTCAGAAATTGGCGCATGGCCGTGTTGAGGTAACGGCCGGCCTTGGTCATCACCCCGACGGGGTGGGCCACTTCCAGTTCCCGGACCGGAATCAGTTTCAGTGTGCCCCGCCGAACCTCTTCCGTTACGGACAATTTCGAGATGATCGCCGCCCCCAGGTTCAGCTCCACCATCCGCTTCACTTCTTCGCTGCTGCTCAGTTCCAGGACCAGGTTCGGCTGGATGCCCTTCTCCTTGAACAGCTGGTCGACGAACCGGCGGCCGACGGTGTCGGGCGTCAGCAGAATCAGCGGGATGTCCCGCAGCATGTCAAGGGTGGCTTCGCTCAGATTGGCGAAGGGATGCTGCGGCGACACCACCAGCTCGAAAGTGTCGTAGTACAGCACGCTCGTCTCCAGCTGCGACGTTTTCTCGCCCAGATAGCCGATGCCGATGTCCACGGTGCCGTTTTCCACATGGGCCACGATTTGCGCGGAGTTCATGGTCATGATCGTGATTTTGATCAGCGGATACTGGTTTTGGAAATACTGCAGCACCCGCGGCAGGATTTGGATGGCGATGGAGGTGGTCGTGCCGAGCACGAAACGCCCCTGCGGCACCTGGTCCAGGTCGTTCAGCTTCTGCTTCAGCTCCTCGACGATTTGCAGGATGCGTTCGGCGTGCTCCAGGAACACTTTGCCGCGGTCCGTGAGGGTCACGGGGTAGTTGCGGTCGACCAGCTGCGCCTTGAACTCGTCTTCCAGGCTCTTGATCTGCGCGGAAACGGCGGGCTGGGTCAGGTTGAGCAGCTCGCTGGCCTTGCGGAAGCTCATCGTCCTGGAGATGGTGACCAGTGTCTCCAGCTGATTGATGTTCACCGGGCCGCCTCCTTTCGCGTTCAGTTTATTTTATCACGTTAATTGAAACGAATAAAAACCTTTTGTCACCATATTATAGGAAATTTGCCCGCCGGGAGCAAAGGGAAATTTGGGACAAAGGAACCATCCGCCCAAAGGCTTAAAAAAGCCCCAGGGAAACCAATATTTTGAATGTACGCGTTGGGACAAAAGCAGTATAATGGAGGCAACCTTTGACAAGTTTTTGAACGACGGGAGTTTTTGGGGCATGAGGGCAGAATACATCAATCCGTTTCTGGAATCGGCGCGGATGGTCATGGAGCAGATGATGCGGGTTCGTCCCACCATCGGCCAACTGGCCGTCAAGGACGTGGTGTTCCGGGACGGGCATATCTGGATCCAAATCGGGCTCAAGGGACAGATCAACGGAGACGTCATATACGGCTTCAATGAACAGGTGGCCCTGCGCATCGTGTCCGTCATGATGGGGGGGTTCGCCTTGACGGAGATCGACGAGATCGGCCGCAGTGCCATTTCGGAGCTGGGGAACATGATCAGCGGCAATGCCAGCACGATCTTTTCCAGCCGCGGCCTCATGGTGGAGATCACGCCACCGAAGGTGGTAAACGGAAGCGCGCAGCCTCTGATCTTTGCCCGCAAGGCCCTGACCGTGCCGCTCATTCTCGAAGATCTCGGCCAAATGGAACTGCAGGTGCTCATTCTCTAGTTCCGGCGGGGAAGGGGCGTCGGAGGATGGCGGGCGAAACCGTGCGGGACAAAGTCGCGCTGGTCACCGGAGCCTCCAGCGGCATCGGCGCGGCCGTCGCCCGGCTGCTGAGCGAAAAAGGCGCGTACGTCGTGCTGGCGGCCCGCTCGGAAGACCGGCTGCGGGAAGCGGCGGCGGGGCTCTCCGGATCCTGCGACATCCGTGTGATGGACGTGCGGGACGAGGCATCGGTGGAAAGCGCGGTCGCGGATGTCATCGGGCGGCTGGGCCGCATCGACGTGCTGGTGAACAGCGCCGGCTACGGCGAATTCGTGCCGTTCACGGAAGCGTCTCTTGAGCATTTCCGGGATATGATGGACGTCAACTACATGGGCACCGTCCGCTGCATCCGGGCGGTGCTGCCGCACATGCTGCGGGCCGGCCGCGGGCACATCGTCAACATCGCGTCGATGGCCGGGAAGGTGCCCACGGCCAGATCGACGGGCTACGCGGCGACCAAGCACGCGGTGCTCGGGCTCACGGGCGCCCTGCGCCAGGAGCTGCGCGGCACCGGCGTGCTCGTGTCGGCGGTCAATCCCGGGCCGGTGGACACGCCGTTCTTCGACAGGGCCGATCCGTCGGGGACGTATGTGCGGAATGTCCGGCGGTTCATGCTGTCTCCGGAGCAGGTGGCGCGGGCGGTGGCGCGCGTCATCGAGCGGCGCCGGGCGGAGGCGGATCTGCCCTGGACGCTGGCCGCCGGCGCGCGCATCGCGCGGCTGTTCCCCGGGCTGACGGAGCCGCTGGTGGCGCGCTTGACGAACCGGAAATAAAAACGCGCCCGCCGCGGGCGCATGCGCCGTTGGGCGCGCGTCCGCGGGTCGGGCGCTTTTTTTGTCTCGCGGTTTGTTGCGGCCGGAACGCTTCCGTGTTTCCCGCTTTGGCCGGTCAGGCGCGCACGGCCTTGACGTCCAGCACCGCCTGGTGGATGCGGTCGAACAGGTCTTCGATTTTGTCCTCTTCGATGCAGGAGAAGGCGACGCGCAAATCCGTCGGCCCGAGGGCGATGGTGCCCACCCCGTAGGCGTCCAGCAGCCGGCGGCGCACCGTTTCCGCGTCCGCCGTAAGCAGCTTCAGGCACATGAAATAGCCGGAATTGAACGGGTAATACGTCCATTCGTTGCCGTACTTGCCGCTGTCAAGCAGCTGCTTCACCCGGACGGCCCGCCGCTTCAGGATCTCGTATTTTTCGGCCCGCTGCCGGTCGAAGTCCGGCGATTTCAGCGCCTCCAGCACGAAGGTCTGGGAAGGATGGGGGCCGCTGGAGATGGTGGCGCGGATGATGCCGAGGGTTTTTTGCTCCAGCGCGTCCAGGCAGGCCTCGGACACCCCGCCGTAGGTGATGAAGCCCACGCGGAAGCCCCACACGTATTCCTCTTTCGTCGCCCCGTCGACCTTGATCGGAAACACGCGCTCGTGCAGGCCGCACAGCCGGCCGAACAGCGATTCGCGCACCGAATCCTCAAAGAACAGGCCGTAGTAGGCGTCGTCCGTCACCGCGACCACGTTCACGCCCGCTTTCGCCGCGTCCAGGACCGCTTCGACGATGGCGTCGGCTTCCGCCGGTCCGGGGGTGTAGCCGGTCGGGTTGTTCGGGAAATTGAGCAATGCGATGGCTTTGCCATGGTCCTTCTGGGCGAGCAGCGCGTCCCGCAGCCCCGCGGCGTTGAATTTCCAGTTCGCGTCGTAGAGCGGGTAGTTCACGATCCGCGCGCCGCGGCGGACGCCGAAGGTGAGCTCGTAGTTTTCCCAGCTCTTGTCGGGCAGCACGAGGGCGTCCCCTTCGTCCGCGAACAGGTCGGCGACGATGCTGAGCCCGTGGGTGAGGGCGTTGGTGACGATGGGCATGCCGATGGTTTTGCCGGCCAGCGACGGGTTTTCCCGGATCAGTTTTTCCCGCCACAGCTTGCGCAGCTCCGGCTTGCCGGCGGGCGGCGCGTAGTCGTACAGGTCCTTCGGATCGAAGGCGGACAGGCGGCTTTGGATGACGTCCAGGTGCATGGGTTTGCCGTTTTCGGTGGCGATGCCGATGGTGGCGTTGTGGACGTTCGCCTTCTGCCGCGCTTCGGCCGTCTGGCTCAGGATGCCCACCTTCGGGAAGTAGATGGCCTGCCCCAGGCGGGACATCATGCCGGCCAGATGGGGATGCTCCCGGGAAATCGTCTCGTTCAGCTGCCGTGCCAATGGATTCATGCGTTCCCTTCCTCTCGGTCTTGCCAAATTTTCCTCGTTTTTTTAACTTGCGTGTTATTATATCATCCCGCCGCCGTCACGTCACCGAAAAATCGGAAGTGCCGATGATCGTGGCGAGCCGTTCGCCCACCCGGATCCGGTCGCCGGGCTTGAGGTCTCCGCGGGGTTCGCACAGGCCGCCTTCCGCCAGCAGGACGACGGTGGAGCCGAATTCGAACCGCGCGAACTCTTCCCCTTTGGTCAGGCGGGAAGGCAGCGGTTCCTCGCAACGGATGCTGCTGACGTTCATCGCCCCCACCTTGACCACCGCCACTTCTCCTTTTTCGTGCCGGATGTAGGTGACCAGGCGTTCATTGCGGGACAGCACGCGGCGCCCAAGCCCCAGTCCGAATTCGTTCACCGGATAAGCCCGGCCCGGAATGCGCTCCTGTTCCGCGATTTCCCCGTCGCAGGGGGCGTGAATGCGGTGGTAGTCGGACGGGCTCAGGTACAGCACCCAGTAATGGCCGCCGGCGTAAATCGGGACGCGCGGGGAACCGTTCAGCAGTTCGGAGAGCGAATAGCTTTGCCCTTTCACTTCGATGACCGTGCCGTCCGCCACCGGACCCGCGGCGACGAGCCGTCCGTCCACCGGGCTGACCAGGGCCGCGGGGTCGGGGTCGACGGGCCGCGCGCCGGGCTTCAGCCGGCGGGTGAAAAAGGCGTTCAGCGTCGGGTATTGCTCCGGGGGCAGTTCGGCCTCCGCCGTGTCGATCCGGTAAAGCGCGACAAAGGCGGGAATCAGGCGGCGGCTCAGCCGCGAGTTGGCCGCAAGCCCCGCAAGCCGGGACACGGACCGGCGGGAGGACAGCTCGGTCAGCGTCCTGAGCAGCCAGCGCGTCATGGTGTCGAAACCTCCCTTTCGGGTTACCAGTGTGACACAACGGAGCGCAAACCGCAAGTCCGGCGCATACGCTGGACCAAAACCACGGCGCGTGACGGAGGGCTGATGCATGGTCAGGGTGGCGTTTGTGACACCCGGCGCGTATCCCGTGCCGTCGCCCAAGGGGGGCTCGGTGGAACGGGTGGTGGAAAAAACCGTGCCCCGCATCGCGCGGGCGGCTCCGGACGTGGAAGCGAGGATCTATGCGCGCATCGGGCGGGGCCAGAAGGCGCGGGTCGCGATCGGAGGCGTCCGGATCGACCGGGTTCCGGCGGCCGACAAACGGCGCTACCGGGAAAGGGTGATGCGGCTTTTGCGCGATTTTCGCCCCCACATCATCCAGATCGAGAACCGGCCCCTCTGGGTGCCGGTATTCAAGCGGCGTTTTCCCCGCGCCCGGATCTGGCTCAACCTGCATTCGACGACGTTCATCACGCCGCCTTACGCCAATCCGGCAAAGGTGGGCCGGTATTTGCGGATGGCCGACCGGGTGCTGGTCAACAGCCGCTTTCTCCGGAGGTTCATTCTGAACCGGCACGGCCGGTCGATCCGGATCAGCATCGTGTATCCCGGCGTGGAAGCGGAGCGTTTCACCGGCCGGGACGGAGATGCGGAACGCGCCAGGCGGGGATGGACAGACCGGCGCATCGCGCTGTATGTCGGGCGGCTCATCCCGAAAAAGGGCGTGCACCATCTCATGGCCTGCCTGCCCGACTGGTCCAGGAACATTCCCGGGTTTTTGCTGGTCGTCGTGGGGAGCGCCTTCTACGGCAGCCGCCGAAAAACCGCCTATGTCCGCCGGTTGCGCCGCAAGGCCCGTCCCTGGCGGAAATACGTGCATTTCGAGCCCTACGTGTCCCATCACCAGATTCCCGTGTGGTATGCCATGGCCGACGTGGCGGTGGTGCCGTCCGCCGGGCGGGAGGCGTTCGGGCTGGTCAACGCGGAAGCGATGGCGGCCGGCGTTCCCGTGGTGGCGACGCGGGCCGGCGGCATCCCGGAAATCGTCTCGGACGGCCGGACCGGATATCTCGTGGACGCCGCCAATCCGGTCCCGGGGCTTAAAGAGAAGGTGCGCCGGCTGCTCACCGACGATGCCCTCCGGCGGGAGATGGGGGAACGGGGGCGGGAGCGGGTCCGCAAACGGTTTTCCTGGGAACGGACCGCGGCGATGTGGCTGGAGGCGTTAAGAAAGGAGCAAGGTTAGCGGGCCGGGCCGGAAAGCGCAGCCGCCCTTTCCCGAATCGCGGCCGCGCTGCCGGGACGCCGACCCGTACCGGGACGCCGCGCCTGGACGCCGACGCCCTGCCGGGACGCCGAGCTTGGACGCCATGCTTGGCCGCCGCGACGAGTCGCCGGAGACGCCCGCCCATCCGCGCCCGGCCGTCGCGCAGGCGGGCGCCCATATCCGTGACGTGCCCATGGGTCCATGCATATGATGGGCATATAACGCATCGGGAAGGGGAAGGGCATGAAAAAGTCGAAGACGCGAAGATCCCGCCGGCGTCGTCCGCTTTTTTTTGTCGCCAATCCGAACCAGCAGGAACTGAAATGGCTGGATGACGTGCGGGCCAGGGAGAAGCCGGTCAATCTGCACGGAAGAGCCGCCCTCGCCGAACCGCCGGCGGCCGCCCCGCCCCAGGCCGGACCGGCGGAGGAAGGAAGCGGCGCGCAGGAATGGACCGTGGTGCCCACGGATGGACAGGATTCCATGCGGGATGGAGATGCCGGAGCCGCGGAAGGCGGCGGGGACCGGGACGAACAGGCCGCCCGGGCGCAGGCGGGAAGCCGGGCGGAAAGCGGCCCTGCGCCGGAGGACGGGCCCGAGGCCGGCCGGGAGAACCCGCCGCCAAGCCCGCCGACGCGGGAGGAAAAGGAAGCCGGGCTGGCGGAAAGGAATTTGCCCGGCCGGCCCCGTCCCCTGATCTACACCGACGATCTGGCCGATGAAAGCGTCACGCGGGAAAAGCTGGCGCCGCGCTCCATCGGGCCGTCCCATCTGGCCCCCGCGACCGTCGGAACCGAAGCCATCGAAGATTACGCGGTCACGTCCATCAAGCTGGCGGACGGGAGCGTGACGGAAACGAAGCTCGCGCCGGAAACGGTCACGGGCGCCCATCTGGTCCGGCATTCCATTTCGGGCGAGCATATCCGCGACCGGTCCATCGGCGGGGAAAAGCTCCGCGACGGCAGCATCACCCCCGAGAAGCTGGCCGACCGGGCGATCGGCGCGGACAAGATCGCCGAAAGGTCCATCGAAAGCAGGCATCTGAAGCAGCTGATCGTCACGGAAGACCTTCTGGCGGATCATGCGGTCACATCCGCCAAAATCCGCAGCGGCGCCGTGCTGACGGATCATCTGGCCAACGAATCCGTGGACACGGCAAAGCTTTCGCCCGGCGCCGTCACCGCCTCGAAGCTGCGCGACGAAGCCGTCACTTCCGACAAAATCGCCCAGGGCGCCGTGGAGTCGCGGCACCTGATGCCCGGCTTGATCCTGGCCGAGCATGTGGCGCCGGGTGCGCTCCTGGGAAAGCATTTGGCCCCGGGGTCGGTGCTGGGGGAGCAGCTGGCCGAAGGGGCGATCGGCGAGCGGGAGCTGGCGGACGGTTCGGTGGTCGGAAAAAAGCTGGCGGCGGGAGCCGTCGGACCGGAGCATCTGCAAGAAAAAGCCGTGCAATCCGCGCATCTGGCGGACGGAGGCGTCGACAACCGGCACCTCGCGGATAAATCGGTCAACTCCTACAAACTGGCGGACCATTCGGTGACGACGACGCATCTGGCCGACCAGGCCGTCACGGGCAGCAAGCTCGCCGACCAGAGCGTCACGGCGGGCAAGCTGGCGGACGCGGCCGTGCAGCCGAGGCATCTGGGCAAAGGCGCGGTGCGCGGCGACAAGCTGGCTGATCAGGCCGTGGGAAGCCGCCACCTGATGGACGGCGCGGTAGAGGGCCGCCATCTGGCCGGGCAATCCGTCGGGCGCGAGCACCTGGCCCGCGCCGCGGTGACAGGCGAACATCTGGCGCCCCATGCCGTCACGCGCCAGCATGTGGAAAACGGCGCCATCGGTCCGGTCCAGCTCGACGCCCAGGCGGTCCAGGCGCATCACCTCTCCGAAGGCGCGGTGCGCGGCGTGCACGTAAAGGAGGGGGAGATCCGGACCGCTCACCTGGCGCCGGGCAGCGTCACCGCCGAGAAGCTCGCGGCGCGGTCGGTGGGCACGGACGCCCTGCAGGAAGAGTCGGTGACGGAGGACAAACTGGCGCCCGGCGCCGTGGGGGAGAAGCAGCTGGCGACCCGGAGCGTGTTTTCGCAGCATCTGGCCGACTTCGCGGTGACGGCGGCGAAGCTGTCCCCGGAAAGCGTGTCGACGGAAAAAATCGCGGACGCCGCCGTGACCGGGGCCAAGCTGGCGGACGAAGCGGTGAGCGAAGCGAAAATCCAGGACGGAAGCGTCACGGAAGCGAAGCTGGCCGACGACAGCGTGGCCATGGGCAAGCTCGGCAGGGACGTAAGGGATTATCTGTCCCGGGTCGGTGCTCCGATTACGGAAGAACGGCTGGCGGACGGCTGCGTGACGGACCGCAAGCTGGCGGCGGGAAGCGTGGACGCCGTCCGTCTCGCGGATGGCGCCGTGACGGAGGAAAAACTGGCGGAAGGAGCGGTCACGGGCGGCAAGCTGGCGGAAGGGGCGGTCACCGCCGACAAGCTGGCGGATGAAGCGGTGACCGCCGAGAAATTGGCGGCCGGCGCGGTGACCGCCGACAAGTTGAGGCCCGGCGCGGTGACCGCCGACAAGCTGGCGGAGAACGTCAAGAGCTACCTTGTCCGCCTCGGCAGCCAGCTGACGGAGGAGCGGCTGGCGGACGGCTGCGTGACGGGCCGCAAGCTGGCGGCGGGAAGCGTCGGGGAAGCCCATTTGAAGCCCGAGTCGGTGACGGGCGAGAAGCTGGCTCCGGAAGCGGTCACCGCCGGCAAGCTGGCGGAAGGGGCGGTTACGGGCGACAAACTGGCGGATGAAGCCGTGACCGCCGGGAAATTGGCGCCCGGCGCGGTGACCGCAGGGAAGCTGGCGCCCGGGGCGGTGACCGGCGACAGCCTGGCGGAGGGCGCGGTGACGGGCGAGAAGCTGGCGCCGGAATCGGTGACGGGCGAAAAACTCGCCTCCTGGTCCGTCACGGCGGAGAAACTGGCTCCGGAAGCGGTCACGACCGGAGCCTTGGCGATGGAGGCGGTCACGGCGGAAAGAATCGCTCCGGGAGCGGTGACCGCCGACAAGCTGGCGGCCGGTTCCGTGACGGCCGGGAAATTGGCGCCGGAAGCCGTGACGGCTGACAATCTCGCCCCCGGAGCGGTGACAAGCGGCGCTTTGGCCCCCGGTTCGGTGACGACAGCCAGTCTGGCCGACAGGGCGGTGACGGGCGAGAAGCTGGCGCCGAACGCCGTGGCGGGCGAACATCTGGATTCCTGGTCCGTCACGGCCGACAAGCTGGCTCCGGAGG
>LZRV01000043.1 GCA_002159065.1 Paenibacillaceae bacterium ZCTH02-B3 | reverse complement strand
GCGTAAGCACGATGCCCGCCACGACGCCGGCGGCGGTACCAAGGGCCGGACCTCCGGTCATGGCGCACAGCAGCACGACATACAAGGCCGCCGCCAGGGCCAGGTCCACGCCGTAGACCGACCACCCGGCCAGTCCGGTCACCAGGGAAGCGGCCAGGATGACGACGCCGATCCATTCTTCATGGAACATCCGCCGCTCCCTTCGCTGCGGCAACAAGAGCGGCAGCGCGTGGGCGAGCAGCAGCGTCAGGGCCAGCGCCAGCCCGGCTTCCAGAAAGGCCAGGGCATAAGGAAGCCATTCGTCGGGACGGCCCGTGACGGCGTCGAACAGCCGGACCAGGAGCACCGCGGTAAAGGAAATGACGGGCGCGTAGGTGAGATCGGAACGCGCATAGGCTTCGAGACCCCGGTGCAGCAAATAGATGATGGCCAGCTCGGCGCAGACGGTGAGCGGCGCGGGCTGCGCCGACCAGAAACTGCCCGCGATGACGGCCAGCGCCGCCCAGACCGTCCACTCGCGGCGCGCATGCAGGGCCACGGCGAAAAAGGCGGCCGCAAACGGCATGAGTCCGCCCAGCATGACCGCCCGTCCGAACAGAAAACCGGCGGCAAGCATGAGGAGCGGCCACCGGAGGGCGGCGAAGGCTTGTCCGGCCTGGACCGCCAGCCTGTTTCCGAACCCTCTGAGCCGGGCGGCGGCGCTCTCCCTCCCGCGGCGCCCGCGGCCGCCCGCGGAATGCCCGCCTCCGCTTTTTCCGTTTTTTCCGAAACGCGGCACGAAAGGAATGACGGACGGCTTGTCCATGAAACGCACACCCCACTCGGTTTCAGGAATGTGCCTTTAATTATAGACAGGGCGTTCCGGAAAAGTTTGTCAGAAGCGGTTGGCTGCGCCGAAGTTTTTTCCGACAGGGGCGGACAGCGCCGGGCGACGCGGAGCGCGCCGTTTCCGGCGGGCTTCGCGCCTCCCCCGCGCGCCTGGGCGAAATCCCGCCGCTGCGGGAACCGGCCGCGCAAGTGCGGCTTCCGGCGGTGATGGCCGCCTCGAATTTTGCTCCCCGCAAGCCGCCCCGTTCCGACGCCGGCGTCGCGGCGCAAAGCGGCATTTCCCGCGCCGTCCCGGCGGCGCCTTGCCGGATGGTCCCGAAATCTACGGGGCGGAAAAAACGCGGAAAAACAAAAAAACCGGACCCATGATCCGGTTTGGCGCCTTCGCCCGTCGGAAAGGTTCAGGAACGACGGCCCCCGCGGCCGCCGCGCTTGGATTCCGTATTTTTGCGCAGCGAAGATATGCGCTCCTCGCTGTCCTTGAGGAAACGGCTCATTTTGTCTTCAAAGGACAGCCCGGCGGCGTTCGCCCTCCCGTAAGGACGGCCTCCCCGTTCGCGGAAGCCCCTCTGTTCCGCCGGCCGTTCCGACGCCTGGCGGATGGAGAGGCTGATCTTGCCGTCCTTGCCCACTTGGAGGACCTTGACCGTCACGATGTCGTTGATCTTGAGATGTTCGCGAATGTCCCGGACATAGACGTCGGCGATTTCGGAAATGTGCACCAGCCCCGTGACTCCTTCGGCCAGTTCCACGAAAGCGCCGAAATGCGCAATGCCGGTCACTCTGCCTTCCAGCTTGGCGCCCGCTTCAATGGTCATGCAAAAAGCCGATCCTCCCAGGATCCTTTCCCGATTCCCGGCATTGGCATGTCCGGTTACGCCGATTATAACCGACGGAAAAAACGGCGGTCAATAAAGAAGCGGCCCGTCGGGCCGCGGTTTTGCGGGATTTTGGGGTTCACGGCTGCCGCGTCTGTCCGGAATCGGCCCCTTCGACGCGGATCAGCTGCTCGCCCGGCAGGCCCATGCCCTGCTGGCGCGCGATCTGGCCGATGTATTCCGGATCGTTGAGGCGCTCGATTTCCCGGCTGAGCATGTCGCTTTTCTGCCGGGTCTCCTCCAGACGACGTTCCATTTCGTTCAGTTCCCGGAGCCGCTCCGTCTTCTCCAGCTCCTGGGCATGGATCGTATAGGCCGCCCAGCCGAGAAACAGGCCGACCACGATCAGCAAAAGTCTCAGTCGCCGGCGCAGCCCAACCGAAGGCGGCGTCGGGGATGCGGACGGCGCGGGCATGCGGGAACCCCCCTTTCCTGTCTTGCCGTGAAGACGACGTCATTATAGCAGTCCCGAAAGGGACTTGTCCATCATACCCGCAGATCATTTTTGATTATGCTTCCGGCCCGGCGTTTCCGCCCTTGCCGCCCATCAGCCTGCGAAGGCCGGACATCGCCCGCCTGGCCGTCCGCAGCATGCGGCGAACCCGTCCGGTCGGCGGGAACATCCTGGCGAATGCCGGGGCCGTTTTTCGAGCCAACCACACCGACGGCGGTTTCATTAGCGCCAGCAAAAGCCGCGCCAGTCCCGTGACCAGCGCCGCGGCGAGCAGAAACGCCAAATCCGCAAGGCGCGCAAGCGCCCGCACCGACCAACCGAGCGGCCGCAAGACGCCGAGCCGCGCCAGGCGGCCGAGGACCCGGAGCGTCCCTTCGGCGAGGGCGAAAAGCCGGGACGCGATCCGGACGAAAGCCGGGCTGAGCAGGGCGAAATACGCGGCAAGTCCGGCGGCCAGCCCCAAAAACACGTACATCCGGAGCTGTCCGTGGTTCACCGCAAGCAGCACGCGGAAGACCAACACGGCGGACAGGATGCCGAAAAGCGCGTCCAACGCGGGAACGAACCGGCGCAGGACCGCATACCGCGACGTGGCGGTCCGGTACAGGTCGAACAGGAGGCCCGCCCCCGCCCCGCACGCCGTCACGGCGCCCAGCGCCGTCCACTGAAGAGCCGTGCTCACCGGAACAGCTTCCCGAGCAGGCCTTTCGATTTGGCGCCGGCGCCGTCGAGGTAGACGAGGGAGTGGATCTGTCCCTCGATGGACACCTGCCCCTGCTCCAGGCTCAGGCTTTTCATTTGCAGGTCCTGTCCGCGCACGGCCAGATAGCCGCAGGCGGTCTCCAGCAGAAATTCTTCGCTGTCGAAGCTGTCCACGTTGCTGACGCCGGAAATCTCCAGCGCCTTGCGGTTCAGCATCCGGACTTCCTGGTGCTTCGCGCCCCTTCCGTACTCCATGGCACGTCCCTCCCCTGAAACCAGCTTATGGGGACAGGGAAGGGAATAGAACCGGCCGTACGGGCGGACCGGTCGGGGCGCGCCGGACCCGGCCGCCGCGGTTCTTACGGGAAGGATTCCTCGACCTCTTCTTCCCGCAGGACCGTGTACATCTCCCGGGCTTCGTCCTTGCGGACCGCTTCTTCCGTCCGCTCCACCCGGACGGTCAGCGCCCGACGGCCGAAGCGGATTTCCAGCACGTCGCCCGGTTTCACCTCGCTGCCGGGTTTGGCCTCCCGACCGTTAAGAAGGACGCGCCCCTGCCGGGACACGTCCTTCGCTACCGTGCGCCGTTTGATCAGCCTCGAGACTTTGAGAAACTTGTCGAGCCGCATTCCTCATTTCACGGCTTCTTTGAGCTTGTTGCCCGCCTTGAACGCCGGAACCTTGGAAGCCGGAATCTGGATTTGCTTGCCCGTTTGCGGGTTGCGGCCCACGCGGCCGGAACGCTTGCGGGTTTCGAAGGTGCCGAAGCCGATCAGCTGGACCTTCTCGCCCTTCGCCAGCGCGCCGGTCACCTCGCTCAGGAACCCGTTCAGGACGGTTTCCACGTCCTTCTTGGTCAGGCCGCTCTTGGCAGCGATGTTGTTAATGAGATCGGTTTTGTTCATCTCTCGGACTCCTCCACCTTGTTATTTTTTGAGTCTTTGAAGCAAGCCGTCTTTGGCCTCGCAGCACGAAAATATAATTCTTCCCCTTGTCAATAAAATCCTGCTTCCACCTTAAAAAATTTTTGTCCGAGAGGCGGAAAAATGGCGAAATGTGACGAAAGACCCAGATTTTCTGACCCTTACGACCCTGGTTCCCCGGACTTTGCCTCCAACCACCAGCTTTCCATCTCGTCCAGGTTCGTCTGGTCGAAAGTCCTGCCGCTCTCCGCCAGGCGCCGCTCGATGTGCCGGAACCGCTCGGCGAATTTCCGGTTGGCCCGCGCCAGCGCCTCCTCGGGATCGACCCGCAGGAAGCGGGCGGCGTTCACCACGGCGAACAGCAAATCGCCCAACTCCTCGCGGCTGCGCTCGGGCGATTCACCGGCGGCGGCCTTCAGCTCCGCCAGTTCCTCCTCGATCTTGGCGAACACGCCGGCCAAATTGGGCCAGTCGAAACCGACCTTGGCCGCCTTCTTCTGCAATTTGTAGGCGCGCGGCAAAGCGGGCAGATCCTTCGGGATGCCGTCCAGCACGGAGGTGCGGGAGGCGTCGCCCCTGCGGCGTTTTTCCTCCGCCTTCATCGCTTCCCAGTTGCTCAGGGCTTCGTCGGGATTTCCGGCGGCCGCGTCGCCGAAAACGTGCGGATGGCGGAAGATGAGCTTGTCGTGCAATTCCCCCAGCACGTCGTAGACGTCGAACGTGCCGGCCTCTTCTTCCATGCGGCAGTGCAGAAGGATCTGCAGCAGCACGTCGCCCAGCTCTTCCCGCATGCCGGCGACATCGCCGGTGTCGATGGCTTCCAGGGCTTCGAAGGTCTCTTCGATGAAATTCTGCCGGATGGTCTGGTGCGTCTGCGCGCGGTCCCATGGGCAGCCGTTCGGACTGCGCAGAATGCCGACGATTTCGTATAACCGGTCAAAGGAGGTGCGCCGCAGCCCGTCGTCCAGGCCGGCCTTGAGATAGACGAGCGACGGAACGCCGAAAGGCGGCCTGTCCAACTCCCGCAGCGGCACGGTGCGGACCTTCCCCCCCTCGGAACCGTCCGCCCATTCGCCGATCGCCGCCGGATAATCATCGGGGTAAACTTTCAGCAGCGTTTCCTTCACGCGCGAGACCGCGTCCGGACCGTCCACCCGGGCGATCACCGTGTGCAGGCGCGGGCGCAGCTGCCCGCGGTCAAGCGCGGCCGCGTCCAGCAGCTGGAACCCTTCCAGCGGGTCGAAGCCGAACAGCCGAACCACCCGATCCAATCCGAATTCGCTTCCGCTCACGAGCCGTCCCCTTTCCGTCCCGCTTGCCGGGCTTTGCGGATTCGCCCGCATTATAGCACATTTTGGACCGCCCCACGAAATCAAAAAAAATCCGCCGGCGCCGGTGGCGGCCCGGCGGGGGCGGCCTCAGCGGCATGCGGCGGAATCGTCACTGCTCCATCTGCTTGGCGAGGAATCCGGCGGCCGTCTCCGCCATCTTGGTCTCCGTCTCCCCCATGACCTTGCCGTTTTCCTTGGTCAGGAGCACGACGGCGCCGATCGGATCGCCGCCCGCCACGATGGGGGCCGCCACGAACGAGGCGATCGTCTCCTCGGCGCCGCGCAAGAGTTCGCGGGGACCCGGCGTCGTCTCCAGCATCGTGCGGCGGCTTTCCATGACCGTTTCCAGCAGCGGACCGACCGGCTTGTCCGCGTACTCCTTTTTGGGAGCGCCGGATACGGCGATGACGAGGTCCCGGTCGGTGATGAGCGCCACGTGTCCCGAACTTTCCGCGAGGGCTTCGGCGAATTCTTTGGCGAAATCGCCCAGTTCGCCGATGGGGGAATATTTTTTCAGAATCACTTCACCGTCGCGATCCACGAAAATTTCCAGCGGATCCCCTTCCCGGATGCGAAGCGTCCGGCGGATTTCCTTCGGAATGACCACCCGGCCGAGGTCATCGATGCGACGGACGATTCCTGTTGCCTTCATGTTTCGAATGCCCCGCTTTCGTGGAGAGTTGAAACTGAATCGAGCGTGGCTTTAGTATTCAACCCCTCCCATTTTCTTATGCGTCCGTCCATCCGCGCCCAAAAATGGCGCCCCCCGTATCGGGGGGCGCCGGCATGCGGTCCGGAGGGCCGGTTTGATCATTCCGCCGTTTCCGGCGATTCTTCCGGCTCCTGAGGCAGCACCACCGAAATGCCCAGCTTGTCCTTTTCCGCCTGCAGGAACGCATCCAGCTTGGCATAGGCCACGCTTTCCCGGAGCGCGGCCCGGTCTTCCTCGCCCAGCGTTTCGAACGTCGCTTCGTTGCGGGATTCCACCTTGATGACGTGATATCCGTATTCCGTCTTGACGGGATCGCCGATCACGCCGACGGGCTGGGAGTTGGCCGCTTTTTTGAATGCTTCCACCCACAGCCCCGTTTTGACGTTCTCGTAAAGACCGCCGTTTTCTTTCGATCCCGGGTCGTCGGAATATTCCCTGGCGATCTCGTTCCAGTCCGCGCCCTTTTGCAGCTTGTCCTTCACTTCGCGGGCCAGCTGAAGCGCCTCTTCTTCCGTGCGCTTCTCCTCGCCGGTCTGGCTGTCCGTCGTGGCGATCAGCACGTGGCGCACCGTGGCCGTGTTGAAATCCTGCGGCGACTTTTCAAACTCCGCCCGCATTTCGTCTTCGGTTACCGCCGCCTCCAGTTCGGCCTGCCGGTCCGAGATGATTATCTGGTACGCGGCAAAGCGCTTGAAGACGGCCACCGCTTCCTCGACGGTGAGCCCGGCTTCCTTCAGCGCTTCTTTCGCCTCGGGCTGTTCCTTGACAAGCGTCTTCAGTTCGTCGCGGAACGCGGCGGCCTGCTCCTCGGCCGCTTCCCACTGGGCATCCGTCGCCGACCCGAGCAGGTGCTTCGCCAGCACGTATTCCCGGAGAAACTCTTCCTCCATTCCGCCGATGGACAGATAGAAGGCCAAAAGCGGATTGACGAACTGATGGAGTCCGAGGTATTTGTCGAATTCGGTCCGCGTCACGTTGCCGCCGTTGTAATGGGCGACGACTTCCCCCTGGCCGGCGCCGGGAATGTCGCGGCGGCTGTCCAGCGACTTGCCGCAACCGGCCAGGGCCATCACGGCGACCGCCAGCAGCCCGGCCAGAAACAGCCGGCCGGGGCGAAGCCGCGGCCCGCCCCGGAATGCGACCCCCTCGCGCTTACGGTGCAACATCCTGCAGTTCTCCCTTCGGCTTGGTCACTTCTTCGTATTTTATCAGAAACTGTTCCGCAAGCGCCAGCAACGCGTCGTCCTCCATGCCGCGGCAGGCGAGGCGAACCGCCGACGGGTCGCCCGTCTCCGGCAGCAGGCGGCCGCGAAACGCGACGGCCAGCGCGGTCTGCTTCGACGGGTGGACGGCGGGTTTGCGCGCGGGCAAAAATTTGAAGATGATCTCGTCGTCCCTGCGCTGGACGGCTTCAATGCCCAGCCGGCGGGCGTACACCTTCAGGCGGGCGACGGCCAGCAGGTTGAGCGCCGCCCGGGGCGGTTCGCCGAAGCGGTCCTTCATTTCGTCCAGCAGCTCGTCGATGTCCCCGGTGTCTTCGGCGGCGGCCACCTTCTTGTAAATCTCGATTTTCTGCGCGCTGTCGTAAATGTATTCGGACGGCAGGTACGCGTCGACGCCCAGGTCGAGCTGTACGGAAACCGGCTGCTCCGGTTCGGACTCTTCCCCCGTCAGGCCCGCCTTGCGCTTGCGGATTTCCTCGGCCAGCATCTGCGTGTACATCTCAAAGCCCACCGAAGCGATAAAACCATGTTGCTCGGGCCCGAGCAGGTTGCCGGCTCCCCGGATGGCCAGGTCGCGCATGGCGATCTTGAATCCCGAGCCAAGGTCGGTAAATTCCTTGATGGATTGCAGCCGTTTTTCCGCCGCTTCGTTCAGCACCTTGTCCGGCGTGTAGGTAAAGTAGGCGTAGGCGATCCGGTTGGACCGGCCGACGCGGCCGCGCAGCTGGTACAGCTGGGCCAGCCCCATCTTGTCCGCGTCGTGGACGATCAGCGTGTTGACGTTGGGAATGTCGACGCCGGTCTCGATGATGCTGGTGCTGACCAGCACGTCGTATTCGCCGTCCAGGAAATCCAGGATCGCGCGTTCCAGTTCGGCCTCCGGCATCTGCCCGTGGGCGACGACAATGCGCGCGTCGGGCACGAGGCGCCTGACCTGCTCGGCGATCTGGTAAATGCCCTGCACCCGGTTGTAGACGTAATACACCTGCCCTCCCCGCGCCAGTTCCCGCTCGATGGCCTCGCGGACAAGGGCGGGGCTGTATTCCGCCACGAACGTCTGCACGGGGAACCGGTTTTCCGGCGGCGTCTCGATGAGGGACAGGTCGCGCACGCCGAGCAGCGACATGTGCAGGGTGCGCGGAATCGGGGTGGCGGTCAGGGTGAGCACGTCCACGTTGGTTTTCAGCTTTTTCAGCTTTTCCTTGTGCGAAACGCCGAAACGCTGCTCCTCGTCGACGATGAGCAGCCCCAGATCCTTGAACTGCACGTCCTTGGACAGCATCCGGTGGGTGCCGATCAGGATGTCGACGGCCCCCGTCCTTACCCCCCGGAGCGTCTCCGTCTGCTCCTTCCGCGAACGGAAGCGGCTGAGCACGCGGATGGTGATCGGGTACCCGGAGAAGCGTTCGCGGAATGTCTCGTAGTGTTGCTGCGCCAATATGGTGGTCGGCACCAGCACCGCCACCTGCTTGCCGTCCATCACCGCCTTGAAGGCGGCGCGGATGGCCACCTCCGTCTTGCCGTACCCCACGTCTCCGCACAGCAGCCGGTCCATCGGGCGGGGCGATTCCATGTCCCGCTTGACCTCCTCGATGGCCCGGAGCTGGTCGGGCGTCTCTTCATACGGAAACAGCGCCTCGAACTCTTGCTGGTAAGGGGTGTCCTTGCTGAAGGCGTATCCCGGCGACGCCTGGCGGGCGGCGTACAGCTTGATCAGATCGTCGGCCAGGTCTTGCACGGAAGCGCGCACCTTCGACTTGACGCGGTTCCAGTCGTTGCCGCCGAGACGGCTCAGCTTGGGTTCCTTGTCCTCCACGCCGACGTACTTCTGGATCAGATGGAACTGCTCCACGGGTACGGAGAGCCGATCCCCGCCCGCATACTGGATATGCAGGTAATCCCGGTGGATGCCGCCGACTTCCAGCGTGCCGATGCCCAGGTATTTCCCGATGCCGTGGTTCTGGTGGACGACGTAGTCGCCGATCTTCAGGTCCGTGTAGCTGCGCAGCCGCTCCGCGTTTTCCAGCTGGCGGCTCGGGCGGCGCGCCTTGCGCTGCTTCTGGGTGAACATTTCGGCTTCCGTCACGACCACCAGGCGGACGGAGGGCAGTTCGAAGCCGTTCTGCAGGGTGCCCACGAGGATTTCCGGCGGCTCGATCTGGTAGTCCTCCAGCACCCGGCGCATCCGCTCCGCCCGCTCGGCGCCGCCGGCCAGCATGACGACCCGGTTGCCGTTTTTGCGCCAGCGTTCCATCTCGGCCTTGAGCACGTTCATCTGGCCGTGGAAATTCTGCATGTTCCGGCAGACGACGTTGACGATGTTCTGCGGCTGGGTATGCGGCACCTGACGAAGGAACAGCGAAAAATACAGGGTCTGGAACCTTTTCGGATACAGCGCCTGATCGACCGGAGCGGCCAGCGTCAGCGCCGGCAGGGTCTTGCCCTGCATCAGCATCTGGGTCGTCCATTCCGCCTCGTCCCGTTCCAGCTGCTTGGCCGTCTCGATCAGCCGGTACGGTTCGTCGATCACCAGCACGGTGTCTTTGGGCACGTAGTCGTACAGCGTCTGTTGCTCCGGATAAAGCAGCGCCACATACTTGTACAGCCCCGGGAAAACGGCGTGCTGCCGCAAGAGGTCGATTTCCCGGGAAATTTCGGTGCGCAGGCGTTCCTTCGCCTGGCGGTCCGCCATCTTCGCCAGCTGTTGCTCCAGAAGATCATGGGCATGCTGCGCCGCGTTCTGAAACCGCCGCTCGTCGGCCACCAGTTCCCGGCCCGGCGTCACCGTGAACGACTCCATGCGGTCGGTGGAGCGCTGTTCATCCGGATCGAAGGCGCGGATGGAGTCGATTTCGTCGCCGAACCATTCGATCCGGACGGGAAACGGCGACGTCAGCGGAAACAGGTCGACGATGCCGCCCCGCACGCTCATCTGTCCCTTTTGTTCCACGCGGTCGGTCCGTTCGTAGCCGAGCGCCACGAGGCGCCGCAAAAACGCCTCCATGGGCACGGTCTGTCCCACGCGCAGTTCCTCCGTCATGCCGATAAGCGCCGTCCGCTCCGGCAAATGGCGGCGCACGCCGGCAAACGGCGCCACCAGCACGCCTCGGAAACCGGACGCAAGCCGGAGAAGCGCGTCGACCCGGAGCGCGCTCGTCTCCGGGCTGGACACCGCCGCTTCCGCGGCGATCAGTTCATTGGCGGGATATAGCAGCACCTGGTCCTGGGGCAGACATTCCTGCAAATCGTCGGCGATTTTTTGCGCGGAATACATGTTGTGCGTAACCACCAGCACGGGCCGGTCCAGTTCCCGGTGAAGCGAAGCGATCATGACCTGCCTCGCCGAACCCGACAGCCCCGCGACCAGCTGCTCCTTCATGCCGCGTTCCAGGCCTTGCAGCACGGCGCGGAAATCCGGCTCGGACGCGAACGAATCGAGCAGAACCTTCATGACAGCTTCTCCTTTCTCTCCACACTGAAACGGCACCGCCCCAAGCCGGCGGGGGGTGCAAGAAAAAAAGCCCCGGCACCTGCCAAGGCCTCTGCAATTTGTCGATCCGAAAGGTGCGCCGTCATTGCAGCGGGTTGGACTGCAGTGCCAGCTCGGGATGGCTTTCCAGCGTCTGCCCGCAATAGTCGCAAATCACGCGGACGGTGATGTCGCCATTGGAATGATACGTAATTATACGCCTTCGTTCCCCGGGGGTCAAGAAGTGAAGGCCCAGACGGTACGCGGGAACGTTCCGGCCGAAAGCGCCGAGGACCATGCCGCAATGGCGGCATCTGTAGATCACAGCCATAAAAGGGTATGCCTCCGGATGAAAAGATATGCGCGGAAGGAATCCGCCTTTTCATCAGTATGCACACCCGGCGCCCGGTTTAAGCGGATTTGCGGTTGAATTTGGCCATCGTCTCCTCGAACGGATGGGTCAGCGCGAATTCGGCGGCGTCGCAGGCCTCCGCGATCATCCGGTCCACCGCTTCCCATTCCCCCTTGGCGAAGGGGGACAGGACATAGTCGGCGGCGTCCACGCCCTGCGGCGGGCGGGAAATGCCGAGGCGAATCCGGTTGAACGTCTCGGTGCCCGTATGCCGGATGATCGACTCGATCCCCTTGTGGCCGCCGGGCCCCCCCTTGAGGCGGAGCCGGATGCGCCCGACTTCGGTGTCCATGTCGTCGTAGACGATGATGGCGTCCCCGAGGTCGGCCTTGAAATAAACCATGAACGCCCGGACCGCTTCCCCCGACAGGTTCATGAAGGTCTGCGGCTTGAGCAGGGCCACGCGGACGCCTCCGACGCGCGCTTCCCCGAGGAGCGCCCGGCATCGGGCATTGGGACGCAGATCCGCGTTCCAGCGCCTGGCCAGTTCGTCCACCACCATGAATCCCGCGTTGTGCCGCGTGCGCTCATAGGCGGGACCGGGGTTGCCCAGTCCGACGATCCAGCGCATTCGCCGATTTCCTCCCCCGACAAAAATGACTGCAAAAAAGAAAAAGTCCCGGCCGGACGCGGGCGCTTTCACCCCCGCGCCTCGTCCTCGGCGTCCGCCGTTTCCCGCGCTTCCTCCGTTCCCCCTTCTTGCGGCGGCAGCGCCACGGCCACCACCGCTTCCGGATCGTCCGCCAGCTTCACGCCCGGCGGCAGCGCCAAGTCTCCGGCGGTCAGGCGGTCGCCGATCTCGAGTCCGCCGACGTCCGCCTTTATTGAACCGGGCAAATCGTCCGGGAGACACTCCACTTCCACTTCATGCAGGGCAAGCTGCACCACGCCGCCCTGCCGCTCGGCGGGGCTTTCGCCGGCAAGTTCCACGCGGACGGGAACCCGGATCTTCTCGTTCCGACTGACGCGGCGCAGGTCCACGTGGAGCAGCCTGCCGTTCAGGAAGTCGCGCTGCACTTCGGCAATAAGGGCGGGAACCGGCGCTTCCCCTTCGACCGAGACGTCCACCACGGCGGTCGGCTGCTCGCGCAGAAGCGCCAAAAGTTCCCGTTCCTCCACCGTGATCAGCTCGCCCGGGCCGGGCGGCCGGCCGTGGATGACGCCGGGAACCTTGCCTTGCCGCCGCAGTTTCCTGCCCGACTCTCTGCCCCGTCTTTCCACCCGCAGCGAAGGTTTCAAGCGGCATCCCTCCTTGAGTCGCAGGCATGCCTAGTTTTCCCTTCGCCGCCGGCGCCTAAACGCGCCTAGACGTGCTGGCGGGATTCGAAAGGCCGGGGCGTCTCGAACAGCGTGCTGACCGACCGCCGCTCGTGCACGCGGATGATGGCGTCGCCGATGAGCTCGGCCACGGACAACACGCGGATGTTGAGCGGAAGATGGATCGGCGGCAGCGGGATCGTGTCGGTGACCACCACTTCCCGGACCGGCGCCCGGTACAGCCGCTCGATGGCGTTGCCGGACAGGACGGGATGGGTGCAACAGGCGTACACTTCCACCGCGCCCGCCTTCTTCAACGCTTCCGCTGCCAGACAGATCGTTCCGGCGGTGTCGATGATGTCGTCGATCAGGATGGCGCTCCGTCCCGCCACGTCGCCGATGATGTTCATCACCTCGACGACGTTGGGTTCCGGCCGCCGCTTGTCGATGATCGCCAGCGGCGACTGCAGGAAGTCGGCCAGCGCCCGGGCGCGCACCACGCCGCCGTGGTCGGGCGAGACGACGACGGGGCGGGCCAGCTGCATGTCGCGGAAATAGGCGCCGAGGATGGGCACGCTTGTCAGATGGTCCACCGGAATGTCGAAGAAGCCCTGGATCTGCATGGCGTGCAAATCCATGGCGATCACCCGGTGGGCGCCGGCCGTCTCGATCAGGTTGGCCACGAGCTTGGCCGTGATCGGATCGCGCGCCTTCGCCTTCCGGTCCTGCCTGGCATAGCCGTAATAGGGAAGCACCACGTTGATGGTGGCGGCGGACGCCCGTTTGAGCGCATCCACCAGCACGAGAAGTTCCATCAGGTGCTCGTTGACCGGGGCGCAGGTGGACTGGATCACGAACACGTCCGCGCCTCTGACGCTTTCGTTCACCCGGATTTGGATCTCGCCGTCGCTGAAGCGCGACACTTCCGCGTCCCCGAGCGGAACGCCGACATACCTGCTGATCGCCTGCGCCAATTTCGGATTGGAGCTGCAGGCGAAAATCTTTAGACTGGCGTCGGGATACGCCAACGTCTCCACCGCCTTCACCTGTTGTTGTTCGATTGCGAAATCGCCTGATTCTTTTTGGACAATGCGCGGGCGCGCAACTTTTCGGCGTAGCCGGGCTTGTTGACCTGCCGTTCGCGCGCGATGGCCACGTCGCCCTCGCCGACGTCGTGGGTGATGGTCGATCCGGCCACCACGTAGGCGTCCCGTCCGATCTTCACCGGCGCCACAAGATTGGCGTTCGATCCGATGAAGGCGCCGTCGCCGATTTCGGTCCGGAACTTGTTATGGCCGTCGTAATTGGCCGTGATCACGCCGCAGCCGATGTTGACCCGGGAACCGACCGTGGCGTCGCCGATGTAGCTCAGATGGGGCACCTTGCTGTGGTCGCCGACCACGCTGTTTTTGATCTCCACGAAATCGCCGACCCTGACGTGGTCGCCGATCCGGGTGCCCGGGCGCAGGTAGGCGAAAGGCCCGACGTTGCATTCGCTGCCGATGACGGCTCCTTCGGCCACCGTGTAGCGGACCGTGGTGCCGTCGCCCACCGTCGTGTCGGCGAGGTCGCAGCCCGGACCGATGGCGCAATCCCGGCCGATGACCGTGCCGCCCCTGAGGTGCGTACCGGGGTAAATGACCGTATCTTCGCCGATCTTCACATCCGCGTCGATATAAGTATGGTCCGGATCCACCACGGTCACCCCGTTCGCCATGTGGCCCAGCAGAATGCGCCGGCGCATCAGCCGCTGCGCCCTGGCCAGCGCGGCCCGGTCGTTGACGCCCTCGATCTCGTCCGGGTCCGGCGTCCGGTACGCGGCAACCGTTCCCCCCTCTCTTCGCAGAATGCCGATCACATCGGTAAGGTAGTATTCGCCTTGCGCGTTGTCCGCCGTGAGGTTCTTGAGCGCGGCAAACAACCGGCGGGTGTCGAAACAGTAGGCGCCGGCGTTGATCTCGCGGATGGCCCGCTCCTCCGGTCCGCAATCCTTGTCCTCCACGATCCGTTCCACGGTTCCCGCGGCGCTCCGCACCACCCGGCCGTATCCGGCCGGATCGTCCACGTGCGCCGTGAGGACCGTGGCCGCCGCGCCGCTTTCCCGGTGCAGATCAAACATCGCCTCGATCGTGCGCGCCGTAATCAGCGGGGTATCGCCGCAGACAACCAGCGTCACGCCGTCCTCCCCCGCCAGCAGCGGCTCCGCCTGCATCACCGCGTGGCCCGTTCCCAGCGGCTCGGGCTGAAGCGCGTATTCCGCCGCGTCGCCGAGGGCGGCCCGCACTTCCGGCGCGCCCCTTCCGATCACGACCACCGCTCGCTCGCATCCCGCTTCCCTGACCGCCTGGAGCACGTGCGCCACCATCGGTTTGCCGCAGACCGGATGAAGCACCTTGGGGAGCTTGGACTTCATCCTCTTGCCCAGTCCCGCGGCCAGCACGATCGCCAATTTCTTCACCGGGCGGACCACCTCTTCCCGGGCGCTTCCGAAAGGTCTGCGCCGATTTTGTCCCGCCGGATTTCACACGGGTACACCTTAAGCATATAACTCCACGGCGCATTTGCGCAACGGTCCAAAGGGCCAACCTGTGACAAGAATGCAAACGGAAAGGGAGCTCCCCGTCGAGCCCCCTTTCCGCTGTGGTCCGTCCAAGCTCCGGCGCCGGATGTTCCATCAGGCCCCTTCCTCCAGCGCTTCTTCCTCGGCCTCGGCCGCGACCGCGCGCTCGTATTCCGCAAGCACCGCCGCCTGGATCTTCTCGCGCGTGCTGGAAGAAATCGGATGGGCGATATCGCGGAACTCGCCGTCCGGCGTCCGCTTGCTCGGCATGGCCACAAACATCCCGTTGTTTCCGTCGATCACCCGAATGTCATGCACCACGAACTCGTTGTCAAAGGTGACCGAACAGATGGCCTTCATCCGCCCATCCGTGTTCACACGGCGGAGTCTGACGTCCGTAATTTGCATGCTGAGTCTCACCACCTTCGACGTTTCATGGAACGCTTGGTGTAATATTCCACAAAAAATCCCGAATTCCTGCCTGAAATGGATTCCCGCCCCACAAAAAAGTAAATTTTTTTATTTCCGCTCACTTTCGACAGAAATCGCCGCAATCAATTCGATTTCGACAAGCACATCCCGGGGGAGCGCCGCCGCCTGTACCGTGGAACGGGCCGGACGGTGATCGCCGAAAAAGGATGCGTACACTTCGTTGAACGCGGCGAAATCTTTCAAGTCCTTGAGAAAAACGGTGGTTTTCAACACGTCGCGCGGCGTTGCTCCCGCCGCGGCCAGCACCGCCTCGATGTTCCGCAGCACCTGGCGGGTCTGTTCCTCGATGCCGCCGGAGACGATTTCCCCTTCGGGGGTAAGGGGGATCTGGCCGGACAAAAACAGCAGGTCGCCGAACCGCACGGCCTGCGAATAGGGGCCGATGGCCGCCGGGGCGTTCGTGGTGGACAAGGTTAGAATTTTCATGTCACATCTCTCCTCGTCATTGGGGGTCATTTTCCCGGAAACGCGAAAATTCCGGGGATTCGAAAAAATTGCCGGGTCTTACGCGCACCAGGCGATTCTTCTCGTCCACTTCCTCCAGCCGGGCCAGCGAGACATAGTCGCTGAGCAGCCGTTCCCCGGCGCCCACCGCTCCCGACTCCACAAACACGCCGACGCCGCCCACCACGGCGCGGAATTCGCCGAGCAGGTCGATCATGCCCCGGATCGTTCCCCCGGCCTTCATGAAGTCGTCGATGATGAGCACCCGGGAGCCTTCCTTCAGGGCGCGGCGGGCCAGGGACATGGTCTGGATGCGCCTGGAAGAGCCGGAGACGTAGTTGATGCTGACGGTGGAACCTTCCGTCACCTTCTGGTCCCGGCGGGCGATCACCACCGGCACGTTCAGGAATTGGGCCGTGGCGCAGGCCAGCGGGATGCCCTTCGTCTCCACCGTCACGATGGCGTCCGGTTCAAGGCCGGCAAAGGCGGAAGCGAACATGAGGCCGGTATCCCGGAGCAGGGACGGCTGGCCCAGCAGATCGGTCATGTACAGATAGCCGCCGGGAAGCAGACGGTCGGGGTCTTCCAGCTCGCGGCAAATGCTGACGATGCGTTCCAGCGCCCGATCCGGCCGCATCCGGGGGACAAACCGGACGCCTCCCGCCGCTCCGGAGTAAGTGCGCAGTTCCCCGATGCCCTCGGTCTCGAACACTTCCCGGATGATGGCCAGATCCTCGCTGATGGAGGATTTGGCGGACCGGTACCGTTCCGAAAACGCGGAAAGGGAAATCAGCGTGTGGGGGCGGGCCAGCAGGCATTGCGTCATTTCCACCAGCCTGGCGCTTCGTCTCAGCTTTTTCAACTCGTCCTCCCCCGTCCGGAATCCGGATTTTTTATGGCCATCATACCATTTCCGTCCATTTGCGGGCAAGGAAAGTGCGGCCGGGGGTCATCCGCGCGGAAACGGGGATTCCCCCAGCAGTCGGACCGCGTATACCTCTTTGCAGAAGCCGCGCAGGCCGCCGGCGATTCGGACCGCCTTCTCCTCCCTGGCGACAAGGCCGAACACCGTCGGTCCGCTGCCCGACATCAGCACGCCGTCGGCCCCCATTTTCTCCATGCAGGCTTTGATTTGCCGGATCTCCGGATGGAGGCGGAGCGTGACGTGCTCCAGCACGTTGCCGAGAGCGCCGCAGACGCCGGCAAACGACCGCTGCCTCAGCGCGTCGATCATGCGTTCGGCGGACGGATGCTCGGTGATCTCCACCAGGTTGAGCCGGGCAAACACGTCGGTTGTGGACACGCTGACGGGCGGCCTGGCCAGGACGACCCAGCAGGGCGGCGGGGGAGGAAGATCCTCCAGGATTTCCCCCCGGCCGCGGGCCAGGACGGTGCCGCCCCGCACGCAATAGGGAACGTCGGAGCCCAGTTCCGCGCCAAGGGCTTCCAGCTCCTCCCCTTTCAGGCCCAGCCGCCACATCCGGTTGAGCCCTCTCAGCACCGCGGCGGCGTCTCCGCTGCCTCCCGCCAGCCCCGCCGCCACCGGCACGCGCTTGTCCAGCGTGATGCGGACGCCTTTGGACACGCCAAACCGCTCCTTCATCAGACGGGCGGCCTGATGCGCCAGATTCCGTTCATCCGTCGGAATGGCCGGGGATTGGCTGACGAGCTCCACCCGGTCTTCCGGAAGCTCGGCAAGTTCCAGCCGGTCGGCGAGATCGACCATGGTCATGACCGTTTCCAGCTCGTGGTAGCCGTCGTCCCGCCTGCCCAGCACATCCAGCAGCAGGTTGATCTTGGCCGGCGACTTCTCGTACACGACGGTCAATGGCAATCACCCGACTGCATTATAGCAGACCCCCCGCGGGAATTCATGGCGGAGATTCCCCGGAAGCCGCCGGCGGTAATCCCCGACAGTCCCGGACCCCAAAGCCCCGGAAACGCAGAAGGCGGGAATCCGCGCTGCGGATTCCCGCCCCCGTCAAAACTGCTTCGTGCCGGAAGCGATTTGCTTTTCGGCCAGCTCAATGGCCCGTTTCACCATGTTCCCGGCGTCTCTGGCCCGGATCGCTCCCCAGCCTTCACGGCGCACCGTGTCGTAAAAGCCGAGTTCCCTGGCCAGTTCCTCCTTGAACCGGTCGGACATGACGCCTCGCCTGCGGCCCATACGATCGCCTCCCAGCGCGAAATGCCTGGAACGCCGCTTTCCCGGCGTTCGCGCTTAGGGTGCCCGCAAAAAAGCCGCGACATGCAACGGCGGCATGGCGCTCCGGTAATGCGCCATGCCGCCGGGAAGCTGCGTTAATTGGACACGTACTGGATGCGGATTTGCCCGTTGTCGCCGAAAACCGTCACTTCCACCGATTCCGTCAGGATATCCGCGTAGCTGTAGGAGACCCGCTTGAACGAGTGCTGTTCTTCGTCCAGCTTGACGATGAACACCGCCGGGTAGATCTCTTCCAGCACGCCCGTGCGCTCGATGGTCTTGCGGCGTCCACCGTTGGCACGAAGCATCACTCTGGAACCGACGTGGGGCTCCAGGCTTCTTCTGATCTCCAGAAGTGCGTTTCTGGCCATGACCCGCTACCACCTCTTTCTCCCTAAATTATAGCAGGAGAAAGGGGTGGTGTCAAACAAGTTTATTTATTATATCAGGGGTCTCAAATCATTGTCAATGATCAATTTCCCATCTTTTCGCATTTCACGCGGGGCCCGCGCCGGACGGCGGAACGGCCGGCGCGGCGTGGGACGCCGGATTGGGCGTGCCGACGCGGAACCGCCCCAGGGTCTCGACGCCGCCGATGCCCCGCGCGCCGCTGACGGTGCGGGAAATGACATCCTCCAGGTCGATGCTTTCTCGAAAGGGGGTAAGCGCCGCCCGGACGGCGACGTAGACGGGATCCAAGGCATGGATCATGACGCGCGCCGGCGAGCTGGCAAAATTGGCGCCGGCGCCGATAAGCGCCTCGAAATGCGACTGGCAGGCGCCGGCGATCACCACCAATCCGTCCCGGTTCCGGTCGTACCGGCGCACGACGTCAACGGCGCGGACGAAGTTGGCGCTGTTGCGGTAATTGCCCAGGTGGCGGCGATCGGCGCCCGCTCTCAGGAAGCCGTCGTGCCCCGTGATGACGATGATGTCGGGAAGAACCCGCGGCAGAAGCTCCGCCAGCGCTTCGGCCATCCGGGTCTCGTGGGCCCAGTAGCCTTCCGCGGGCACGCCCAATTGGCCGTAAATGGTCAGGCTGCGGCGCAGGTAGTAAGGATCCCCGTCGAGATGCAGCACCTTTCCCGGCACTTCAAAGAACGACCGTTCTCCCGCCGACGTCCAGGACTGACTCCCGGCCAGCCTCCGGCGCGCGTCCACCATGCGCCGGACGGATTCCACCGACTGGATGCGCGCCTTGCGCACGCCTTCCGGCGGTTCCCCCTCCCTGACGGGTTCCAGGTCCTTCAGCGGCGCGTCCGCGAGCAGCCGGTAGTCGGCGCCGCGCAGGATCGCCTGATCCCCCGCCATGGCGCTGATGCGAAACAGAATGTCTCCCCCATAGGATTTCCGGACGACCAGGTCGCCCTGCTTCATGGGCCGATCACCTCTTCGTCTATCCTATGGGCGAATCGGACCCGGAGTGCGTGACCTTGCCGGAAGCCGCCAGCGCTTCCGTCAGGGCGGCGAATTCTTCCAGGGACAGCGTCTCCCCGCGCCGCGCGGGGTCGATGCCGCAACCGCGCAGGATTTCGACGGCTTCCCCTTTGCCCTCTTTTCCCAGCAGGCGGGAAAGGTTGTTGGCGATGGTTTTCCGGCGCTGTTCAAAGGCCGCGTGCACGACCCGGAAAAACAGCTGCTCGTCCGATACGTTCACGTGCCGCTTGCGCCGGGGCGTCAGCCGGACAACCGCCGAATCGACCTTTGGCGAAGGCACGAACGCCCCGGGCGGCACCCGGCAGACGGGTTCCGCCTCGCAGCGGTATTGCACGGCGACGCTCAGGCTTCCGTAATCCTTACCGCCCGGCGCCGCGCAGATGCGGTCGGCGATTTCCTTCTGTACCATGAGCACCAGCCGTTCCCACGGCAGGCGCGATTCCAGCAAAGCCATCAGGATTGGCGCGGCGGCGTAATAGGGCAGGTTGGCCACCGCGCTGACGCCGGCAAGACCCTGGAAATGGGTCCGCCACAGTTCGCGCAGGTCGATCTTCAGCGCGTCCGCATGAATCAAAACCACGTTGTCGTAAGGGGCGAGCACCTCTTCCAGAATCGGAATCAGCCGGCTGTCGATTTCGATCGCCACCACCCGGCCCGCCGCCTGCGCCAGCCGCTCCGTCAGAGCCCCGATTCCCGGACCGATCTCCAGCGCCCCCCGCGTCTTGTCCAGCCCCGCCGCTTCCAGGATCCGGTCCAGCGCGCGGGAATCGGTCAGAAAGTGCTGTCCCAGGCTCTTGCGGAACACGAAACCGTGCCTGCGGACGATGTCCAGCGTGCGGCGCGGGGTGGCGACGGCCTCCGCCCGGTCCGCGCCGTCTCCCGGCCCGTGCGCGCCCTCCGTCCCCTCAAGGCCCGTACCCTTCCTGTTTTGTTCCGTCTCCATCGTCATGGCTCTTCCCGGTCCAGCTGCGCGAGGCTTGCCTGGAATTCTTCCCGCGTGATGCGAAACATCGCGCAGCGTTTGTAAAATTGCTTGCCGTTGGCGTAACCGATGCCGAGCAGCTCCCCCATCCGCCGCCGTCTTCGGGCCGCGTCGGGATGCGCGACCAAACCCGCCTGCACAAGATCCGACCAGGCGATTTCCGGCGGCGTCCCGTCATCCGCCGTCGTGGCGCGCGCCCGCTCGAGGGCACGGCGGATCGCTTCCGGCGAGGCGTATTCGACGCCCAGGCCGCCCTTGCCCCGGGCTTCCTCCCGGGTCAGAAAAGCGTGCCTGCATCCCGGCACGCGCTCCGCCACGATCCGGCGGATGCGTTCCCCCGAACCGTCGGGGTCGGTGAGCACGATGACGCCCCGGCGCCGCTGCGCCAGAGCAATGCGCGCCAGCACCTCTTCACCGATGGCGGAACCGCCCGTCTCGATGGTGTCGGCGTCTGCGGCCCGGCGAACGGCGGCCGTGTCTTCCTTGCCTTCCACGACAATCACTTCCCGGACGATCATTTCCCGGGCCATGCGCGTCATCCTTTCCGTCTGAGCCCATTATAGCCGAAGCCGGCTCCCGGGCCAAAAAACGGGACGCCTGCGGCAGACTGCCGCGATTCAGGATATCCGTCTGCAAAAAACGGCTCCGCCGCCTGCGGCGGCGAAGCCGTAAATCCCCCTTGCGCCGATATATCCTCCGGTCAGTCCGCCGACGGCTTGACCGGGCCGATGACATAGACGGTGTATCCTTTCTTGGTGCCGAAACGTTTGGCCGTCTCCTCGCTGTCGAAATAGATGTCGATGATCTTGCCCTTGACGGCGCTGCCGGTATCCTCGGCCCGCCGTAAACCGAAGCCCTCGATGTACACCCACCACCCGAGGGGAATGACGTCCGGGTCGACGGCGATGGTGCGGCCTTCCTGCACCTTGACCCCCGTCGAGGTGATGCCGTAGGAAGGATGATCGGGCGTCTTGCCGGTGGAAGCCGGTCCCGCCGAGTAGGCGGTCAGCTTCACGTTCTTGAGCACCCGGCGCACCTGGACGGAGATGCCGTCCAGGCTCACCGTCTGCACCTCGTCCTCGGACGCGTTGTAGGAAGCGGCCGCCACTTCCGGCTTCCGGGTGCCGACGGCGATGATCCGGTCCACCGACGGCTTGGCCACCTCGCTGGACAATTCCCTTTCGGCCACCAGCACCCCGTCTTCGTACACGAGTTCCGTCCGCTTCACCAGCACGCCTTCCCGCCCGGACTGGACCACTTTCTCCTTGCCCTGCGGCAAAGAGCCGTCCTGTTTCTTGATGACCCGGTAGGCGATCGGGTGCTCCGTCTCCACGATTTTCCGGGTGACGCGAACCACATTCACCGTCATGCCGTCCGCCACGACGGCGTCCCGAGACGGGGTCACGCGGTCGGACGGCGCGAGGGCAAGGCCCGCTTCGGCCAGGGCCTCTCCCACGGTATCCGCTAGGGTATGGATCCGCCTGATCAGTCCGTCGGCCCTTACGGCAATCTCCCTGGCCCGCTCGATTTCGATGCGGCCGCCGTCCTCCACCTTTGCATCAAGCGGCACGGAAAGCCGGTCGTAGGGACCGATTTCGATTTCCTGTTCGGCCAGGAGCTCCCCCACTTCGCCGGCGTGGGTCAGCACCCTTGTCGCCCGGCCTTCGTCCACCAGCGTCACGCTTTTCAAGGACTCGCGATACACGAGTCCGAAATACGTCATCGACACCACAAAAGACAGAATAAAGCACAGTCCGGCAAGCGCCCACATCCCGCCGTCCGGCCGCGCGGCGGCATGCCCGGCGGCCGCGGACGCGAAACGGTGATTCCCCTTTGAAGAATACCCCATTTTCTCTGTCGTCCCCCTTTCGGGCGCCTTTTCCGGCATTTCCCCTTCCTTTCCCCGCAGAGACAATAAAAAACCACCTGTCAGAGGGCCCTTTCGTGGCACCCGACGGTGGCGTCCGGATTGGGTATGGGCACACGAATCAGACCGCTCTCTTTCCGCCTGCGAGGTTGGCGCATCCCGACGCCGCATTCCGCCGCGCGGAACCGGCCGCCCGAACGGGCCCGCCGTTTCCCCGGCCTGCGAAAGGGCGGGGCACCTGCCCCCGGCCGCGGACGGGCCGCGTCCGGGTCCCCCACACTCCGGAACGAATGTTCCGGATTTTCAGCGTACCGGAAAAAGCATCTGATGAAAAAACTTCCGTTTCCGATAATACCCGCCGCTCCCCCGGGTGTAAAGTTTGCCATCCCCCCGAATGGGTCCCTGAAGGGGCAAAATGGGGGCATATCCGGGAAATCGGCGGGAAAACCGTTCCTTTTTTCCCGCTGAAAGCGGTTTTCGGGCGGCTTAAGACCGCTTCCGTTCGTCCAGGCCGAAACAGACGAGTCCGTTCCGGGTGGTCAGCGAGGCGATTTCTTCCAGGTCCAAGCCCCGGATTTCGGCCGCCTTCTCCGCCACCAGGCGCACCATGGCGGGCTCGTTGCGCTTGCCGCGGTGGGGATGGGGGGCCAGATAGGGCGCATCCGTCTCGACGAGCAGCCGGTCCTCCGGCGCCTTCGCCGCCACTTCCCTCAGTTCCCCGGCGTTGCGGAAGGTCACCGGTCCGCCGAACCCAAGGTAAAAGTTCATGTCCAGACAGGCTTTGGCGTAATCCCAGCCGCCGGAGAAGCAGTGCATCACCCCGCCGATCTCGGACGCTCCTTCTTCCCGCAGGATGCGGACGATGTCCTCGTGGGCGTTGCGGTTGTGGATCACGAGGGGTTTGCGGGCTCGTTTGGCCAGCCGGATCATTTCCCGGAACACGGCGAACTGCGTCTCTTTCGGAGACTTGTCCCAGTGGTAGTCCAGGCCGACTTCGCCGACGGCCACCACCCTGGGATGCTTCAGAAGCGACTCGATCCACGGCAGATCCTCGTCGGGACGGAAATCGACGGCGTCGACGGGATGCCAGCCGACGGCGGCCCAAATGAAATCGTACCGTTCAGCCAGTTCCAGCGTCGTCGGGATCGTTTCCCGGTCGAAGCCGACGTTGACGATCCGGGTGACGCCCGCTTCCAGCGCCCGGGCGATGACTTCCTCCCGGTCGTGGGCGAATTTTCGGGAATCCAGGTGCGCGTGCGTGTCGAACAGCATGTCGGTGGCTCCTTTTTGTCCGTTGTCATACCGGTCCGCGGTCACAAGCCGAGGCGCCGGCGAAATTCGGGAGACAGCCGGCCCGCGTGCAGCCGCACCAGTTCTTCCGGATAATACAGGTAAAAGTTCCCCCGCCGGATGCCGGCGATGGATCGGATGATGTCCGATTTTGCCGAAATTTCCGTCAGCCGGCCGCGTCCGTCAAGGATGAGGATGGGCGGCTTGCCCCCGCCTTCCGGCGCTTCTTCCGGCCGGTAGACATCATAGGGCGAATCGGCGGGCTCGTCCATTTCCAGATGATAGCGGGGGTCGAGGCCGATCCGCGCCCATTCCCGGCGCAGCTCTTCCACCCAGGCGTCGTCCCGTTCCTCAAACATCGAATATTGATACAACCGCCGGTGCAGGAAACGTCTGCACAGGTCCGCAAGCAGCGCGTCCTTTTCCGACATCCACTGGGCGAAGGCGGTCTGCACCATCGCTTCGTCCAAAGCGAGATATCCGGCGACGTCCAGCGTGCCTTCGAAAAGCTGCCTGAGCGGGGGGAGCAGGAACCCGAACCGGTACCCCTCCCGGTAAAGTTCATGGGCGCGGCGGAAAATCAGGCGAAGCAAGATTTCCGAGCTGCGGGTGACCGGATGGAAATACACCTGCCAATACATCTGGTAGCGCGACAGCAGATAGTCCTCGACGGCGTGCATGCCGCTTTCCTTCACGACGATGCGCCCTTCATGGGGCCGCAGGACGCGCAGAATCCGGTCGAGGTCGAAGGTGCCGTAGTGCACCCCTGCGAAATAGGCGTCGCGCAGCAGATAATCCATCCGGTCGGCGTCCAGCTGGCTGGAAACCAGGTTGACGATGATGGGGTGGGCGCCGGTCTTGCGGATGACCGACACGATCCGTTCGGGAAAATCCGGCGACACTTCCTCCAGCACGCGGCGGATGGCCGTGTCTCCGGTGATGATGGCGCACGTCCAATGCTCGTGGCTTGTCCCGAACACCCGCTCCAGGGAATGGGAAAACGGACCGTGCCCGACGTCGTGAAGCAAGGCGGCGCACAGGCCGAGCAGCTTCTCTTCCTCCGTCCATCCGGCGTAACCGCCCCGGTCGAATTGGGAGATGATGCGCCGGGCGATCTCGTACACGCCCAGCGAATGGGAGAACCGGCTGTGCTCCGCTCCGTGAAACGTCAGATAGGAAGTGCCCAGCTGCCGGATCCGCCGCAGCCGCTGGAATTCCGGCGTGTCGATGAGCCGCCAGATCGCCGCGTCCTGCACGTAAATCGAACGGTGCACCGGATCTTTGAACACTTTTTCCTCTTCCAGCCGGACCAACAACCCGAATCCCGCCTTTCCCGCCTTGCGGCGTCGTCATTTGAAAAAGGTTGTCGAATCGTGGCTGATGTCTTCCGCTATTTTCCTGCGAGAATTATTCCTCATAATTCCAATAAAATACCGATTTGTTCATCAAATTTCCTTGTTGTAAAATAAAAATGTCAAAATAATAGGTTGACTTTTTTTGGAACCGCTGGTACGATATAAAACAGGCGAGAGAGAAAAATGTCGATTTATGTCGAAGATATTTAATCTCTCCTTACATGACAACACATCACAGGAAAGGGGCAATCAGACATGCTCAAATCCACAGGCATTGTCCGCAAAGTCGACGAACTGGGGCGGGTGGTCATCCCCATCGAACTGCGCCGTACCCTGGGCATCGGCGAGAAGGACGCCCTGGAGATCTTCGTCGACGGCGAACGCATCATGCTGAAGAAATACGAACCGGCGTGCATTTTCTGCGGCAACGCCGAAAATGTCACCTATTTCAAGGGCAAGATGGTTTGCCGCGACTGCGTGGCCGAACTTCCGGTTCCCGTGACCAACTGAACTCATCCTATCCGGCCGGCTCTGCCGGCTCTTTTATTTTTCCCGGCTTTCCAGAAGCGCCCGGTACACGTCCCGCCGCGCCATTCCCCGGTCCCTGGCCGCGAGCCGCATGGCTTCCTTGCGGTCGCCGGTCTCCCGCTCGTAGCGGGCCACATGTTCGGCGATCGTCAAGCTTGACCACCAGGGCGTCCCTTCGGTGTCACCGCCCGGGGCGGCCGCGCTTCCGGAACTCCCCGAATCCGCGCGGCTGCCCGTCCGGATGCGTCCGGACCGGCCCGGGACGTCCCGCGCTCCCTCCAGCACGAGGCAATATTCGCCCAAGACGGGCTCCCGCTCCGCATACGCCGCGACTTCGGCCACCGTGCCCCGCACGATTTCTTCGTGCAGCTTCGTCAGTTCCCGCGCCAGGGCCATCCGGCGCTCCGGCCAGCGCGCGGCCAGCGCCGCCAGCGTGCGCCGCAGGCGGTGCGGCGCTTCGTACAGCACGATGGTGCCCTTCTCCGCCGCAAGTCCGTCGAGGAATTTCTCCAGCTGCCGGTTCCCCCGGGGCGGAAACCCGGCGAACAGAAACCGGTCCGTCGGCAGCCCCGAGGCGACCAGCGCCGCCAGCGCCGCGTTCGGGCCGGGCACGGGAACGACGGGGATGTTCCGACGCGCCGCCTCGGCGACCAGTTCCGCCCCGGGATCGGCAACCCCCGGCGTGCCGGCGTCGGTGACCAGCGCGATCCGCTTGCCTTCCTCCAGCAGGCGGATGAGTTCCTTGCCGCTGGCCTTGCGGTTGTGTTCGTGATGGCTGACCAGCCGGTTGCGGATGCCGAAATGGGAGAGCAGCTTTCGCGTGCGACGGGTGTCTTCGGCGGCGATCAGGTCGGCTTCCCGCAGGATACGGACCGCCCGCGGCGTCATGTCCTCGAGGTTGCCGATGGGCGTCGCCACCACGAACAGCGCCCCCGCGCCCTCCCCTTCCGGAAGGCGCTGCACCCGCGCTCCGCCGCTTTCATGTTCCACGCCGCGACACCCCCTTCGCCGTCCATCCTCCAGGCCGGTAAAGGCCTGACCGCCTGCGGACAAAGGCCCATGAGTGGCAAAAACGCCGCAAGGCGTCGCCCCGCGGCCGCTTTCCACGCTATTTGCTGAAGAACGACAGACAGAACAGGCAGTCGCCTTCCGTCCGCAAATGTCCGTAATACACGTTGCAAATGTGAAACCCTTCCTGATACAGGCGCGCCAGATTTTCGTATCCTTCGGAAACGCTTCTCGGTTTCTCCCCGTCCCCCGCCGGCTCTTCCGCGGCGGCGGCTTCCTCCCTCAGCTTGAGCACCCGCCTGAGCTGCTGGTTCTCGATGCGCAGGCGCTGGTTCTCTTCCAACAGCTCCTTGATCCGCCGCTTGAGCTGCGTCATGCCGGCGTGGAGATCCCCCGTCGTCAGTTCCAGCTGCTCCATCTGCGCAAAAAGTTCCTTCATCCCCACCGACTCCTCATTTGACCACCACGTCTTCCAAAGGAAGCTCTTTCACCTCGCCCAGCTCGAACAGCTGAACATGGACGGTGCCGTCGGCCGCGTTGATGCCGACCACCTTGCCCTCGCCCAGCGAGGTGACCACCAGCTTGCCGACGGCCGGCATTTCCTCTTTCTTGCTCTCGTAATTGTCGTGCTCGAACTTCAGGCAGCACATCAGCCGTCCGCACAGCCCGGAAATTTTGGCCGGATTGAGGGACAGGTTCTGGTCCTTGGCCATCTTGATGGACACCGGCTCGAAATCGCCGAGCCAGGAAGCGCAGCACAGGATGCGGCCGCACGGGCCGATGCCGCCCAGCATTTTTGCCTCGTCCCGCACCCCGATCTGCCGAAGCTCGATGCGGGTGCGGAAGACGCCCGCCAGATCCCTGACCAGTTCGCGAAAATCGACGCGGCCTTCGGCGGTAAAATAAAAAATGATCTTGTTGCGGTCGAACGTGTATTCCACGTCCACGAGCTTCATCTTGAGCCCATGGTCCTTGATCTTCTGCAGGCCGACGGCGAAGGCGTCGCGCGCCGCTTTCCGGTTTTCCTCCACGATCCGGGCGTCTTCCTCTCCCGCCACCCGGATGACTTTCTTCAGCGGCAGCACCACATCTTTCTCGTCCACTTTCCTCGGGCCGATGACCACTTTGCCGTACTCGACGCCGCGCGCCGTTTCGACGATTACATGCTGGTCCTTTTCCACCCGGTGTTCGGCCGGGTCGAAATAATATATCTTGCCCGCCCGCTTGAAACGGACGCCGACGACTTCATACAAAATTACCCCTCCCGGGTGCTGATCAGAAAATGTTCCAGCGCAAGCTGCGGCGAAACGTTCGCCCGGATGCGCCGCACCGCGGCGAGGGCTTGTTCCGCCGCGCGAATCCATTCTCCGGCGCCGCGGCGGCGAGCCAATTCGGCGATGCGCCGCGCCTGATCGGCGAACACCAGGCGGTCGCCGCGTCCCGCGCCGGCCAGAACGATATCCCGATACCACAGGGCGAGCATGCCCAGCAAGAGTTCCGCCCGTCCCGCCAGATCCGTGCGGAACGCCCGATGCACCGCCAGCAGCGCATCCGGAAGGCGGGACACGCTCTCCTCGCCTAATTGTATCACTAGGTTCCGAAGTTCTGCAAACCCCTTGTCAGACAAGAGCTCCCGGCATCCGTCAAGGCCGGGAGCCAGATGCGCCGCAAGCCTGGCCAGCATCCGGGGATGCCCTTCGGCCGCCAGGGCTTCCTCCAGTTCCGCGGGATCCGCCGGCGAAAACGGCACCACCTGCATGCGGGAGACCACCGTCGGCGGCAGGGCCTTGGGTCCCGGCGCGATGAGGATCGCCGTCAGACCCGGCGGCGGTTCTTCCAGAAATTTGAGCAGGCTGTTGGCCGCCTCCGGCGTCATCGTTTCCGCCCGCTCCAGGATTGCCGCCTTGCGGGCGGATTCCATGCTCCGGTAGGACATCTCCCGCTGCAGCCCAAGGATCTGCCCGAGCTTGAGGGAAGCGCCTTCCGGCGCGATTACCCGCAAATCCGGATGGTTGCCGCTTTGCACCTTCCGGCACGCCAGGCACTCGCCGCAGGCGTCGTCTTCGCCCTTCTCGCAAAACAGCGCCTGGGCGAAAGCGAGCGCCATCGCCCGGCGGCCCGTGCCCGGCGGACCGGCGAACAGGTAGGCGTGCGCAACCTTGCCGGTGCGAAGCGCGTGCCGGAGCAGCGCCTTGGCCGCCGGCTGCCCGGGTATGTCGCGAATCGCCATAACCGCTTCTCCCCCAGAACGCCTTCTGTCCTAAAACGCCAGATTGATCAGCAAGCCGCGGATTTCGCCCACCTTGCGCAAGAGTTCCAGGCGGCCTTCCTCGGTCTTGAGAAGCTCTTCCCCGAGCTGCACCAGGATCGCGTCCACTTCTTCTAGCAGCTTGTACCGGCGGCCGCGGCCGCGCCGGTCCCATCCGCGCGTCTCTTTGAGGCCGATTCCCCGCCTCAGGGTGAGGTCGAGGAAATCTTTCACCATTTGCCGGTAAATCTTCAGTTCCCGCACGGTCATGTTGCGCGCCAGCCGTTCGCCCTGCGCCTTGATGTCCTCGATTCTCCGCTTCAGCTCCTCATGCGTATGCCGCTCCTGCTGCTCCCTCATCACATCCGCGAAGGGCGTGGAAGCGGGAGGACGGACCTGGGGCTCGGGCCGCTGCACCGTCGTGCTGCGGGGAAACATGCCAGGCTGGATTTTCATCGGAAGCTCACCGCGCTTCGCTCAGAAATGTTCAAACCGTTCGACCTGCACGACGAACACCGCCGCGCCACCCACCTGCACTTCCACCGGAAACGGAATGTAGGAGTCCGCGGCTCCGCTCACGGGCGACACCGGCGTCACCAGCTGCTCGCGTACCTTGCAGTTGGCGCGGATGACCTCCAGCACTTCCTCCACCTTTTCGTCCTCGATGCCGACCAGGAACGTGGTGTTGCCCGCGCGCAAGAATCCGCCGGTGCTGGCCAGCTTGGTCGCCCTGAACCCCTCCTTGATCAGGGCGTTTTGCAGCCGGTTGCTGTCCTTGTCCTGGACGATGGCGATGATCAGTTTCATGGCATCACTTCCTTTCCTTTCATTTTTACGCGATTTGGCGTCATCGCGCGTATGATCCGGTTATCCCCCGCGGGGGTTTGCTGCCTGAACTTGCGCAAGAAGCCGGGCGATATGATTCCACGCTTCTTCCTCCACCGCGAGCGGCGGCCGGGAGGCGTCGAGCATGAAGATCCTCCCGGGAAAACGCCCCGCCGCCAGGCGGAACCCTTCCCTCACCTTGCGATGAAACGCAAGGTCCTCCAAATCCAGGCGGTTGACTTCCCGACCGGCTTCTTTCCGGATGCGGGCAAGCCCGATCTCGGGATCCAGGTCCAGGCAAAGGGTGAGGTCGGGCAGGCACCCGCCGGTGGCGAAGCGGTTGATCTGCCACACCTCGTCGATGCCGAGGCCGCGGGCGTGCCCCTGGTACGCCAGGCTGCTGTCGACGAACCGGTCGCAAAGGACGACGGATCCCCGCTCAAGGGCCGGCAATACCTTTTCCGCCAGATGCTGGCTTCGGGCCGCCGCGTACAGCAGCGCCTCCGTCCGCGGGTCCATTCCCGTCTGGGCGCGGTCGAGCAGCAGCGAGCGGATCGCCTCCGCGACGGGAACGCCGCCGGGCTCCCGCGTGACCACCGGTTCGTGTCCCGACCGGCGAAGCCGCTCGGCCAGCCGGGCGATCAGCGTCGTTTTCCCGGCGCCTTCCACGCCTTCGATGGTGACAAACAAACCCCGCCTCACAATATCCGCTCCCTCGCCTGTCATCCGCCCGGCGCGGCTTCCGCCTTTCCGTCCGTCGGGCGGCATGCCGCGCCGCCGCGGCTGATGCGCTTACCACCATCATATCAGAGCACACGTTAAACATAAACAAATGTTTCGCCAAATGTTGTTGTTCTGTGATATTGTCAGGGTGTAACTGTTCCGAGAAAATGTCAGTATGAGCAAGGAGCAGATCACCTTGACAAAGAGCGAACTGAAACGTGCTATGGTTGTCGAGAAGTGGATGGAGGGCTGTCTCACGGAACAGGATGTTGCGCGCACGCTCGGCATCAGCATCCGGCAAGCGTATCGGCTCAAGGCCAAATATCGTCACGGAGGTGCAAAGGCCATCGCTCATGGGAATCGGGGCCGAAAGCCCGTTCACACCTTGGCCGACTCGCTCAAACAACGCGTGATGTCCCTGTACCGGGATCGCTACTTCGGAAGCAATTCCACCCACTTTGCCGAGCTTTTGGCCGAACACGAGGACATCCATTTAAGCGTCTCTTCGGTCCGCCGCATTCTGCTGGAAGGCCGCCTTCGTCCCGCACGCTTGCGCCGTCGTCCAAAGGCTCACCGATCGCGGCCCCGTAAACCTCAAGCGGGCATGCTGTGGCAGATTGATG
>LZRV01000042.1 GCA_002159065.1 Paenibacillaceae bacterium ZCTH02-B3 | reverse complement strand
GAGATCTACTCGCCCGAAGTCCCGGCGGGCATCCACGGGCTGGCCGTCGGGGGTTCCGCGGAGGACGCCGCCCGGGCCATCGGAACCGTGAGCGATCCGTTCTCCAATGTGCTCGTCGCGGAGGTGGAGGGCGGGATCCTCAAAATCGATCTCGATCCGGAGACGCGAACGGTCCTGTCCGTCCGGCTGATCGCGCAGGATTGACGGGCAAAACCCGAAAAACACAAGCCGCGGCGTGGCGCCGCGGCATTTGTTTTGCCGTTTTTCGTTTTTCGTCATGCGTGTCCCCCCGGCGTCATATCCATGGAAGCGTGACGGACACCGGACGAGGGGGGTGGAGGCGATCGTGTCGTGGATTCGCAGTCTCCAGATCGGGTTCACCTTCATCGGCACGGTGGTGGGCGCCGGATTCGCCACCGGGCGGGAAGTCATGCAGTTTTTCACCCGCTTCGGCCACTGGGGCGTACCGATGATCGCCGTTGCCACGGCGCTGTTCGTCTGGCTCGGCGCCCGGACGATGCTGATCTCCGCCCGCATCGGCGCCCGCTCTTACGAGGACCTGAACCGACACCTCTTCGGAGACCGGTGGGGCGTAAGGATCAGCCGCCTCATGCTCGTCGTCCTGCTCGGCGCCAACGCCGTCATGCTGGCAGGAGCGGGGACGATTTTTTCCGAACAGCTCGGACTCAACTACGAGCTCGGGCTGCTGGTCACCGCCGTCGGCTGTTTCGTCTTTTTGCGCCGCGGAATGTCCGGCATTCTCGCCATCAATACCGCCGTCGTGCCGCTCATGGCCGCCTTCGGCCTGTACATCGTTTTTCGCATGCTCGGCGACCCCCCGGGGAGCCTCGAGGGGCTGGCCCAGCGGACGGACGCCTCCCTGCTGGGTGTCGGGCTGTCACCCTTTTTGTATGCCGCCTACAATCTGACCATGGCGCAGACCGTTCTTGCGCCCCTTGGCTCCGCCATCCGCGATCCGCGAACCATCCGGCGCGGCGCCGCGGTCGGCGGAATCGGCATCGGCCTGATGCTGCTGGCGGGCCATGTCTCCATGTCCGCGCGCATGCCGGACATCGCCCGCTACGAAATTCCGATCGGGGGCATCGCGCAGGAAATCGGGGGCTGGATTCACAGCGCCTATGTTCTGATCGTTTTCCTTGAAATTTTTACGACGCTGGTGTCGGACCAATACGGCATCGCCCTGCAGCTTACGTCCCGTTTCCACTGGCCGCAGCCCGCCGTATCCGCCGGTCTCCTTGCCGTTTGCTTCGCGGCCGGCCAGTTCGGCTTCGGCACGCTGCTTTCCGTGCTCTATCCGCTCTTCGGCGTGCTCTGCCTGGGCTGGATGTTCCAGATCGGCAGCGCCCGCGCGTCTCCCTGACGGCTCTCCCGGTCCGGCCGCGCCCTCCCGAAGCTCCGCCCGGCCGGTCGGATTCGACCGGCATGGCTCTCCTGTTTTCCGGCGGTCAAACCGCCTCTTCCGGCTTGTCCAGCCGGATCAGGCCGGCCCGGTCCCCCAGAGCGTCCAGCACCCGTTCCGCCACGTGGCCGTGGCACGTGAACAGCACCACCTGTCTTCCGCCGGCGATCTCCCGCAGCACTTCGGCGGTCCGGGCGAGCCGGCCGGCGTCGAAATGCACGAACAAATCGTCCATCAAGAGCGGCAACGGTTCCGGAAGGGCGATCGTTTCCGCCAGCGCAAGGCGCAGCGCCAGATACAGCTGTTCCTGGGTGCCCCTGCTCAGAAACGCGCTGTCCACCATTGCGCCTCCCGCCGTTTCCACGGCCAGCGACATCTTTTCTTCCGTCACCGCCACGCGCCGGTATGCGCCTTCGGTCATCCGTGCAAAATAGCGGGAAGCCAGACGGATGACCTCCGGCTGCCGCTCCTGTTCAAACAGCGTCCGGGTGCGCCGGATGAGGGCGGCGGCGACCGCCAGTTCCACATACCGCTCCAGCAGCCGTTCCAGTTCGGCCTGCTGTTCCTCCAGACGCTGGCGGATGTCACCCGCGCCGGCCTCTTCCCCGAGGCGTTCCATTTCCTGCGCCAGCCGGCCCTTTTGTTCCCGCAGCCCGTCGCGCCGCGCCTCAAGCTCCGCCGTCCGGTCGGCGGCTTCCCGCAGCAGGCGTTCAAGCTGCGCTTCATCGTGCCGTTGCAGCAGGGCGAGCAGCGCTTCCGTCTCTTCCGGGGTCCTGCCCGCCTCGAGGCGCGTCCGGGCTTCCCGCACGCGGTCGAGCAGCTGGCGACGCCGCTCGTCGACAGCCAGCCTCCTTTCATACGCCTGTTCGTCCCGGACCCCCGCTTCGGCCATCATCGCCCGCAGCAAGGCGTCCGCGGCTTCCCGCTCGCGCAGCGCTTCCTCCTCCCGCTCCCGGATCCAGCCGATGCGTTTCCGCAGATCTTCCGCTTCTTTCCGCAGCCCGTCGTGCCGGACCGCTTCCCGGTGCAGCGATTGCACAAGCCGTGCCAGTTCAAGGGGCGTTTTGCCGGTTCGGGAGGAGTCCGCGGAATCCGCGGCTTCGGCCGTTTCCCCGATGCCGGCCAAAACGGCGCGCGCCCGGCCGGCGAAATCCGCCATCGCCCGTTCGAGAGCGGCCAGCCTCTCCCTTACCGACCGCAGGCGGCGCAGGGCTTCCTGGCCTTGCTCCGCAAGCCGGAACAGCTCCTGCCAGGCGTGCGGCGACAACGATTCTTCAATCCGGTTTTGCCGGAGCCAGCCCCGCCAGTCTTCTTCCAGCTGCCGCAGCTTCTCTGCCGCCGCGTCGCGGGCCAGGACGGCCGCGTCCCGCTCCCGCAGCCAGGCTTCCGTCCGCCGGCGGGCCTCCTCGCGGATCATCCGCCTCCGCTCGAGCTCTTCCAGCCGCTCCATTTCCCGGCGCACCGCTTCGCGCAAAGCCCGCCGCGTTTCGTCGCGGAACGCCGCGATCTCCGCACGGTCCGGTCCGGCCCCGTCCGCACCGGCCCCGTCCGGTCCGGCTTCCAGCGGCCGCGCGGCGGCTGCCTCAGGGTGCTCAAGCAGATGGCGCAAGGCTTCCGCCGCCTGTTCTTCATAGAACCGGACGGCGGAGGAGGGGTCCGACCCGCCGAACCGGGTTTCGCCGCCGCGCCCATCCGCGCCGGGGCGGCCCCGGGACCCGCCGGCCGTACGCCGGCCCGCCAGCACGGCGCCCGCCAGGAGCAGCAGCGCCGCACCCGCCAGCAGCCAGACCGGCCACCCGCTCTGGCCGGCCGCCCCCAGGACGGCGGCACCCCCGAGAACGGCCATCCCCGCCGCCCCGAGCACCAGAGGCAACACTCCGCCGAACGCCCTGCCGCCGGTGCGCGCATTCGGCCCCGACCGCGCTCCCCTGCCTTGCAGCAACAGACGCTGCTCCAGTTTGGCCCGCTCCAGCCGGTGCACGGCATCCTCAAACCTTTCCCACGCGTCGGACAGCTCCTGCCGGGTGCGCGGGCGAAATGCGCCAAAGGGATGATCCCCGGCTGCGGCCGATGCCTTGGCCGGTTCCGCCGTCCGTCCCGTCGCCGCCGCTTCTTCCGTTTCCTCTTCTCGCCGCGCGCCGGCCAGGAAACCGTCGATGCGCAAAATTTCCCTTTCCGCCGCCTCGAGCTCCCGCTCCGCCTTGGCATAGGCATCCCGGATTTGCCGTGCGTCTTCCCGCTGCGCCACCGTCCCGAACGCTTCCAGGTCGCGGATCGTCCAGTCCCGCGAAATCCGGGCCGTCATCATCCCGATGCTTTCCGTGAGCAGGCGCTCTTCCGCTTCCAGGGAGGCCGCCTCTTCCGCCTTTGCCGCCACCGCCGCCGCTTCGCTTGCCAATTCTTCAAGTTCCGGCAGGGCGGCGGCAAGCCGACCGTCCCACTCGGTCGCCTGCAGTTTTTCTTCCGCCTCCAGGCGTTCCCGCCGCAGCCCCTCCAGCTTCTCTTCCGCCTGCGCGCGTTCCCGCAGGGCCGCTTTCCAGGACGCCGCCGCATGCCCGTCCAGCGGCGGGGAGTCCGGATCGTCCAGATGCCGCGCCAGCTCCCGTTCTTCGCGCTCTGCCAGCTTTCCGTCCAGCCACCATCCGCGAACCCCTATGGCAGCCTGCAGCAGGGCTTGCCGGTGTTGCGCCCCCGGCAGGAGCCTTTCCGTTTCCCCGAGATCCCGTTCCACAGCCTCAAGCGCCCTGGCCGCCTCATTGTACGATTCCGCCTGCTGGCGGCGCTGCCTCAGTTCCGCTTCCAGCTGCCGAATCCGGTGCAAGACGGCGTTGACGGCAGGCTGCGAGCCGCGGGGCCGGTACAGCTTGTCCAACTCCGCCTCAAGCTGCCGGATCGCCTGCGTCAGCCGCGCGCCGCCCGCCATTCCGGCATGGTACAGATAATTGCCCGCTTCGCCGCTCTGCAGCGCCTCCAGTTCCCGCAGATCGTCCAGCGTGACGGCGAACAGCTGGCGGAACATCGCCGCGGAGACGCCGCCCAGCGCGAAACGCTCCCACTCCGCCTGGGGCATGGTGCGGACTGCTCCCCGTTCGTCCCGCAGCGTCACCCATCCGGCGCCCCGTCGACCCTGCTCCGACGCGTAACGCTCCAGCGTAAACCTCGATCCGTCCCGCATGGCAAAGACCAGCCGCCCGCCGTGCCTGCCGCCGTGCACCGGCTCTCCCCGCTCCACCGGCTGGTGCCGGGTGGGAAACCCGTACAGCATGCAGCGCACGAAACGAAGCAGCGATGTTTTGCCGGATTCGTTCGGCCCAAACACCACCGCCACCGGCGTTTTGAACCTGTAGGTCCGCCCCGTCAGCGGACCGAATCCGTCCACCTGCAATTCTTCCAGAAACACCGGCCCGTCCCCCGTCAACGTTTTTCTTCCCGTTGCACCGTTCGGAAAACGCGCTGCGCCAATAACGCCAATCCCGACTGGCGCAGAAGGCGAAGGGTCTCCGGCGCGCCGTCCATCGGCACCGTGCATTTGGAAAACTCGGTTCCCCGTACAGTTCCCGCTTGTCCCGATACCCGTCACGGTCCGCCCCGATGATGAATTCGATCGCCTCTTCTCTCTTGGCTGGTTCAACCGCCGCAAACCGATCGACCAGCGGCCGGCAAATGCCCGGAACCCCGTTTTCGGTCGAGCAGCGTGTTGTCCGGATCAAACAGAACGGCAGCCGGCTTCATCCGTTTTCTCTCCTATCCGCGGCATATCAAATGTTTCACCGTATCCGACGACAGGATTTCGTCGAACAAAGCCGCATCCGTCAAAAATGGGGGTACGATATTGTGCTTTTCAAGCTCCCCGATCCCGATCCACTTGCTGACAAGGTTCTCTTCTTTGCCGGCAAACTCCCCGTCCACGGGTTGCACCCGGTCTTCCAGCTCGATCAGATAATACATCCCGATTTCGTGAAAGTCCCGGCCATCCAGCCTGAAAAAGTTTTCGACCACCAATTTCAGCTTCTTGTCCTTGACCCGCCACCCGTATTCTTCCGCCAATTCGCGGGCAACCGCCGCATGGCTGTCTTCCTGCATCTCCACCCGCCCGCCGGGCGGAAACCACCAGTCGCGGTCCGAAAACCGCTGAAACAGGATGCGGCCGTCCAACACCACAAGTCCGGCAGAGCGAAAGTTGAATTTCATGGATTCACCGACATCAAATGAAATCATCATGTCGCTCATTTCCTCCCAACACCAAATAATGGCTGGAGTTTTCGGTATACGCCCCCGCCGAAAATCCGATGGACCGGTAAAAAAGATCGGCCTCCGGGTTGGCGGTTTTCAGTGCGAGCAGGACAGGCGGCTTTTCCTGGTGGTTCATGGTTCTACTCACCTCTCCGGTCTCGACGTTTTCTGTTCCATGAAATCCCCGCCACATCTCTCCACGCCCCTCATGGTCTGACAAAAGCTTCTTGATCACGGGGATCGCCCGCTCCCGGGCCTGCCTTGTTGTCTCGCCTTCCGGCAGTTTCCACGGCCCGCGCATAGCTGCTGGAAGCGATGACGTCGATGCCTTCATGCCGCAGCAACTCCGCCACGCGAACGGCGTCCCGCCAGCCCTGCTCGGACAGCCCGCGGTTTCGTTCGTCTCCCGGATAAAACGGCGATGCGGCGTGTCTGACAAAATAGATCCACGTTTTTCATCGGTTTTTTCTCTCCAAAATGGCAAAAAAACGCCCGACCTCTCCCTCTTCCGTCGAGCGCCTTCCTGCTGTCGTTCCATGATCCGATTGTGGGACAACGAAACGGTTTGGTCAAGAGCCTCAATACAAATTCCATTGAAGGAAGCCTTTCGAATAGCCGATGAGGTCATTCTGCTCTCCGTCGGCGCCATGCCCCCGGGGACCCCGTGCCTTGTTGAAATGCTGGCCAGCATGTATCGGAAAAAGATCAAGGATCAATATGTGAAGGACTATTTGAAACGTTCCGGGATGAAAGCGGCGGAAATCGACCGGTGGCTGTTGCCGGTGGCGGCGGCGAGGCTGAACGAACGGGTGCCTGAAGCGGAGCAGGAGCAGCTGCTTGGTATCGTCCGCCGGCAAATCGGAATTGGGCCATGGCGGATTTCCCCAATAAAATGTCAATGCCCCGTCCGTCACAGTGCGTCACTCGCACCGCAGCAGGCGCTCCAGCTCGACGGCAACGCCGTCGCGATCGTTCGTTTCGGTCACGCTTCGCGCCAGACGTTTCAATTCCTCGACGGCATTGCCCATGGCGACTGGCCAACCGCATACCTTGAACAGTCCGATGTCGTTGTGATCGTCGCCGAAGGCGATCACCCGTTCTGCGGGAATGCCGAATCCATCCAGCAGGCGGGCCAATCCTCGTTCTTTGGAAGCGTTCCCGGCCATGATTTGAACAAGCTGTCCCTGGTCGGTCACGATGATGTTCAGGCGATGCCCGAATGTTTCCCTGAGCTGTTCCACATGGGCGGGTCCCGCAAGAAGAATTTTGGTCGCCTCCAGCATTTTGAGCTTTGTCAGCGTGGTCACGTGATAGCGGTTTTCCTCACCAATCGGGACCGGAAAATTCGGCTCTTTCAAGCCGTACCATTCGTCCAGCGCTTCCACGCCGACATCCCATTCGGCCTCCTCGCCCAAACCGGCATGCCTGCCCAGGCAGAAGTCGATCACTTCACCGGCCAAATCCGATGGAATCGCCTCATGGAGCGTGATGCCAAGTTCGGCGCTCACGACCAAAGCCCCGTTGTAATAGATGAAAGACCCGATATCCCGCATTTCATCCGGCAGCAATATTCGAACGGTTCTCGGCGGGCGCGCCGTGGCAAAGATGATTTTCACTCCCCGCCTGTGGCATTCCAGGACGCTTGCGAAATTTCGCTCCGAAATCTTTTTCTCCGAATTCAGCAGCGTTCCATCCAGATCCAGCACGACCGCCGCGTACACCCCATCACCTGCTTTCACATTTCGCCAATCCAAGAACGTTTCTCAGCTCAAAAATGTCGAATATTTCGCCCATGAGCATGTCGTTATGGCCGGCAGGCTCATGCCGTTTGTTCAACCAGATGGACCGGATGCCGACCCGGGTGGCTCCTTCAATGTCGTGCTTCCACGAATCGCCGACAAACACCGTTTCTTCCGGCGCTGCGCGAAAATGCTCCAACGCTTTCAGAAAAATGCCGGGGTGCGGCTTTTCCACCCCCACTTCTTCCGAGATGAAAATGCCGCCGGGTTCAAACCATGATCGGATGCCCATCGCATCCAGCTTGTCGTATTGCCAAGCGGCGGTTCCATTGGTGACAAGGCCCAGCGAATAGGACTGTTTCAATTCTTTCAGCAATTCCACGAGCTTCGGGTCCGCCTTCATGTACGATTTGCTGATGGTCTTGTGCAGATCATTGAACTCTTCCGCCACGGTTTCATCGATGGCGACACCGAATTCGGCCAGGGCTTCGATCAACCGGAAATTCCGGAATTGCCGGATGGTGATGAGTTGATCGTGATATTGCCTTTCGTATATGGCGTTCTTTTCCCACCAAACCTCAAGAAGCCGGTCGGGATCGAGCATCCGCGTGGCCGGATGCCGGCGGAACGTCTCCAGCAGGCTCGGATTCCAGTAATCCTCGAAATGGACCAGGGTATCGTCCAGATCGAACAGCACAACCTTGATGGGACGCATGTTGATTTCACCCCCCCCCCGCTTTCGAATGACCCAAGGTTCAATCGTGCAAGTGGATTGCATCAATACATGCCAAACGTTTTTCGTAAAGATTGGCGCTCCAGCTTCCGGCATCCACTCTTCGGACAAATTGATAGCCATGGTCCCGGTAATATCGATTCAGCCGTTCGTTGTCCGCCATGCAGTCCAGTCTGGCCACCGTTTTGCCGTTTTGCCGAATCCGGTCTTCCGCATCCCGCAGCAGTCTTGATCCGATGCCACGGCCCCGATAGCGCCTGTCGACGGCAAGCCTGTGGATGTAGCCGGCGGCGGTGCTGTCCGATTCGCCCCAAATGGAAGGATCGGACCACATGATGACGTAGGTTCCGGCGAGGCTGCCGTCCATCTCCGCCAGATACAGGTCCGCCCCGTCTTTGAAAAACGCCTGGATTTCATCCAGCGAAAAACGTTCCGGCCTCCACATGTCGATGCCCCTTTCCCGGAGCCATTCACCGAGACGCTTCCACAGTTCCAGCATCCGCGGCGCATCATCGGGAACGGCTTTGCGGATGATCATTTGCTGAAACCTCTCCTTTATGTTCTTGTTGATCGCCATTTTCTCAACTGCGAAATCCCTTCGCCATCAACTCCGATGCTCGACGCAACCGTCCGGGTTTACAAAAAATGCACCGGAGCGGTCATCGAAGGCCGCGAGCAGCTTGATCGCCGGTTCCGTTCGTGGAACGGGGACGGCAATGAAGTGCTCCATTGGAACATCCACCGCATCGGCTATGACAGCCGGCAGCAATCGGCTTTCGTGGAGTGGACGTTCAAGTGCCGGTACGAGGGAAAAGCGTATGAATGGGATGGCGCCAGCATCGTGGTGTTCAGGAACTTCGGATTTTCGAGTTGAACGAGTACGAGATAAAGCGGGAAAAACACTTTCCCTACAGAATGTCATTCAAAAGATCATGATTTCGGGGAGGCGACGGAATCGATCGTTTTCGACATCGCGCCTCCCCATTGCCCCGCGGTCTTTTCCGTCAGTCCGCCCGCAACGCCGCTTCCATCTGCATCGCGTCAAACGGATCCACCGCATACCACGTTTCCGCTTCCCCGTCCCGGATCCGAATCCATTCCGGGTAAATGCTCATCACGATTTCCCGCCCGTACAGGAAAAACGAAATGTCAGCCAGCGAAGCCGCTTCGTCGATGTCCGGTTTGTCCGTCTCCTTCTTGTCCGCGCGCAAGAAACCGACCGCCAATATCCGGATGCGGGACTCATTCAAAACATAATACTGATAGCCGTCATGCCGGACCCGGAGAAATCCGCTGTCCAGCATCCGGCTCCCCAGCGATTCTTCCGGAAGAAATTCCGGCTTCGGAAGCAGCGCCTTGCCTATGTTGGTCAAATTCGTATCCACGCGGAAATAATAGCCGGGCAGAATTTCCGGAAATTCGACGGCGCCCTTTGCCAAGGCATGGATCAGAACCGTTTCGCGATTGGTTTTCAATTCCAGCGAAAACGGTTCCATGGTATACGGAATCGCGCCGCCCCACGAGATCTGATCGCCGATGGGCAGGAGATGCCGAAGCATCTCGATGAATCCCCGGTCCGTGACCGTCACGCGATGTTCCTCATTGAACACGGACACTTCATCCCAGACCGGCAGGTCTTTCATCGCCCGGAACCGTTCGAGCCTCCGGTATGCCTCCCGTTGTTCGGGCGGCATCCAGTCGGTTACGTCCGGCTGACGTTCACGGAGCTGCATTTGCAGCCGTGCGATCTCGGCCTTCAGCCGCTCCACCTCGGCCGATAGCTCCAGACCGGCTTCGTTGGATGGGGTTTGCATTTCATTTGGCGAAGAGGGGTTTTCGCCTTCGCAGCCGGCCGTCAGGGTCACCGACAAGGAAATAGCCATCAACAAGAGGAATTTCCTTGGTGTTGGCAACGATCATCCCCCCTTGGCGATTTCCCTTTCGCATTCCCACGTCGATTTTGAACCCCGGATCGATGTCGCAGGCGGCCTTGCCGACGATGCCCCGGTTTTCCGGCGGCGGCTCGAGCAGGATGACCATGATGTCATGCGGTTGCCTGAGCGGCGGAATGGCCATCCGGTAGATTTCCGCCTCGCTTTGGAAGGCTTCGTGCCGGAGCCGGAGGATAACGGGCAAATCCGCGGCCTCCGCTTCGGCAATGGTCACGCCGGTCATGTTGGAACCTCCTGCTAGGCATCCGATTCGCCCGGCATCCATCCGGTCTCCTGCGACCAGACGTGCGCCCGCTGCAAAATGTCCCAGACAATCGGTCCCTTGCCTTCCGCGTATTTGGCGCGGTCGTCTTTATACAGCTGCATGAGCCGGCGTTTCTCGTCCGCATACCGTTTGCCGTCGTCGGGATGGCAGCGCAAATAGTCCCTGAACAATAGCGTCAATTGCTCCGCAAAACTGCCGTGGCGCCTCACGTGGATGTGGGTTCGCCGCTCACCGGGCCGCTCCCGGAAATATCGCTTCGTCCTGTCGGGATTGTCCGGGCGGAACACGAAACCGAGCGATTCGATTTTTTCCCTGTAGGCGACGACGGGTTCGAGATCGGCAACGGAGATCTGGATGTCGATGATCGGCTTGGCCGGCATGCCCGGAATCGAGGTGGAGCCCACGTGGTCGATCCGGATGGCCGCATCCCCGAGGGCCTCCCGCAAGCGGCGGCCGATTTCCAGGAACAGCTCTTTCCACTTTGGATCGTACTCGGCGATTCTCCATTGGTCTTCCACGGCAATTCCTCCTCATTGATTCACGACCACGATGCTTTCCGCCTGATACGGATAGTCGATCTGCCGTTTGACCTGTTCCGCCGCCTCTTTTCCCGCAAACATTTCGGTGAGATAGATGCCCATGTCGATCGACGTCGCCACCCCGCCGCCGGTGATGACGTTGCCGTCCTTGACGATCCGGGTTCTGACCACTTCCCGGCAATACGGTTCCAGCAAGCCGTACGCATTCGGGTGCGTCGTGGCTTTCCGTTCCCTGAGAAATCCCGCCGCCCCCAGCAAAAGCGATCCCGTGCACACGGACACCTTGTAAGGCACGTCCCGGGCCGTTCCCAGCCAATCGACAAACGCGGGATCGTCCTTCAGCTTCCGCGTGCCCATCCCGCCCGGAACGAACAGCAAGTCGTACCCGGACAGATCGGGCGCAAGACGGTTCACCTTTACCCGCATGCCCAGTTCATCCGTCACCTCTTCCGTCAGGCCGCATATGTCCCAGGTCGTCTCTTGCCCGCCGGGAAACAGGTTCAGCCGGTAGATCACATCGTAAAACCCGACAAAATCGAGGAACGTCACGCCGTTGAACAGAACAAAGGCTATTTTCATGAGCCTGCCTCCGTGGATCAATGGTCTTTCGATTTCTCGGCGACGATGAACAAACAATCGCCATTGCGGCTGCAATAGTCCGCAATTTTTTCCCCGAAAGCCCCCCGAAGCGATATACAATTCCGGCCGATGCTTTCCGGCGATCAGGCATTTGTAATTGCCGTTCCCTCCCATCGCTCTCATCCGTTCAGGGCAAGATGGCCGCCGATAATGACGGCTTCGATCACAGAAAAACGAAAGGCGCAATCATGCCGAAGGCGCCCTTGTCTGTTGGTTCATGCTTCAACCTCGAAAAGGGAATCCACGATGATCGGCAAATTGTCCCGTACGGAAACGGCGCCGAACACCGAACGCGCATGGCTGCCGTTTTCGCCGAAGACTTCCAGCATCAGATCGGAAAAGCCGTTCAGCACCTTGTGGTGCTCTTCAAAATCGGGCGTCGCGTTGACGAACCCCTGTACCTTGACCACCCGCTTCACCCGATCAAGTGTCCCCAGCGCCTGTTTGACCACGGCCAGCACTTCCAGCCCGGCGCTGCGGGCGAACGCATATCCTTCCTCCGTGGTGAACTCGCGCCCCAGCTTTCCTTTCGGACGGCCGCCCGGCCCCTTTCCCGAAACAAACATAAGTCCGTTCACGATGGCCGTGTTGGCGTATCGGGCCGCGGGTTCGCTGGCCTCCGGCAGCACGATGCCGAGCTGCCGCAGTCTTTCTTCCACGCCTCTGTTCATCCCGATCTCCACTCCCTTTCCCCGTTGGATCCGCAAGGTCAATGATTCGCGGATCGTTCCTGCACTTTCCCAACGAATGGAAAGATATTAGTGTAGAAATTAGCATGCCTGCACAAAAAAAGGAATACCTTCGTATTCCCCCAATCCCTTCTCGCGATTCATCCGTCTTTCGGCAACGGTTTGACCGCCGCCACGCGCAGCCTTCGGTAATCCACGTGCCAGACGCCGTCCCTATAAAGTTCGTCCCGCGCTTCCGCTTCGGTTTTGCGGACGGCTACTTCCCTTTCCGCGGGCGAAAACCCCTCGAAAAACGCGTCCGCGAACCCGTCCAGCCACAGACGCAGGCCGTTTTCCCCGTCCTTCATCGGCGTCGGCCTGTCGAAGCGGGCGGCGAACGTCACCCGGAATCCCTGTTTTTCCAGCAGCGTGCTGTATTGGCCGATGCTCGAAAAATACCACGGATTGCGAACCGAAGCGTCGATGCCATAATCCCATTCCAGCACCCGGCCGATCGCGCCGATGACCGCCGCCACGTTGCCCTGTCCGCCGAACTCGGCCACAAAACGGCCTCCCGGTTTCAAAGCGTTCCAAACGCAGGCGACGACTTTCTCGGCCCGTTTCATCCAATGCAGGGCGGCGTTCGAAAAGATGGCGTCCACCGGTTCGTCCAGGACAAACTGTTCGCCGTCTCCCATCAGGAAGGAAATGTCGGGGTATTTCGCCCTGGCGGCTTCGATCATCCAGGGGGACAGGTCCATCCCGATCACCTTCGCGCCCCGCATCGCCATCTCGTGCGCCAGATCTCCCATGCCGCAGCCCAGGTCCAGGACGGTTTCGCCGGGCTGCGGGTCGAAAAGATCCACGATGCCTTTGCCCAATTGGGAGACATGACAGGGTTGCCCCAAAGGCCACCGCGGAGCCTCCCGTCTGCCCGCGGACGTTCGCCGTTTCAACCGGAAGCTCGCGGTTTCGTGCCTAGAAATAGATGACAAATCCCGTCTTCCGGTACCGGTCAAACCCCGTGTTTTCGTAAAACCGCAAGGTTTCTTCCTTTTTGGACCCGCTCATCAGCATGACCTTGTAGCATCCCCGCTCCCCGGCCGTTTCGATCGCCTTGTTGAGCGCCATTCGGCCGAAGCCCCTTTTTCGGTGACGTTCATCGGTGACGACGTTTTCGATGACGGCGAACGGCCGGGCGCCGCGGGTCAGGTTTTTGACGACGGCAAGCACGCACGTGGATACGATGGCGCCTTCATGCTCCACGACGATGATGTCCATGTTCGGATCTTGCAGGATGCCTCTCCAAAGGGCATACAGCTCTTCGTTCCGCTCCAATTCGGGATCGTCCGGCTGCAGCTGCTTGTAAAGTCGCAGCAATTGTTCCAGTTCCTCTTCCCGGACCAGCCTGCAAATCGTCTCATGAACACCCCCATAACAGCTCCGGAATTTTTACGGCAAGTCCCGTTTCCCCGAGCACCTCCCGCCCGGCCGTTTCCTCCGCGCTTTCGCCGGGCTCCATCAGCCCGCCGGGGAAACACCGGCCGCGGTTGTCAGCCCGCTTCAGCATCAGCACCCGGTACCGGTCGTCGAAAATCATGACGCTCGCGCCGCACAACAGGAGCGGCCGAGTCCCGATATATCGCCGCATCGTTTTCATGTATTCCGGCATCGCTTGCCTCCGTCCTTCTGCTCATTCATCTGCCGGGTCCGCGCCGGGACGGCCGATTCACCCGCGCTCGAACACGGGCGTCACCGTCATGTTTTCCGCGAGATCGACGACAATCGTCGGTTCGTTTGACGCGATGTCGCCCTTCCACCCCGCGAACCGGTAGCCGTTCATCGGAATGGCGGTGAGCGTGACGGGCACGCCGCCGAAATAAGACCCCGTCCACGCCTCTCCCGCCGGTTCGATGACGAGCGAATTCACCTTCACGACGCCCTGCCCGGCGGGAACGGCGCCGATGGTCAATTCGCGGACGCCGCCGAGTTTGAAAAAGTCGTTGATGTGATTCTTCATGGCGGCGGGCCGGAGCCTGGCGAACATCTCGATCCGCCGGATGTGCATGTTCCACCCGTCCATCCCGTAGGGACGTCCCCAGCGGGCGATGTGTTCGGGCATCTCCGGCTCGATGACGCTTTTCATTTCCATCAGCCGCCGGACGACCCGCTCCGGCCGGAACGACGTGTTCATCAGGTCGGCGAACCGGTTGACGAACCGCGTGCGGAAGTCCTCGTTCTCAAGCAGCGTGCGGAGCAGGAAAGTCGACCACTCCGGATTCGGCCATTCCGGGCCGTACGGCGTCGTGGCCTGTTCGAGGGAATGGTTCAGATAGTTGTGTTCGCCGTACATGCCGAAGCCGAAATCGGTGTCGTAGACGAGCCAGCGCCAGCGGCCGTCCCGTCCGTACGGCGAGGACGGATCGAACGGCTTGCTTTCCCGCCAGAACCGGATGTTGTTGCCGGGCCAGTCGCTGTTGTCGAAATAGATTTGCGCCACATTGTAATCGATGAAATTGTCGATGTCGATGGCCTCGTTCACCTGTTTGTAAACGGCGGGATCCCGGATGTCCCGCTTTCGCAGCATGTCGATCAGCGCCAGGTAATGCTCGTTCGAGCCGCTGACGATCTCCGCGTTGTCCTCCAGGAGATCGAGCTCCGACTTGTCGATGCCGTACTTCTCGCTGAAATAATCCGGATCCCCGCGTTCCCGGATGTTGTGGATGCCCCAATATTCCCCGTTGATGAACAGGATCGCCGGGCGGTAGGCCAGCGTGTCGAGCCGCGTTTCGTCCAGCAGGCTCTGCATGAACGCGTCGCGCAGGTAGGCGCCGTCATAATCGTTGCCCGCCGTGCGGAGCACGAAGGAGTCGAATTGGTCATAGGGGAGGCCCGGAAACAGCGGGTATTCCAGCTTGCCCTTCCCGTATTCCTTGCGAAACTGGACGCGCAGGCTTTTGAGGGGATTCGCCCGGGTGGCCGCCCCGTAGATGCGGATGCCGACATCTTCGGAGAAGCCCGGCGTGCCGTCGTCTTCGAAAAACTCGATGTGCGCCGGCCGCTCCCATTCCATGCCGCGCTGACTGTAATTGCCCGGGTTTTCCCAGAAATTCGGGCTCTCATTCGCATACAGGGCGCCCGGAACGTAGATGCCGGTTTCATGGTCGAACAGGTTCTCCATGTCCGTCGCCAAAGACACGACCGGAAGCGAATAGCGCTCGTGGCCGCGCGGATGGACAAAATACGTCTTCGTCACCGCTTTGCCGGCCTTCCCCGAAGCGTCGTAGACAATGGCGCGGACGACGGTGCCCTTGAACACGCGGCCCGCCGGCCGCTGCCACCCTACCGCGGAAGTCGGAATGTTCGAGAGGACGTTCGGGTCGTTCTCGCGGTTTTGGATGCGGATGGGCCCGTCATAGCGGAGCGACGACCGGTCCGGCGCAGAACCGTCCAGCGTATAGTAGATTTCCGCATCCGGCAGCAGGCTTTGGATTTCCAGCTCGAACGGCGCCCGGTAAAATCCGGCCTCGTGCGAAAAGACCGGCAGCGTCAGGTCGACGTCCCGCTCTTTGACTTCTTCGATGTAGGGCAAAACCGGCGTGTAATCGGCAATCGGATTGCCGGCCAGATACAGCCGGTCCCTCAGGAGCGGCAGATCCGCCAGCGGCCGGATGTCCCGGATCCGGTTGTTCCGCAGGTTCAGATCCCGCAGCAGTTTGAGGCCGGCCAGCGGCGAAATGTCGGCGATCTCGTTGTCCCGCAGATTCAGCTTCTCGAGCCTCGTCAGCGCCGCCAGCGGCCGGATGTCGGAAATCCGGTTGCCGCGCAGATCGAGGCTCCGCAGGTTGGAAAGCCTCTCGATGCCTTCCAGGCTGATGATCCCCGCGTCGCGCACGGTGAGTTCCGTCACGCGCGCCAATTCCTCCGGGCGCAATTCCCCGTGGTAGCGCCCCACGATCTGCCGCACCGCCGCGTCGATGGCCGGGTGGCTGACGCTGCCTTTGCCCGGCGACACCCGGAACGCCGCCAGCCACACGATCATCACGGCCACAAGCAGAAGAACCGGCACGCCCCATGCCGCAGCCCGTTTTTGCAACGGTCCCGTCGGGATCATCGGCCTCACCCGCCGGAATCGGGCGTCATCAGCAACGCCACCTTCAGATTCCCGTTGCGTTCCCGAATCTCGTCCAGCATCGTCTTCGCTTCGCTCATGTCCCGCAGCTGGACGCTGTACTCCAGCTGGAACGCGGTGCCCATGTTGACGGTTTCCACGCCGGTCAGATCGCACTGTTTGAAATACTTGCGGAAAATGTCCTCGAACAACCCCTCATGGGACACCGTTTCCGGCACCACGATGCGCAGCGTCTGGCGGGCGGGCATCCGGCCGAAATCGAAACGGGCCATCAGGTACACGATCAGGCTCACCGAAAGGGCGAAAAGCACGGCCACCAGATAATAGCCAAGCCCGCAGGCAATGCCGACCGCCATGCTGAAAAAGATCGTCGCCAAATCCCGCGGGTCGCCCATCGCCGTGCGGAACCGGATGATCGAGAAAGCGCCGACGAGCCCGAAGGCCACCGCGACGTTGTTGCCGATGACCATCATGACGAGCGACGCGACGACGCCCATGATGACGATGGTGTGCGCGAACGACTGCGAATAGCGGCCGCCCTGGTTGGTCATCCGATAGACGACGGAAATCAGCGTGCACAAAACGAAGCTGAGCGCGAGGGCGATGAGCGCCTTGGCCAGGGCGATGCCGGTGGACATGTCGTAGACGGATCGGAACGGATCAAGAATGAAGTCCATGCGAATTGACACCCCCATCCGGAACGAAAATTTTATGCGAGCGAACGAGTCCGACAGGGCACGCGGCATTCACGCCGCTCATGTATTTGGACACGGCGCTCCGCCGGCAGCCGAATTCGGCCAAGAGGCGCGACAGCCAGACGGGAACGGACCGGCCCGCCTTCACTTCCATGATGGCGTAATCCGGATGGACGAACGGCCGCTCCGGTTCGTCCCTTTCCAGCCGCAGGGAACCTGTCCGGCACATCAGCCCGCGGTCGAAGGTGATGCGCAGCTCCGGATCGTCCACCCCTTCCAGCGCCAATCGTTCGTAGCGGATGATCACCTTCGGCCGGAGCCGGTATGTCCGCTGGAAGTGCCAAATTTCCCGGGCCACCTGTTCGTTGGACGACGCGACGGGCGCCTGCGCCGGATCCGCCCACCGTTCCATAAACCGGTAGCCGTCCTCCAGGGTCAGCATCGTCCTGCGCTTGTGCACCCAGTTGTTCACCTTCTGCTTGATTTCAAAAAAAGCCGTGCCGCCGCGCTCCGCTTTCTCGTAGATGCGAAGCCGCAGCTTGCGGCGGATCGGCAGCCGGTTCGCCGTTTCCCAGTAGATCGCGTTGTCCGGGGAATCAAAGTACAGGCTCATGATGGCGTATCTGCCGTCCCTGCCGAACGTATCCGGTTTCATGCGCGACAACAAAGAAGCCGCCAGCGCCTCACAGGTGGCGAGCGGCACCAGATACTTCAGCTCGCGTCGATGGAAAAATTCCCTGGCCAATGGTGATCCTCCCGATTCCGGTTTGCCGTTTTCCGGCTTCACTCGGCCTGCGGTCCGTCTTTGGAGTCCGGCTTCACCTTCTGCTTCACCACGAAGATCCACATGAGAATGCTCCAGACGGCGCCCGTCAGCATCCATTGAACGAGGCACTCGACGAGAACCCGCTGCCATCCGTCCTCGAAGTATTTGGAAACGTCAAGGCCTTGCAGCGAGATCCGGTTCCATGAAAAAGCGAGGAACGATGCCAACAGGCCGAATCCGAGAACGCCCCGCTTCAGCACGAAACGCCACATGCAACCCCTGATGATGTTTTCCCATTTCCCGGCATCGGTTTTGCGGACATTCACGGAAGCGCAGCTCCTTTCTATGCCAGACTGATGGTCCTCACCCAAGACCAACCGCCCGCCGCCGGCCATAAGTTCGATCGTGACCGTTGTTGCCGCGTGAACCATTTTCCATCGTAATTCCGCGTTCCATTTCGCTATCTCGATGGCGCATGGCTCCAGGTCGATGCCGCGGATGTTCGCGACCACCGCGATGATCTGCGTCGTGCATCCGTCGGTCTCATCACGACGAAGTCGGCGGCGGACCAATCCAGCCGTCCCGAATTCGGATTCCGGAACCCGATGCATCGCATGCCGCGGGCACTTCAGCCCCGTTCCGGCAAATGGGCCGGACAAAGCGGACAGAACCATACAGCGCCGCTATCCCACTATCTATCTCGATTTCCATGATATGATAACGATAGAAAAATTACAAACATATATATCTCGAGTGGCAAACAGATCCCGGATCTGAAATGGCAAACCTGGCGAAAGCATCCTGACCATCCCGTCACGAACATCATCGAAAAAAAAGCCCACCATCAGGCGGGGCCCCAGTTCCCCGGGGTTCATCGGTGCCGTCCGTCAATCCCCGTCTCCGAGGCGCCACAAGGCCGCCTCCGCGCCGCGCAGGATCCACGCCGCGCGTTCCTCGTCGCTCCGGCCCGCCAGCCAGTCCCGCACGCGTTGCTCGAGCCGGATATCCTTCAGCGCCTCGTCCAGCAGCTCCCGCGCCGCCGACGGATCTTCCGCCGCCCGCATCGCCAGCCGCGCGAGCTCGCCGGCAAAGCCCTCTTCCCCGAGCGCGGACCTGACATCCCGCTCGGGACCGGTGCGAACGGACAGCTCGCCGACCCACACCCAGTCGTCCCGCTCCTCCGGCGGCCCCAGCCATTCGCGCAGCATGTCGAGCCATCCTTCCCGCTCGCCGGGGGCCTGAAGCCGCCCGTGCAAGGGGCCGCGGCCCGCCACCGCGATCCGCAGCACGCACGGTTTCCCCTCCGCCGCGGCCCGGGCGCGTTCCGCCGCTTCCAGCAGGCGCCGCCGCAAATCTTCTTCCCGTTCCGCGCCCGCGATGGTCACGGTTTCCTCCAGCCAGAGCACGTCCCATGTCTCCACGAACGTCGGCTCCACCGCGCCGGACGCCGATACGCGCACCAGGAAGGCTCCCTTTTTGCCGGTTTCCCGGAAATGCCTGCCCTGGGTGCAGCCCGGATAGACGATATGGGGATACTCATGCAGCACGCGCCCTTCATGCACGTGGCCGAGCGCCCAGTAGTCGAAGCCGGCGGCCGCCAGCTCGCTTACCTTGCATGGGGCGTAGTTGTCGTGCCGCGGATCGCCGTCCGCGTTGGCGTGCAGCACGGCCAGATGGAAGGGCGCGTCCCCCCGACGGACGAAACCGGCCGCGAGATTGTCCCGCACGGCCGCCTCGCGGTAGGAAATCCCGTAAACAAAAGCGGCCAGCCCACCGTCTTTGCGGTAAGCCGGCTTACATTCCACTTCCGCGGACCCGAACACGTGCACCGACGCCGGCCAATCCAGCCGCGCCTGCCAACCGCCGAGCGGATCGTGGTTGCCGTGGACGATGAACGTCTGCACCCCCGCTTCCGCCCACCGCTCCACTTCCCGCCGGAAGCGCAACTGCGCCCGCAACGGCCGGTCCGCCGCGTCATAGAGGTCGCCCGCCAGGACAACAAAATCGACTTCTCCGGAAAGGACCACTTCCGTCAGACGGCTCAGGGCGGCAAAGGTCGACTCCCTGAGCCGCCGCCGGACCGCTTCCGGCACGCCGGCCAGGCCGCGAAACGGGCTGTCCAGATGCAGATCCGCCGCGTGCAAAAAGCTGAACGGGACGCCCATCGCTCAGACCTCCGCCGGCTTCCCGTTCGGACCGCTCTTGTCCCGGATCGCCGCCGTCATGAACGCCGGATCGTCTTTCCCGTCCGCGGACAACCCGGATGTGCCATCGTCCCGCCCATTCGCGCGCGACCCCGTCGCCGCGCGATCGTCATCTCCGTCCGTCTGCAAAGCGCTCTCCTCCTCCGGCGCCTCTTCCTTCCCGACGCCGAACTCGGCGTATACTTCTTTCAGCTGGCGGATGACGCGGCTCAGGGAATATTCCTGTTTCGCCTTGTTTCGGGCGGCCCTGGCCAGCCTGATGCGCAGGGCGGGATCGGCGATCAGCTTCTCGAGGGCGTCGGCCAGGGCTTCCGGATTGTCGGGCTCCACGAGCAGCCCGTTCACGCCGTCCTCGATCTGCTCGGCGATGCCGCCCACCCGGGTGCCGACCAGCGCCAACATGCAAAGCGCCGCTTCGGCAAACACCGAACCGAACGCCTCCGCCCGCGACGGCAGCACGAAAATGTCGAAAAAGGGGATGAGTTCTTCCGGATGCAGCATGTAGCCGTAGAAAATCGTGTCGTCGTAAATGCCGTTCCTTTTCGCCGCTTCCCCCAGTTCCTCGCGAATCGGTCCGTCGCCGATGACATGCAGCACGAAGGAACGGCCGCGCCGCTTCAGAATGGAACAAGCCTCCAGCAGCACGTCCAGCCCCTTCGCCGGAACGAGGCGGCATACGGTCACGAGCTGCGGCACCGCGTTTTCGTGCGGCACGGGGCGGAATCTTTTTTCGTCGTATCCGTTGGGAATGACGCGGATGGCCTCGGGATGCTTCACATGCGAGCCCAGATATTCCGCGAATGAATGCGACACGGTCAAAAGCCGGTCGGCATGCCGCTCGAGCTCGCCGTATATGGACGTCAGAAAGCGATGCTCCGGACCGCCCTCCGGAATCCGGCCGTTCAGGATGAGTTCCCGTTCGAAGCTGGAGTGGACCGTCATCACCAGCGGCGTATCCGGATAGAGTCGTCTCAGGGCCAGCGCCGCGATCGGGTGATGGGCATGGATCAGGTCGTAGGTGCGGTTGAGGCGCATCCGTGCCCACCACAGATAGTCGCGAAACGTCTGGATGTATTTGTCCGTCACGGAATGCCCCGCGAACTCGCGCCAGTCGAACGTGTCGAACGCCACGTCTTCCCGGCCCTTGCCGCGGATGCGTTTCGGCAGGTAGAACAGCTCCATGTTCCATCCAAGCTTACGGAAGCGATCCGCGATGTAGGGCACCATGGAAGACACGCCGCCCGGCTGTTCGGGTGGAAAGAACAACGCCTGCAACACGTTCACGCGCAACGCCCCCCGTCTGACCGCTCTCCGCTTGGCCGCAGACGCCCCGTCCGTTTACCTCTGCGGCGGAAAATATGCTATAGTTGTATTGCCTGTGAAGGATGTCCGCGGCGCTTTTTCCCACGCCTTCATTGTATCGGTACGACGGGAAAATCGCAACGCGCGCGCCGGGAAGGGACGCCGCAGCCACCCCGAAAGCGAAAGCGGTTGATACGCGCATGTTCCATCCCGTTTCCATCGTTGTGCTCGGGCTCACCCTGTTCATGTCCTACCGGTTGTACAACAGCAACCGGAGAACCGCCTACAGGCTGCTCTTGTTTTCCCATGCCCTGTTCATCCTGCACCATGTGCTCGAAATGGCCCTCGAGGGAACGGACCCAGCGGCGGCCCGGGCGGCGCAATCCTTCCTCACCCCGCTGCGGACCACCGCTTTCGTGCTGGTCAATTTCGCCGTGTTCACGCTGTACCAGCCCCTCAGGAGGCGCACGCGGGCCTGGTTTTACGGGTTGCTCGCAACCGCCGTCCTGACCGGCTTCCCGGCGCTGGCGGGAGAGGATTCCCCAATGGCCGGCATCCTTCCGGACGCATGGATCGGGTCGCTGCCCGACGCGCGCCATGTATCCGGCATCTTCTCCCTGATCCTTTGTCCGCTGTTTGCGCTCATGATCGCACCCCTGATCCGCCAGCCGCGCAAGCACATCGCCGGGCTGGCCGTCTTTTTTCTGATCCAGATCGCGGTTCTCGCAGACCCGGTCTCCAAAATCGGCGGAGATACCGGCTTTGTGCTCGGGACGGCCATCGCCCTTCTGCCGCCGTTGTATTACATCCTCCTGTTCATGCTGCTCTTCGAACGGGTCGTGGAACTCATGATGTCCGTGTACCGCTCGTCGATCCTCGACGGCCTGACGGGACTGTACAACCGGCGGTTCTTCATGTTGCGGCTGGAACAGATGCTGAAGCGGAAACTGGTGCCCGGGGTCATTTTTTGCGACATCGACGATTTCAAAAAAGTAAACGACACCCTTGGACACGACATTGCGGACAAGATGCTGAAACACGTGGCGGACATCCTGGGGGAGGAAGCGTCGGGGATCGGCCTCGCCGGGCGTTACGGCGGGGAGGAACTGGTCGCCTTCGTGTTCCGGGATCCCCTGGCCGTGGCGGAACGGGTCCGCTCCAGAGTGGAGAAGGAAACGGGCGTGACCGTGAGCGTGGGAGTCTGCCGCGCGCGGCCCGGCCTGTCGGCGGAACAGCTTCTCCGGCGGGCCGACCGGGCGATGTACCATTCGAAAACCGGCGGCAAAAACCGGGTGACCGACTTCGACAGCCTGCCTCCTTCGGAGGATGAAACGCTGCACTGACGGAACGTTCCGGACACGGCCCATACTTTTCTTGAACGCGATCGGAGAAAGGAGACGAAAGAAAAGGATTGAACGCATACGAGCTTCCGGAGGCGTATGTCGCGCGCATGCGCGAGCAGCTGGGCGGGGAAGCGGACGCGTTCTTCGCGTCGTACGGACAGCCGCGCACCCACGGCTTGCGCATCAACCCGCTCAAGCTGGACAAGGGCCATCCGCAGCGGGAAGAGCTGATCCGGCTCTTTTCCCTCCGGCCGGTTCCCTGGTGCGGGGACGGCTTTTTTTGCGGGGACGAGGCAAGGCCCGGCAAGCATCCCTACTACTACACCGGAATCTATTACATCCAGGACCCTTCCGCCATGCTTCCGGCGGAACTTTTGGAGGCGAGGCCCGGCGAGATCGTCCTGGACCTGGCCGCCGCCCCCGGCGGCAAATCGACCCAGATCGCCGGCCATCTGGGCGGGCGCGGGCTGCTGGTGGCAAACGACCCCGACCCGGAGCGGGCGATGGTGCTGTCCGAAAACATCGAGCGCCTCGGCATCGCCAACGCCGTCGTCACCAGCGCCTATCCCGGCGACCTGAGGCGGCGTTTTCCGGAAACTTTTGACCGCGTGCTTCTGGACGCGCCGTGCTCGGGGGAGGGCATGTTCCGCAAAGACCCGGCGATCATCCGGATGTGGTCGCCCAAAATGGTCCGCAACTGCGCCGCCAAACAGCGCGCCCTCCTGCACGACGCCGCCGCCATGGTGAAGCCGGGAGGCCGGCTTGTCTATTCCACCTGCACCTTCAACCGCGAAGAAAACGAAGAGAACGTCGCCGCTTTTCTCATGGAACATCCCGAGTTCCGGCTGCTGAAGGAAGTGCGGCTCTGGCCGCACAGGGGCGAAGGAGAGGGGCATTACGCGGCGGTTCTGGCCAAGGAAGGGGAAAGCGCGGGCGTCCGCGGCCGCGGTCCCGGCGGCCGGCCCGGAGGCGGGCCGCCCGGCAGGTCCGTCAGGCGCGGCCGCGCGGATCGCGCCACGCTGGAGGCCCTGGAGGCGTTTCACCGCTTCGCCGCCGAAGCGCTGCCCGGTTTCCGGCTGCCGGAAGAAGGCGCGCCGCTCCTGTTCGGCGAAGCGCTGTACTGGCTGCCGCAGCCGCTGCCCGGCTGGCCGGACGCTTCGGACCTGGCGGGCTTGCGCGTGTTCCGCCCGGGCCTGCACCTCGGGCAGTGGCGCAAGGGCCGCTTCGAACCCGGACATGCCTTGGCCCTCGCCTGCCACGGCTCCATGGCCGCCTGGACTCTTGACGGCAGGGCCGGCGATCCGGCGGTGGAACAATATTTGCGGGGGGAAAGCCTGCCCGATCCCGATGGCCGCGGCGGCTGGGGCTTGATGACGGTGTCCGGCTGGCCGGTCGGCTGGCTCAGGGCGTCCGGCGGTCTGCTCAAAAACCGCCTGCCCAAGGGGCTCCGGCGGCAAATCTGACGCGCCGGCGCGATGGTTATCCGCGCAGGAGCTCCTCCAGCACCAACGCCACCCCGTCCTCGTTGTTGGACCGGGTCACCTCGTCGGCCGCCGCGCGCACTTCCGCCGGCGCGTTGGCGACCGCCACCGACCGGCCCGCGTAGCGCAGCATGCTGATGTCGTTGTAATAATTGCCGATGGCGAGCACTTCCCGGCGCGTCAGCCCGCGCAGGCGGGCCAGGCGCTCCAGCGCGCTGCCCTTGGTGGCTTCCGGATGCTGCAGATCGATGAAATTGTAGTCGCTCCTGTGCACCGACAGTCCCCCGGACCAGCCGCTCCATCTGGCCTCCGCGTCATCGATTTCTTCCCGCGACCCGTAGACGGTGAGGCGGACCGTGTTTTCCGGCGGCTCCGGCTCCTTGCGCACGATCGGGCGGATCCAGTAGCGGCCGTAGGTCTCCAGGGCTTCCCGCGACGGTTCCTTTTCCACGTAAAGCTCGAACGCGGTGTTGAAGGCAAAATGGATGCCGCGCTCCCGGCAATATTCCAGATACGGGACGGCCGACCGGCGGGGCACCTTCGCCTCGTGCAGGATGCGCCGGCTTTCGCTCTCCAGGATCACCGCGCCGTTATGGGTGATGACGGTGCCGGACAGACCCAGCTCCGCCATGATCGGGAGCGTGCTGACGGGACCTCTTCCCGTGCACAGCACGATCTCCGCGCCCGCGGCGGCCGCTTCCCGCACCGCCCTGCGCACGCGCGGCCGGAGCTTCTCTTGGTCGTCCAGCAGCGTCCCGTCCACATCAATGGCGATCAACCGGTATTGCATGGAAAGCAAGACTCCTCCGTTCAGGTTTCTCTCCCTTGCCCGCGCAGCGCTTCTTCCTCTTCCGGCGTCAGCTCCCGCCACTCGCCCGGCGCGAGCGCCGGATCCAGCCGCAAGGGGCCTATGGCCACCCGCCTGAGGTAAAGAACTTTTTTGCCCACCGCCTCGAACATGCGCTTGACCTGATGGAACTTTCCTTCCCGGATTGCCACTTCCACCCAGCTGACAGCGGCGCCGTCCCGAACCGCCTCTTCCCAGGCGCTCCGGTTCAGAAACGGCTCTTCCGCAAGCCGGCGGGCCGCCCGGAGCATTTCCGGAACCGTCCCGTCGCCCGTTTCATCCGGCGACAGGGTCTCTTCCCGCGCCCCGGACTTGGCCTGCGCCCGTTCGGCGCCAGGAGCCGCGACCGTTTCCGGCGTGCCGAACCCGCCCGAAATCCCTTCTCCGTCCGGCGGTTCCCCGTAATGGGAGACGGCTTCGGCCAACGCCGGCGCCGGCATGGAAGCGAGCACCGTGAGCCGGGCCGGCATCGTCCGGTATCCGTCGTCGAGCGTCACGCCGGCGGCGAACGCCTCCGCGTCCGCGGCATCCGCTACGCCCCGCACCAGGGCGCGGTAAATCTTGTACACGGCCTTCCGCGGCGACGTCAGCCCATGCGCCATCTTGCCGTCGTCGGTGAGGAGCAGAAGTCCTTCCGCGTCCTTGTCCAGCCGGCCGACCGGAAACAGCCCGCGCCGCCGGAGAACGTCCGGCAGGAGCCCGAGAACCGTCCTCTCCCTCGCGTCTTCCGTGGCCGACACGACGCCCGCCGGCTTGTGCAACATGATGTACCGGAACTCGCGATACGCCACCGCCCGCCCGTGCACGCGCACTTCATCCTCCCGCGGGCGCACATGCATGCCCGGATCGGAAGCCGGCCTGCCGTTGACGGTGACCGCTCCTTTCCGGACCAGGCGCCTGATGTCGTTTCGCGTTCCGTAACCCTCATGGGCAAGCATTTTGTCCAGCCGCATCGACGGTTTCATCGCCGCGCCTCCTTCCGGGCCCACGGCCGTGGAGTTCATTACTTTGTAGCCTAGGCGTTCGCGGAACATTCGTCAAGGGCGGAAACCGGCGCCGCCCCGTTTCCGGTCCCGCCGCCGGATTTGTGACGTTTTTTCGACACATTTTTCGCCCCCGGATCCACATGGGCAATGACGCAAACCGGAACGCTCCGCCGTTCGTTATAAAGACTTGGAAACGGACAGACACCCGCAAAGCCGGTCTTCCGTCTTTGAGGGCCGGAACGTTTCCGATATAATACAGGTATGCCCGGACCGCGGTCCGTTTTTGCGCGACACATGTGGACGAGGCCGGACGACGAACGAGGCGGGGGGACGATTCGTGACGATCAAGAGACTTTCCATTTTTCTGGGCATTCTGATTCTTCTTGGCGGAGCGCTTTTCTTCATCAACCGGGCGCAAACGACGGTGTACGGCAAGCCGGCCAGCCAGCTGAACCCGTCGACGCGGGAAATTCTAAAAGACCCCAATTACCAAAACATCCTGCTGCCCAAAGAACTTGAACGGAAATTGAAGGACAAGGAAAGCTTTTTCGTTTATTATTTCTCGTCGAGCTGCCCCTACTGCCGGGCGACGACACCGCTGGTGAAACCGCTGGCGGACGAGCTCGGTGTCAACCTGCATCTGTTCAACCTGCTGGAATTCCCCGACTACATGGTCAAGCAGGGCATCGACTCCACACCGACCACCGTGTTCTACCGAAACGGCGTCAAGGCCGACTATCTCGTGGGCGGCGTCGCAGACGACGGTTCGGGACATACGCTGGACGCGTATCGGGAGTTCTTCGAAAAATACAAAGCGGAAGCGAGCGGTTGACCCATGAAAAAAACGACTGCGTGGCTTCTCGCCCTGCCGGCATTGGTCCTTGCGGCCGGCCTGGCCGTGTCTCTCCTCGGCCGCGGGGGAGAACCGGGAGCGCATCGCCACGGCGACGAGTGGTGGGAGAAGACGGGGTCGCTCTCGGAACCTCCGGCGTTTCTCGCCAACTATCCGGAGCGCACGCGGCGCCTGTACGCCGTCGTCGCCGAATACGGGCACATCATGCGCGAACTGGATTGCTATTGCGGCTGCATGGAACTGGAAACGGATCCCCACGATTCCCTCTTCCGCTGTTTTGTGGCCGAAATGGACGAAAGCGGCGTCACCTGGACCGATCATGCCGTATTCTGCGGCATCTGCCTGGATGAAGCCGCCTCGGTCGAACAGTGGGGCAAGGAAGGCAAAACCATGGATGAAATCAAGCGGCTGCTGGCGGAGAAATATCAATCCCTCGCCTGAGCAGCTTGCCCGAAATGCCGGCGGTCATATCCCGCCGGTCTAATGCGGATGCTTTCGCCCGCCGCCACGGTGCCCGCCGGCCTCCCGCTTCCTCGCCCGGTCCGCCGCGGCGGCTTCCAGGGCGGCGTCGACCACCCGGAGCGCAAAAGGCTGAAACGGCGCGGGCGCGATTTCCGGCAGCGCCGGGATTTCCGAAGCGGAGGCCGGCGCGGGCCCACCGGGCGGCGGCGCGGTCCTTCCTTCGAGCGCGGCAAGCATTTCCGGCTGCTCCGCCAGCTTCGGGCAGAGCGCGAGGAGCGACGAACGGACACATTCCCTCAGCAACGCCAGATCCAGCCCGTGCAGCACCGCGGGCGCGCCCGCGAGCTTGCGCAGCGATCCCGCAAACAGCTTGACGGCTCCCGCGCGGTTGTCGTTCCGCCAGTGATAGAGTCCCACCGCCGCCTGCAGCAGCCCCTGCAGCACCGGATCCCGCCCGTTGTCCAGCCACAGCTCTTCCATCACTTCGTGGCACTCGAAATAATCCCGGTCACCGTTGAAATGGTCGACAAACGCGACGAAGCGGGGATCTTCCATGATGGCGGCCGCGCCGCCGCGCACCCCTTTCCCCGCATGTCCCTTTTCGCGCCTGTCGTCCCCTTTAGCCGCCATGTTCGCCGATCCCGCCTTCCCCTCCGCGCTGCAGCGCGATCTGGATTTCCTGGCACAAATCCTTGAGCCCCGCCATGTCTTCCCGTTCCCACAGCTCGTTGAAGCGCTGCTGGAACCGGCTCGCCTCGCTCACCCTCCGGCTGAAGTACAGGTCGTGGATGCCGGCCAGCGCCTTGCCCACGACGTCGGATTTGTCGCTGAATTCCTTCTGGGCCTCCACGATTTCCTTCCGGATGCTGGACATCTCCCGGTCGAGGCGGAACGCGGCTTCCGCCGCCAGGCGCAGCCGCTCCCGCACGTGTTCGGGAAGCTCGCCTCGGTATTTGTAATTGAGCGAGTGTTCGATCGTCGCCCAGAAATTCATGGCCAGCGTGCGCAGCTGGATTTCCGCCAGCACCGGCTTGTGGCCCAGCGCCGTCTGCACCGGATATTCGACGATCAGGTGATAGCTGCGGTAGCCGCTTTCCTTGGGATGGCTGACGTAATCCTTTTCCTGGACGACCCGCATGTCCCGGCGGTTGCGGATGAGCTCCGCCAGGATGTAAATGTCTTCGACGAACTGGCACATGATGCGGATGCCCGCGATGTCCTCGATGCCCGTCTCGATCCGGTCCGGAGGGACGCCCAGGCGCTTGGCTTTTTCCAGGATGCTGGACACCTTCTTCACCCGGCCGGTGACGAATTCGATCGGGGCGTAGGCGTCCCGTTCCTTCAGTTCGGCGCGCAGCGCCCGCAGTTTGACCTTCAGCTCTTCAACCGCCTGTTCATAGGGAAACAAAAACTGATTCCAGTCCCGACCGTCCATCTGCATCACCTCCGTTGCCCCGTTACCGCCCCGCCGCCGGCGGTTCGCCCGGCTGCCGCCCGGAGGGCCGTTCCGGTGGCCGGCGCGGTCTTCGTCCGTCCGGACCCCGTCCGGACCAATCTGCGGCGGTTCCGGCGCGCACCTCCGGACCGTCTGGCTTGCGCCCGCGCCGGCCGAGCCGGCCCGGCTTGCCGCTTCGCGGGGCGTACCGGCGGGACCGTGCCATTGCGGACGGTATCCGTCCGCGCTGTCACCCTACCGGCGTTCCTGCCGGTGATCCGCCCCGACCGCGTCGGCCAAACGGGCAAACCCGTCCCTCCGAAGGAGCTCCGCAAGCCCCCGGCAGATTTCCTTCACCACGCCGGGCCCCTTGTAGACCAGAGCCGTGTAGACTTCCAACAGGCTGGCCCCCGCCCGGATTTTTTCATACGCGCCGGCGGCGTCGAATATGCCGCCCACGCCGATGATGGGCAGGCGCCCTTCCGTCAGCGCGTACATTTTGCGGATCACTTCCGTGGACCTTGCGGCCAGCGGGCGGCCGCTCAAACCGCCCGTTTCGGCGGCGTGCCGGTGCGTCAGCCCCTGCCGCTCAATGGTGGTGTTGGTGCAGACCACCCCGGCGACTCCGCTCTCCATGACGGTGCGGGCGATCCGTTCCAACTGCGTGTCGTCGTTGTCCGGGGAGATTTTGACCAGCACCGGCTTTTCGGGGCCGCCCGTCCTTTCGGCCTGGATCCGGATCTCATCCCGGACGGCGTCCAGCAGCTTCCGCAAATCGTCGCCGTGCTGCAGCCGCCGAAGGTCCGGCGTGTTCGGGGAGCTGACATTGACCACGAACAGGTCGCCGTACGGATACAGTACCCGCAGGCATTTCCGGTAATCCCGTTCCGCTTCCTCGTTGGGGGTTGCCTTGTTTTTGCCGATGTTGACCGCCACGGGAACGGGCCGGGGCCCGAGCCGCCCGAGCCGACTCGCCATGGCCTCCGCGCCTTCGTTGTTGAAGCCCATGCGGTTGATCAGCGCGCCGTCGGAAGGAAGCCGGAAAAGCCGCGGTTTCTCGTTGCCGGGCTGCCCCAGCGGGGTGACCGTGCCCACTTCCAGGAAAGCCAGACCGATGGCGGCGAAACCGCGCACGGCTTTCGCGTCCTTGTCCATTCCGGCGGCAAGGCCGACGGGATGGCGGAACCGGAAGCCGAACAGTTCGACGGCCAGCTCCGGGAGGTCGGGGACTCCCCAGGCGGCGGACATAAGTTCGGCGGCTCCGGGCATCCGGCCAAAAATCCCGAGACCGCCGACAACCAGATGGTGGGCTTTCTCCGGATCGAGGCAAAACAAAAGCGGCTTGCACGCGGTTTCATAAAAAGACGGCATGGATGGCGTCTTCCCCTCGTTCGTTTCGCGCAAGGCTGTCTCCGGAATCCAGTTTATCTTTTCCCGGGCAAAAAGAAAAGGAGCGCGCGTCCGCGGTCCCGGCGCCGCGTTCGTTGCGCCGTTCGCGGAATCCTGCCCGGCGCCTCTCCGTCAGGCCGTTGCGCCGGACCGCCTCCGCGCCGAGGCCGGTTTCATCGTCCGCCGCACCCCCGCCCCGTCCGCCGCACCTCCTTCTGGTTCGCCGCTCCTTCACCCGTCCGCCCGGCCTGCCGTGCAAGCCGCCGCTCCTCCACTCCGCCGCCTTCTTTCTTTCCCTCGTCACCGCCGTCTGGTTTTTTGTCCATAAACCGTTTACAATAAAAATAAAACGGCCGTATCGAGGCGTCAGCAGGCAAGAAAGAAGGTGGATTCCCATGAGCTCCTCTGCCAAGCGGAAACCGCCGGCACGACCCGCGTCGCGGCAAGGCGAAGTCAACAGGAAGGCCCTGATCTGGCTGGGCGTCGCATTCGGTGTCATCGTCGTCGTGCTGGGTGTTCTGATCGCCCTGGATGTCTGACCGATTCCGCAACGGCACCGCGACGGAAGCGGGCCGTTTTTGCATTGTCCGCCGGAAAACAAAAACAGGGGAAGAACACGACGTTCTTCCCCTGTTTTCCTTGTACGCCCAGCATGGGCGTCATCTCTACGGTGAAAGTCCGGAATGGGGGCTGGCGAGCGCCTACCATTAGCCAAAGGCAAGGGTGCCTGCCGCGAGGCGGGATCTGAAGGAAGCCGGAGGCAAACGCACGGGCCAAGGTACACGAACCGGATTTGAGGCAGGGTTAGTCGGATGAGTTGCCCAAACACAACGAAATCCAAAGCCGCCAAGGGCTAATTCTGTAAACTCCGGTGGTCGCGGGCGGAAAGATGACGCTCTTATCTGGGGAGGCCTGCGGAATATGCGAAGTGACT
>LZRV01000041.1 GCA_002159065.1 Paenibacillaceae bacterium ZCTH02-B3 | reverse complement strand
AAACTCTTGACCAGTGGATACGCCGGCGGCTGAGGATGTGCCTATGGAAGCAGTGGAAACGGATACGGACGCGCTACCGTGAACTGCGGGCGCTTAGGGTACCGGAACACTTCGTCCATATGATGGCGAACTCACGCCGGGGGCCATGGGAGATGTCCCGCAACCTGAACAACGCCCTTGACACCCGATATTTTCAGGCGCAAGGGCTGGTCAGCATGCTTGAATGTTACCTGGCATTTCGTTAACTCTTCGGAACCGCCTGGTGCGGACCCGCATGCCAGGTGGTGTGAGAGGACGGGGGCTAGCCGCCCCCTTCTACTCGATTGCGCATCCAACTCCGCGGCCGGCTTTATTCGCGGTTCTTTTCCACGGCCAATGCCGGTTCCGGATGTTCGGACGCGGAGGCTTTGCGCGCCTTGGCGGTGTTCACCCAGATGCCGGCCACGATGACCAGCGCGATCACCGCGACGGTGAACGGCCAGGTGATCATGGGATTGTGGTGGTGCAGGAAAGCGAGCCGTTCTTCTTCGAGAATCATTTCGGCGGCGGTGTAGGCGAGCAGGCCCGCGCCCAAATAGATGACCCAGGGAAACCGCCTCAGCAGGGCGAGGAACAGGGTGCTGCCCCAAATGATGATCGGGATGCTGATCATCAGACCGAAGATGATGAGCCACATGTTGCCCCTTGCCATGCCGGCGATGGCGAGGACGTTGTCCAGCCCCATGGCGGCGTCAGCGATGACGATGGTGCGGACCGCGGCGCCAAGGGAGGAGCCGGCTTTCACTTCTCCGTGCTTTTTGTCGTCTTCCACCAGCAACCGGAAGGAGATCCAGACCAGGATGAGGCCGCCGATGGCGAGCAGATAGGGAATGCGCAGCAGATACATGATCAGGATGGTCGAGACGATGCGAACCAGGATGGCACCCGCCATGCCCCAGAAAATGGCCTTTTTCTGCAGTTCCTTCGGCAGGTTCCGGGAGGCCATCGCGATGACGAGGGCGTTGTCCCCGCTAAGCAAAAGGTCGATAAAAAAGATTCCCGCCAGCGCCGACCAGAATTCCGCTGAAAAGTAGTCCAATCCTGACCCTCCTACGTGTCCATTCTATTGGATATACGGGTAAAAAGAAAGAATGATTCAACAAATAAGCGATTCATTTTCCGCATATCCGCCCCGGCTTGTACATACATATCGGCCAAGGGGAGGTGCGGATATGGCGGAAACCGGCGGTCTGCTGGCGATATCGGAGATCGCCCTTTTCAATCTGCTGCTCAGCGGAGACAACGCCCTCGTCATCGCCATGGCGGCGCAGCGGCTGCCCGCCCGCGATCGCCGGCGGGTTGTCTGGTGGGGGACCGGCGCCGCCGTGGCGATGCGCGTAATGCTTACGGCCGGCGCCGCGGCCCTGCTCAGGACGCCCTATCTGCCGACCGTGGGGGCCGCGTTGCTCTTTGCCGTTGCCCTGCATTTGCTGAAGGGCGGCCGAAAGGAGGCGAAACACGGCGGCCGGACCCGGCCGGACGCCACGCTCGGCGGCGCCGTCGGAACGGTGATCGCCGCCGACCTGGCGATGAGTTTCGACAATGTGTTGGCGGTAGCCGCCGTGGCCCGGGACAACCTGCCTTTGCTGATTGCGGGCGTGGCCGTGGGCATTCCGCTGGTCATCTGGGGAAGTGCGGCCCTCATGCGCCTGCTGGAGCGGCTGCCCTGGCTGATGGTGGTCGGCGGAGCGCTGCTGGCGTACACGGCCGGGGAACTTGCGATGGACGACCCGGCCTGGCAACGGTGGATTGCGGCGATTCCGGAACCGTGGGTGGCCGCCGCGCCTTCGCTGGCCGCCGCCGCGCTCATCTGCGCGGCGCTTCCCTGGCGAAGGAGACGGGCGTAAGGAGTGAAAAACCGGTATAAGTTCCGCATACGGGACAAAAGTCCCATCCTTCCGGCTCCGGTGGGCGGGAAGACCCATCTCTGGACATAAGCCACAGGGCTCCGGCGGCAACTGGTTTTTTCCCCCAAATTCCTTTACACTAAATATCAAACGGTTCGGGGGAGTCTTTTCGGCATGAACAGGCAGTCGTCGTATTCCGTCGGCATTTTCATCCTGATCGCCGGCTTCGTCATTCTCCTCGGCAAGCTTGGCGTGTTCGCCGTCCTGGGCGCCATGTTTTGGCCGCTGTTTATCCTCGTGCCCGGCATTTTGCTCCACGTGCTCGTCTTCGGCAGGGTCATCCCCTCGATCGCCCTCATTCCCGCCGGAATCCTGACCGTCGTGTCCATTCTGCTGCTGATCGGGAACTGGTTCGGCTGGAAGCCGATGAAATATCTGTGGCCGTTCTTTTTGCTGGCGGTCGCGGTCGGCCTGTACGAATACCACCTGTTCGGCAGTTCGCGGTCGCGCTATCTCTGGCTGGCGTCCGTATCCCTCGCGCTGCTTTCCGTGCTGCTGTTCGGAATGACGCTGCTTTGGACGTGGGGCGCCTATCTGCTGGCCGCGGCGCTGATCGTCCTTGGCAGCTGGCTCGTCGTACGCAAGCCCCGCCTTTGGTGACGGCCCGGGCCGGATCGGCGCGGCCGGCACCGCTTGCGGCGACGGTCCGTGAAGGTTGCGGCCTGACGGGGTCCGCGATGGTTTAGGGTGCGACCGGATCGCCGGTCTTATGATTGCGGGAAAAGCTTTATTGGCCGCGGCGGAACAATGCGGCAGCGTTTCCGCGTTTTGAAATCGGCCGGTTTCTGGCTTATAATGAAGTAGATGCGGACAAACGTCGACAAACCGTCGACGTTTTGCGCGTGAAGGAAAGGCGGCGGGACCGCATGCAGCACCTTCAGCAATGGTTGCACGACCATCCGGTCGTTTCGTATTTCATCATCTTTGCGCTAAGCGTCTACGTTTTCAACAGCGTGTTCAGGGCGGAAAGACTGCCGCTCGCCAAGGAAATTTTCCTGTATCTCTTCATGGCCGCCGGCTCGTGGCTGCTGTGGATCCTGCAGCACGACCGCCTGCCCATCGTGCCGATTCTGGCCGGAACCGCCGTCCTGGTGCTGCTGGTCCAAATCCGCCGCCGTCTGGCGCGAAAGGGAAGTTCCGGCGCGCCCAACGAGCGGGCGGACGGCCGGGAAGGCGCGGAAGGCGGAAAAACCGCGGACGGCGGGACATCGCCGGAAGCCGGCGCCGCCGGAAATCCGGAAGAGAAATCCTTCACGGAAAGCGAAAGCGCCGCGGACGGGGCGGCCGGGGCGGAAAACCGGTAGCACACAAGTAACCGGGCATATCCGCCTGCCGGCGGCGGTACGCCTGTACGCACAGGCCCGAGAGGAGCGGGAAACGATGCGCCTGACGGACGCCCTGTTTTATTGGCTGCAGCTTCGGCTTCTGGCCGACGCGCGGCCCGGCGACACGGCGGCCGAGGAATCCCTCGCGTGGTTTGCACGGGTGCTTGCCGAGGACCACGGGCTGACGTCCTTCGAAATCACTTCGATGGATGCCGACAAAATCCACATGTCCTACACGGTTCGGGAAGAAGCGCCCCGTACCGTCTGGTTCGACCGGGAGGCGGCCGAACAGCTGACGCGCGACCTGTACCCGGATTGACAAAAGCCCGCCCCGGATGGCACGCCCTGGCCGGAGATGATACCCCGGGGACCAAAGCCGTATGAGGTGAACCCATGAGTCAGGAATCCGCTCTGCCGCCGAGATCCGCGCGCCTGGGCGGCAAAAGGAAGCGCCGGGCAAGGCGCCGCTGGCTGGTATGGTCGCTTCTTGCGTTTTGCACGACAACGGTGATACTGGCCGCATATTATATATCCACGATTTATCGCGAAGCCAGCCAGGCCCTGGATGACGTGGCGCTGCCGGAACTGCCCGGCGTCACCGACGACAGGACCGTCGTGGCCAGGGAAGACCGCGCCCAGGTGAAGCCGCTGGCCATTGCGCTGCTCGGCCTGGATTACCGCAAGGCCACGGGTTCCATGAACGCCGACGTGATCATGGTGGCGGCATTGAATCCCCGGACGGACACGGCGACGGTGGTGACCGTTCCGCGCGATTCCCTCCTTGAAGTGCCGGGTTACGCCAACACCAAGGTGAACGAGAAATACGCCCGTTTCCTGCAAAACGCCCGGAACGGAAAGAAGCTGCAGGGGGAAGCCGCGCAGCTGGATGCCATGGAGCAGATGCGGACGTTTCTGTCCGCCTATTTCGGCATCGACATTCAATATACCGTCGTGATCGATTTCCAGGGCTTCATCGACGTCGTGGACGCGGTGGGCGGCGTGCGCGTCTATGTCGACCAGGACATGCGGTACGTGGACACCGCGGACGGCACGAACATCAATCTGAGAAAGGGCGAGCAGGTGCTGGACGGCAAACAGGCCCTGGATTTTGTGCGCTACCGCAAATCCAACGACGGCACGAGGGAATCCAGCGACTTCGAGCGCAACGAGCGGCAGGCCCGCGTGCTGAAGGCGATCGTGGACAAACTGAAATCGCTGGGCGGCATTGCCAAACTGGACGACATCATCCGCGCCGTCGGCAACAACGTGCGGACCGACATTCCCAAAGCCCAGATCACCAACCTGATCCGCACGTATTACGACATCAATCCCTCCCGCATCCGGTTTCTCCATCTGGAAGGGACCTGGAAAAGTCCGTACGTCTACGTGGACCCGGAAAGTTTCAGGAGGGCGAAGCGGGCGCTGGAAGAGGAAATGAGTTCCGAAGGCCGGCCCGCGGAAACGGGAGAAGGCGCCGTGTCCGCCGCCGCGTCCTGATCCGGACGCAATAAGATCAAGCCTTCGGGCAGACTGTTCAATATCCAGATCCGAGGAGGAAGAACATGCCGAAAGCGGAACCGATGACCGAACTTCCGGAGTCCATGTTTCAGGTGCTCCAGAAGGAAACCTTCGCCCTGCTTCACACGCGGGACGCCGAAACGGGCGGACCCACGTCCAGCGCCATTTCGTGGATCATCGCCGTGGATCCGGGCAGGCTTCGCTTCGCGGTGGACGCCCGGTCGCGGCTGGTCGGCAATCTGAAAGCCTGTCCGGAAACGTGCCTGACCCTGTTCGGAGACAACAAGGTATACGCCGTATACGGAACCGCCGAGCTGTGGACGGAACGCCTGGAAGGCGTGCCCTTCGCGCTGGCGGGCATCGACGTGGAAATCCGCGAGGTCCGGGACGCGATGTTCTACGGCGCGAGGCTGACTTCCCTGCCGGAATACGAAAAGATTTACGACAAACGGGCGGCGGACCGCCTGGACCGGCAGGTGTTCGAAGCCCTGCGGAACAAAGCCGCCCAACAGGCCAATCCGTGAGGAAACGATCAAGCCGGGCCGCGGGGCCCGGCCTTCCGTTTTTTTCGGTTACGGACCGGCGCGTTTCGTTTGCGGTCCGGAGCCGTGCGGGCCGCTTTGGATTGTCGTGCCGCTCCCGTCGTTTTCCCGCTGCGCCTGTTCCGGGTCCTTCCGCGGCACCACGCTGCCCGGGAACTGGGGCACGAGCCTGCCGACGATGTCGGCCAGCTCTTCGGCGAATCCCGCCACCGGACGTCCCTGCCGAATGTCTTCGCGGATTTCGCGGATTCTTTGCGCCAGATCGACGTCGGCGGTGACGACGGCCCTTGCTCCGTCGGGGTCCTTGCGGAGCGCTTCGGCTACGGAATATTTGATGGTTCCCACGCGGGAACGGTCCAGATGCTCCTCGACGTCGACGCCGACGATGGCGTAGCCGCCGAATACGACGCAGTTGGCGTCGCGCACGCCGGCGACGCTTTCGGCCAGCGCTTCGAGCCGCGCGGCGGGATCCCGGAGGTCCGTTTCCGCAAGTTCCGTTTCCCGCCCGGGGATCTCCTGCGCCCGCGGACCCGGAGCCGGCTCCTGCCGCGAGCCGCATCCCGCCGCGGCCGCGGCCAGCACACACGCGGCGGACAGCGCGGCGATCATCCGGAGCCGCCTGATATTCTCGGCCATATTGCCTTGCACCTCCGTCTTTGGATGTGCCGTTAGTGTGGCCGTCCGCCCGCGAATCCATGCCGGGCGGGTCAGGATGCCGCGACCGGGGAGAAGGCCCGGGCGGGGATGCCGCGACCGGCGGTTCGGGCCGCACCCGAATGCCGGCGGCCGAGGCCAGGGTTTCGGAGCGGCATCTTTGCCCGTGGCGAAAAATGGAGTATGATGAAGAAAATCAACCTTACGCGCGGGTTGGAACAACCAACGGGTTTGGGCAAGGGGATGTCCATGACGCGGCGCAGGTACATCCGGATCGTACTGCTGATCGGCCTGCCGGCGGTGTTTGTGGTCCTGTGGTTCAGCGATCCGCCGGATGTGGCGCAGCCTCCCGCTCCGGCCGCGACCATGGCCGCAGCCGGTCCCGAGGCCCGGCCGGCCGTCCCGGAAGAAAGCGCATACATAACCGTCGCCCTGGCGGCGGATCCGGCGGAATTTGAGGCTTTCGGCGAACTGAACCGGCGATTCCATCTGGCGCATCCGTCATTCCGGGCGGAACTGGTCCGGCTGAAACCGGAATCCGCCGCCGTGAACGGGTTTTCGAATGCGCTGCCAATCGCCGATGTGCTGCTTCTGCCCGGCGAATCGGTGCTGTCCTTCGCCGTGCAGGGCCTTCTCCTGCCCGTGGACGACCTTCTGGTCGGCGATGCGGCCGCGCAGCCTTTCGAGGCGGTGATGGCCGGCGTCAGGTGGAACGGGCTGGTGTGGGGCGTGCCTTTCGACATGGATCCCCATGTGCTGCTTTGGAACGTGCAAGTGCTGGACGCGATGGCGGAAACCCTGTCGGATTCGGAAGGCGGGGATGCCGCGTTTCCGGAGGCCGGGAGACCGGAGGGCGGCGCGCGGCCCGCTGACGGCGGACGTGCCGTGCGGGTGGATTGGGAGGCGTGGCAAAGGCTCCCGGAGGCGGTGGGGAGGATGGAAGGCGAAAACGCGAGGCATTTCCTGGCGCTCGACGCGGCCGACCCCGGCGCGTGGCCGGCCTGGTTCGGGGCGGCCACCGGCCTTTCGGCCGATCTTCCCCTCGGCGCGGCGCACGAAACGGAAGAAGTGCGGCAGGCTTTGGAATGGCTGGCGAGATGGGGCGGGCTCGTGCTGGAGGCTCCGGGGGAAGACGTCCTCGCGGCGGTCATGGACGGCCGGGTTGCGGCCGCGTTGGTATCCCATTCGTTGGCGATGCGCGCAGCGGCGGAAGACGGCGCCGGCCTGCTGGCCGTCGACTATTCGGGCTGGACCGCTCCGTTCATCTGGCCGGGGAGCCGCAGCTTTGTCATCCGGACCGGCACCGCCCATGAAGAAGCGGCCCGCGCATGGATCGCGGAAGCGACCGCCGCCGACCGGCAGTTTCGCCATCTTGCCGTGACGGGACGGCTGCCCGTCAGCCGCGACCTGCTGGCGAACACGAATGCGCCTGCCGGCATTGAACGGGCGTCCGCCGGCGCCTTTCCCCACGTGCCTTCGCCGGAGTACGGCCCGCATCTTCCGCAGCGGCTGCTGGAGCTTGCGGAAGGATGGCGAATGGTCGCCGCGGGGGAACTTACCCCCGACGACTGGCTTGCACTCACAAAGTGATGCGCAGCCCGATTTCCAGGACGCCATCCTTCAGCACGGCGTTTTCGGCGGTGATAAAGGGAAGCATCTGCTGCGGATACAGGCCGAGATCGAACTCGCGCTCCAAATCCGCCCGGGTCGTATCGGGGAGTTCGAATCCGTTGAACACAAGCCTGTCGATATGGAAACGGATGACGTTCACCGGATCGTTTTCCACCGTGTAGCGGCCCTCGACGAACAGTTCCATGGATTCGGTTTTGCCTTCAATGGTCATGTTGTCCTCGTAAAAACGGAATTCGAGATTGCGGAACCGCTCGTCCCGGCTGCGCAGGAATTCGTTCATCTGGTCGTCGGTGAGGCGGGCGACGATGCGCAGGCCCCGGAACTCGACGGCGCCGGGCTGATCCTGGAGCCAGGCGGGCAGTTCGCCCATGGCCTGCGAAAGGGCGTCGAAATATTCCCGAATCAGGGGCAGGCCTTTTGACTGCCAGGACGTCTGGATGTCCCGGATGAGTTCGGCCACTTCCTCCGCATCGTCCCGATCGGCCAGGGCTTCATCCACTTCCCGTTGCAGACGGAGCAGCCGTTCCCGCTGGGTCTGCAGGGCAAATTCCACCTCGGCGAGCTCTTTCTCGTAGGCTTCTAGCCGGCCGCGCTCTTCCCGAAGGTTCCGGTAGGATTCCGCGTAGGCGAGCAAAATGTCCCTGTCCGAGCGAAAAATGAATTCCGCCATCTCCCACAGGCGGAGCAGTTCCGAAAGAGACCCCGCCGAGAGGAACGCCTGCCAGAGCAGCAGCTTGTCGCCCATATAATAAGCACGGAGCACCCGTCCGGCCTTTTCCCGCTGCCGTTCGATGGCGATCTCCATTTCGCCGATCCGCTTCTCGATTTCTTTCAGTCCGGCCAGCGTCTCTTCCCGAATGGCGCCGATCCGTTCGATTTCCCGGTCCAATTCGGTCAGCGTCAGGCTTTTTTCGAGGAGCTGGCGCAGTTCTTCATCGTAGGGCTGTGCGTGCACCGGAACCGGAATTCCGGGGCGGAGCGGCAAAGGCAGCGCAAGCACGGCGAACAGGACGGCCAGGGCCGCCAGTTTCCGCATCCGGCCGGACCACCGGGCCCCGGATGAAGCCGCGGCCGGTTGAAATGGCGAAGTTCGCAAGCGCAGCACCGGTTTTGAGCCCCCTTTTGTCTTATCATAACATAATGCATATGTACGAAGGAGGAGGATATGGTGCCGGAACGGCCCAATTCCGACGGCTTCCATTCCGGGTTTTCCGGGCCGCGGCCGGAAACGCCTCTGGCCGCCGTGATCCGCGACGAGGTGCTGGCCAGCTCCCGTACGGGCACGGGCCCCGACGGCAGGCCGTGCCCGTGCATTCTGTTCCGCGACTATATGGCGCTGTGCCTCTATCATCCCGATTACGGCTATTACCGCAGCGGACCGGCGCGGGTCGGGCGCGGCGGGGATTTCTACACTTCGCCGCTGGTCGGGGATGTCATGGGCCGCGTGCTCGCCGGATATATCGGGGGGAAGGCGGGAGAACGCTTCGGCCCGGATGAGGCCGTGGACGTGATCGACTGGGGAGGCGGCATCGGCCGTCTGGCGGCGGCCATGCTGGACGCCTGGGAAGAGGCGGGGGTCTTCCGCTTTCGGGTGACGGTGGTCGACAGCCATCCGGTCCACCGGCGGCTGGCGGAGGAAGCGCTTGCCGAACGGATCCGGGCGGGGGCGGCGCGGGTGATCGGCGCGGAGGAGGCGGACGCCGCGGATTGGAGCCGGCGTCCCGCCGTCATCGTCGCCAACGAGCTGCTCGACGCCTTTCCGGTGAGGCGCCTGGTGCGCGCCGGAGGGCGGCTTCGCGAGTGGGGGGTGCGCTGGGACGGGGATCGGGCGCGTCCGGCTCCCTGCCTGACGGACTGCGACGACGAAGCCCTCCGGGCCTGGCTGGAAGACGGCGCTCTCCTCCGGGAGGGGCAGACGGCGGAAGCCTGCCCGGACGCGGAAGCGTGGCTGCGGCGCCTGACCGCCCGGCTGGGCGACGCCCTGCTCATCCTGATCGACTATGGCGACGAAACGGAAGAACTGCTGGCGCCCTATCGCATGGAAGGCACCCTTGCCTGTTACCGTCGGCACACCGTCAGCGGCGATCCTTACGCCGTGCCGGGGGAGCAGGACATCACGGCCCACGTCAATTTTACCCGCATTCGCAAGACCCTGACGGAAACGGGCTGGGAAGAACTGTGGCGGGGCACGCAAAAGGCGTTTCTGGCGGAATACGGAGCGCTCGGGCTGCTTCAGGCGCACGCCTCCGCCGATCCGTTCCACCCCGCGGCGCGCCGGAATCGGGCGGTGGCGCGGCTTTTGGTCGGCGACGGAATGGGCGAGGTGTTCAAGGTGAACGTGTTCGGTCTTAGCCGGACGGGGACGCAAGCGGGGCAAGCGAAGGGGCCATGAGAAAAGTACCAAACATGCCAAAAGGGCTGTCTCCCGGCCGTCTGCGGCCGGAGACAGCCCTTGTTTTTGTTTCGTTCGGATGTTCGCTTCAGACCGGGTTTTGCATTTCGAAAACCATCCAGTAGGTGAGCCCCAGGAACGTGACGATCATGTACGCCCAGAACGTGTAAAGGTACGTCCGCTCGGTAAGGTTCAGATAGCCGAGCAGGAAAAAGAACGCCGTCTGAAAGAAGAAGAGCAGCGAAAATTCGTACATGTTGCCCGCAAACGCCATCAGGGCGATCACCAGCGTGAAAAAGCCGAGCACCCGGAACATGCGCGCCACGAAAGTTTCCTCCTCCCGCATGGCTGATGCGTCGTCCATGCGCCATGCCGAATGTTGCCGTAACACGTGTTATTATAACCTTTGCCCTTGCGGACTGTAAACGGCAAGAAGTGACGAAATCGCAAACTTTTCTTGGCTCCGTTCGATTGTAGGGTGGCCGGAGCGCCGCCGGTTCATGCGTCTTTCGTCCCCGGAAAGGCGGCTCTTCCCGGCGGCTTCCCGCATCCCCCACGGCGAGCCCCCCCCGGGAGGTATACCCGCCGCAAAATTGGTTAACCATAGTGATATGCGATAGATTCTATGAACTCTATCATGCGCATAGACATGGAAACAGGAAAAGCGGATTTTACGGACCGGGGAGGTAAGGACAGCATGCCTGCGGCAAGACAGGATGCGTGGACGCCGGATGACGATCTGATCCTGGCCGAAGTGACGCTTCGCCATATACGGGAAGGAAGCACGCAACTGGCGGCCTTCGAGGAGGTCGGCAAGCGCATCGGCCGCACCAGCGCGGCCTGCGGCTTCCGGTGGAACAGCTGCGTCCGCAAGCGGTACGAGGAAGCGATCGCCCTTGCGAAACAGCAGCGCCAAAAGCGCAATTATCTGAAAAAGCAGGGGCTGGCGCCGTTGGCGGTGGGTGAAGGCGAAGCGGGAACCGGCGAAGCCGGCGCCGGAGGCCTGCCGGCCGCCGAAACGATGCCGCTGGACGCGATCATCCGGCACCTCAGGCAGTGGAAAAACAGCGTCCACGAACTGAGCCGGCAGAACCGCCAGTACGAAAAACTGCTGAAAGAGAAAGAGGAAGAGATCGCCAGGCTGAAGGAAGAAAACGAAAAGCTGAGCCGCCGGATCCACGAGGCGGAATCGGAACCCCGCCTGGACCTGGACAGCGACGATTACAAGGCGCTCCTTCGTCTCATGGACCGCGCCCGAAAGCTGGCCGTCCTGTCCGAAGGAGATGCGGGAGAAGAAATGGACTCGTTCCGGATGGACGAAAGCGGCAATCTCGAACGGGTCGAATGATGGCGGACCGGGGCGGCCTCCGGGCCGTCGGGTCCGCCGGAACTTTGGTCCGCGCGCCGGCGCGCGCGGACTTTTTTAGTGCCCGTTCTCCCCGTTGCGTCTTCGGGCCTGGACCGACAGCCCCATTGCCAAGGCAGGAATTTGGGCGGAAATGTCGAATGTGGATGTGAAAAGGTTGTCACGGAAATGCGCGGGGACAGGCGGGAAAGGAGGAATCGCGGCATGGCGGCGGTGCGGGATGCCCTGGTGTACGTGTATGCCGGTTTCGCCGTCTTGTCGCCCGTTACGTTTGCGCTGGTGTACTTCGCGGCGCTGTGGCGGACGGGCGATCGGAAGCGCTCCGTCCGGACGGCCATGGACATCACGACGGCTTTCCTGATCGGCGCCGTGGCCGCGCTCATCAACAGCCTGACGAAATCGCGGTTCGGCCTTTGGCTCATCCTTTTGGCCATGCTCGTGGGCGGCGGGCTCATGGGCGGCGCCCAGGCCCGCTTGCGCGGCGAGGTGGACATCCCGCGTCTCGCCCGCGCCGTCTGGCGGATTTCGTTTCTTGTCCTGAGCGTGCTCTACATCGTGCTGATCATCGCCTATCTGATCGCCTTCATCAGCTCCCGCGGATGAGACCGGCGTCCATGGCCCGGTTCCGTCCGCGGCTTTTTTTTGCTTTTGACGGGAAAGTTTCCCGCTGGTACAATCGGTTCATGAATGATGGCAAGGAAACGGAGAGCACAATGGCGAGAAGCGGAGGACGAACGCCCATGAAGGTGATGCCGCTTTCCGGGCCGGCCGGCGATTCGCTGGCGGAACGCTTCCGGCGCGGCGATCCGGACGTGTGCGCCCTGTTCGGTTTCCATCCTTCGCGCGCGGGAGACTGGCGCCGACGGGCGGACCGCCTGGACGAGACCGCGCCGCTGCGGGCGAACCGGGAGCGTCTTGCGGCCGCCCTGGGGGCGGCCGGCGCGCGCCACGGATACGGGGCGTCCGCCGAACCGTCGCTGCGCAAGCTGCGGCAGCCCGGCTGCCTGGTGGTGGTCGGCGGCCAGCAGGCCGGACTGTTCGGCGGTCCGCTGCTCGTTTTCTACAAGGCGCTGGCGGTGATCCGGACGGCGGCCGCGGCGGAGCGGATGCTCGGCCGGCCGGTGGTGCCCTTGTTTTGGATCGCCGGGGAAGACCACGATTTCGCCGAAGCGAACGTGACCCACGTCCTTTCGCCGGACGGCGCGGTGCGCCAGATCCGCCTGGAAGGCGTGGCGGGCGGCAGGCATGCGGTGAGCCGGACGCCCGTTCCGGCGTCGGCGTGGGAAGACGCGCTGGACCGGCTGGCGCGCGCCCTGCCCGACTCCGCCCACAAGCCCGCCCTGCTCGCCGGACTGCGGGAGACGATCGCCGACGCCCCGACGCTGACCGTGGCGTTCGCCCGTCTGCTGGACGCGTGGCTGGGCGGCGAGGGATTGCTCATCATGGACGCCGACGATCCGGAGATTCGCCGGCTGGAAGGGGCCTTCTTCCGGGAGCTTGCGGAGCGCAGCGGCGAACTGGCGGAAGCCCTGGCGGAAGGGGAGAGGCGCGTGCGCGCCCTCGGCTTTGCGCCCCAGGCGGAGACGCCGGAGGACGGCGCGCATCTGTTCGTCCATCACCCGATGGGGCGGCTCCTGCTTTACCGCAAGGGGGACGGATTCGCCGACCGACGGGGATTTTTCCGGGCGGATCGGGCGGAGCTTGCGGCGATGGCGGAGAACGAACCGGAACGGTTCAGCACGGGGGCGTTGTCCCGGCCGCTCATGCAGGACTTTCTCCTGCCGGTGCTGGCGACGGTGCTGGGGCCGGCGGAAATCGCCTACTGGGGCCAGCTGGGTCCGGCCTTTGAACGGTTCGGCATCGGCATGCCCGTGATCGTTCCGCGCCCGTCCTTCACCTTTCTCGAGCCGTGGACCGAATCGCTCCTCGGGGAGCTGGGACTGACCCCCGAAGAGGCGATCTGGCGATGGGAAGAGCGTCGCGCCGCATGGCTTGAATCCCTGGAAGAAAAAGGGTGGGACGAGCGCTACCGGGCGGTACGGGAAGGGATCGCCGCCCTGTACGACCCGCTGCTGAAGGAACTCGACGCGGCCGAAACGGGCCTTGGCGACCTGGGACGCAAAAACCTCGCGCGTATCCTGGAACAGGTCGCCTATCTGGAACGGAGGACCCGGGAGGCGTTTCTGCGCCGGCACGAAGCGTCGCTGCGCCGATGGGACCGCGTGCGCGCCGCGCTCTGTCCCATGGGCCGGCCGCAGGAGCGCGTGCTGGGCGCGATCCATTTTCTGAACGCTTACGGTCCGTCCTGGATCGGCGCCTGGACGGGAACGGACATGGATGCCGAAGGGGGCCATATGCTGGTCCGGTTCGATACGGCCGCCAAGGAGGTTTGCCGGCTTGGATCATGCGAAAACTAAGGGGATCGTCAGGGATCCCTCGTTGGCTCCGGAAGGAAAACTGAAAATCGAATGGGCCCGGGCGCACATGCCGGTGCTGGCCCGCATCCGGGAAAGCTTTGCAAAGGAACGGCCTTTTGAAGGGCTGCGGGTGGCTGTGGCGCTCCATGTGGAGGCCAAGACCGCGTGTCTTGTCGGAACGCTCATGGCCGGGGGCGCCGAAGTGGCCATCGCGGGCTGCAACCCCCTGTCCACCCAGGACGACGTGGCCGCGGCGCTCCTGGAAGAAGGCGCGGCGGTGTTCGCCAAGCGGGGCGTGGATATGCGGGAATACGAAGAGCTTTTGGTGCGGACGCTGGAAACGAAACCGCATCTGATCATCGACGACGGAGGAGACCTGGTGACGATTCTGCACACCTCGCGGCGGGACCTTCTGGACACCGTCCGGGGCGGCGCGGAAGAGACGACCACCGGCATCCACCGCCTGCGGGCGATGGAGCGGCAGGGCGCCCTGCGGTTTCCGATGGTCAATGTCAACGGCGCGCAATGCAAGCACCTGTTTGACAACCGGTACGGCACCGGCCAGTCGGTGTGGGACGGCATCAACCGCGCCACCAACCTGGTCGTGGCCGGCAAGACGGTGGTCGTGGGCGGCTACGGCTGGTGCGGCAGGGGCGTGGCTATGCGGGCCAAAGGGCTCGGGGCGAAGGTGATCGTCACCGAAGTGGACCCGATCCGCGCCATCGAAGCCCACATGGACGGATTTTCCGTCATGCCGATGAAGGAAGCCGCCGCTGTCGGGGATTATTTCGTCACGGTGTCCGGCAACCGGGACGTTCTGCGCGGCGAGCATTTCGCGCGGATGAAGGACGGTGCCGTTCTGGCCAACGCCGGCCATTTCGACGTGGAAATCAACGTGCGGGAACTGGCCGCCATGGCGGTTTCCCGCCGCAAGGTGCGCGAGGGCGTCGAGGCGTTCGCCCTGCCCGACGGCCGCACGCTGTATCTTTTGGCCGAAGGACGTCTCGTCAATCTGGCCGCCGGCGACGGGCATCCCGCCGAAATCATGGACATGTCCTTCTCCCTGCAAGCCCTGGCCCTGCGTTATCTGGCCGAACGGCACGCCGGGCTGGGGGGACGCGTGGTGGACCTGCCCCGCGAACTGGACGAACAGGTGGCCAGGCTCAAGCTGGAGACGCTGGGCATCGCCATCGACGAGCTGAGCCGCGAGCAGCGGGAATATCTGGACAACTGGTTCTGAACGGTTAGTTAACCGCATAAAATATTTTTTTGAAATCCTGCTCCAGCAGCAGGATTTTTGTTTTTTGGGGCGAATATAAGGTCATGTGTGGGTAAAAGTGGGGGATAGTGGTGAACGATGGGGGAGGTGAAGAGGGCCGATGTTTTTGGGGGAATACCAGCACACCATCGACGAGAAAGGCCGGATCACCATTCCCGCCAAATTCCGCGAGGCCCTCGGAGCCGAATTCGTCGTCACCCGCGGGCTGGACAGCTGCCTGTTCGTCTACCCGATGGACGAATGGAAGTCGCTCGAGCAGCGGCTGAAATCGCTGCCCATGATGAAGTCCGACGCCCGCGCCTTCGCGCGCCTGTTCTTCTCGGGAGCTTCCGTATGCGAGTGGGACAGGCAGGGCAGAATCAACGTGCCGGCGCATCTCAGGGAGTATGCCCGGCTCGAGAAGGATTGTGTCGTCATCGGCGTGTCGAATCGTGTGGAAATCTGGGACAAGGCGACATGGGAATCGTACACCGCCGGGGCCCAGGCGTCGTTTGGCGAGATCGCGGAAAAACTGGTGGATTTCGACTTCAACTTCTGACCGTTCCGGCCGACGCCATTCGGCCCGGTTCCGGACACGGTCGGGGTTTCGCTTTTGGAGGCCGGCATGGCACATCACGTGACGGTGCTCGGGAAAGAGGCGGTGGACGGGCTGAACGTGCGGCCGGACGGGCTGTATGTGGACTGTACCGTCGGCGCGGGCGGCCACAGCGAACTGATCGCTTCCCGGCTGGGACCGCGCGGCCGGCTGATCGGCCTCGACCGGGACGAGACGGCGCTTGCCCTTGCCCGGATGCGGCTTGAACGCTTTGGAGACAAGGTCACGCTGGTCAAAAGCGATTTCCGCCGTCTGGCCGACGCGCTCCGCGGCGCGGGAGCGCCGCAGGAAAGCGGCGTGCCCAGGGCGGACGGCTTCCTCTTCGACTTGGGCGTGTCCAGCATGCAGCTGGACGAGGCGGAGCGCGGATTCAGCTACAACCTCGACGCGCCCCTGGACATGCGGATGGACCGGTCGCAGCCCCTCACTGCCCGCGACATCGTCAACGGGTGGGGGGAGGAAGAACTGGCCGCCGTCATCCGCGATTACGGCGAGGAACGGTACGCCCGCGCCATCGCCCGGCGCATCGTCCGCGAACGGCGGCGGGCGCCCATCGAAACGACGGGGCGGCTGGCGGAAATCGTGAAGGAGGCCATCCCCGCGGCGGCGAGAAGATCCGGACCGCATCCGGCGAAGCGGACTTTCCAGGCGATCCGGATCGCCGTCAACGACGAACTGGGCGCGCTGCGGGAAGGGCTTGAACAGGCGATCGGGTGTCTTGCGCCCGGAGGCAGAATCGCGGTCATCACCTTCCATTCGCTGGAAGATCGCATCGTGAAGGAAACCTTCGCTAAGGAGGCGGCCCCGTGCCGCTGTCCGCCGGATTTTCCGGTCTGCGTATGCGGCGGCGGACAAGGCAGGCTTCGCCTCGTATATCGCAAACCCGTCGTGCCTTCCGAAGCGGAACGGGCGGCCAATCCAAGGGCCCGGTCCGCAAAGCTGCGGATCGCGGAAAGGCGGGAAAACGCCCGCCCGCCGGAAGCCGGCCCGCGGAAGGCGGCGGTAACCGAAACAGGCGAGATTGAGGGGGAACCGGAATGAAATATTACGGCAATCTGGCTCTTCAACCCGAACGCGCCGGCGAAAGCGCCCAGCAGAGGGGCGGGGTCCGCAAGACGCGGCGGCGCGCGCTGCCCGTCGGCGAGAAGCTGCTCTACATGCTGACCGTCGCGCTGCTCGTGGCGGTGGCCGGCGTGGTCATTTACCGCTATGCGGAAATCTACCAGCTGAACCGCGCCATCCAGGAACTCAAAGTGGAACACGAACGCATGACAACGCAGGTGAAAGAACTGCAGCGGGAGGTGGAGCGGCTGAAGGACCCGAGCCGCATCGCCGAGGAGGCGTCCCGGCAAGGGTTCATCCGGATCGATTCGCGGGGGATCGCCGTCGTGACCGACTCCGGCCGGATCGGCGTCGACCGGAACGACCGCTCCGCCACGGCCATGCGTCCCTGAACGGGAGCCGCGGGGCCGGGCGGAAGGCGGTCTTCAGCCGTTTTTCGCACGAAGAGGATGATGCGCATGACCCGGAGGGTGAAAAGAAGATCGCTGCTCCTGGGAGGGTTCATGACCCTCTTTTTTGTCGGATTGCTGGTACGGGTGTACTGGGTCCAGGTGGTGCACGCCGAATTTTGGGCCGAACAGGCGCGCAAGACCTGGATTGCCAGCGAAACGATCCCCCAGGAGCGCGGCGTGATCCGGGACCGCATGGGCAGGGTGCTGGTGGACGACACCACCGCCTATACGGTGGCGGTCGGACCGGATATGCTGGACAAGCTGGAAAAAGAATTTCCCTCCCTCGGCATCACCGAGCGGATCGTGGCCGAGCTGCACGACGTTCTCGGCAAACCGGTGCAGGATTTGCGCAGGCTGGTCACCAAGCGGAACGACAAGGGCGAACTGTATCAGCAGGTGGAGATCCGCAACGAAGGATGGAAAGTGGACCGGGAGGTCTACGATACGCTTTTCGCCTTCCGCGAGCGGTTGCGCGAACTGACCGGGCGGAAAGATGTCGGTCTCTATTTTCTCGAGGAGCGGAAGCGCTATTTCCCCAACGGGTCCCTGGCGGCGCACGTGCTTGGATATGAAAGCAAGGAAGGTCAGGGGATCGGCGGGATTCTGCAGCGGTATTACGAAGAACTGGAGGGCCAGCCGGGCAGGATCGTCTACCAGCGGGACGGCACCCGCACCCAGCTGCCGGGCGGCGAGGTGGAAGTGCAACACGCGGTCAACGGCGTGAACATCACCCTGACCATCGATCGGGACATCCAATATTTCATCGAGGAAGCGCTCAAGGAAGCGTATGACAAATATCAGCCCGCCGGCGCGGCGGCCGTCGCCATGGATCCGCGCACGGGGGAAATCCTGGGCATGGCCAGCCTGCCGACCTTCGACCCCAACCGGTATTGGGAGGCGGATTCCGCTGCGTTCCGCAACAACGCCATCCAGGCGCTGTACGAACCCGGTTCCACCTTCAAGATCGTGACGCTGGCGGGAGCGGTGGAGGAAGGGTTGTTCGACCCGGAAGAGACTTATAAATCCGGCAGCATCCGGGTGGCCAACTACACGATCCGGGACCACAACAACGGCGCCGGCTGGGGCGAAATCACGTACCTGGAAGGATTGAAGCGCTCCAGCAACGTGGCGTTCGTCAAGCTGGGGTACGAAAAGCTCGGCGCGGACAGGCTGCTCGATTACATTTCGGCTTTCGGATTCGGCTGGAGGACCGGCATCGAACTGCCGGCGGAGGAAGCCGGGGCGGTGACGATCCGCAAGCAGTACGCCACGGAAGTGGCGACGGCGGCCTTCGGCCAGGGGAGGCTGCAGGTGACGGCGATCCAGCAGCTTTCGGCGGTGGCCGCCATCGCCAACGGCGGCAAGCTGATGAGGCCGTTTGTGGTCAAATCCGTCACCGATCCCCAGACGGGTGAAACCGTCCATACGGAACCCGTGGTGGTGCGGCAGGTCATCTCGCCGGAGTCGAGCCGGCTGGTGGGTGAATTTTTGGAGCAGGTGGTCAGCGACCGCCAGATCGGAACGGGCCGAAACGCGTACATCCCAGGTTACCGCGTGGCGGGAAAAACGGGCACCGCGCAGAAGGTGGTCGACGGCAAATACGCCGAAGGCAAATACATCGTTTCCTTCATCGGCTATGCGCCGGTGGAAGATCCGCGCATCGTGCTCTACGTCGTCATCGACGAGCCGCAGGACGAGATGGCCGCCGGCGGCTCCGTGGCCGCTCCGGTGTGGAAGCGGATCATGGAACAGTCGCTGCGGCATCTGGGCATCTTCCCGGAGCAGTCCGAGCAGGATGCGGCCGTCGCGGTGTCGGCGGCGTCCGGGCCGGTCACCGCGGAAGTGCCGGACGTGACGGGCATGCGGGTATCGGAAGCCAAGGCGGTGCTGCGCGCGAAATCGTTCACCGCGGAGGTGGTCGGCAGGGGGAGCGTCGTGACGCGGCAATTGCCCGGAGCCGGCGGCGTGCTTCCGATTTCCCAGCGCGTGTATCTGCTGACGGAAGGAAAAGATTCCAGCGTGCCGGACATGCGGGGCATGCCGCTGCGCGACGCGCTGGAGCTGTGCGCCCTGCTCGAGGCTGAATGCGCCGTTCAGGGAACGGGTTACGTGATCGATCAGCATGCGGATCGGAAGAACGGAAAATGGCAGGTTTCCCTGACGCTGGACCCGCAGGGACGGGACGCAGGGACCTCGGACCCGCGGGGGGAAACGGAAGACGGCGGGGATGCAGGTTCCGGCGGCGAATCCGCGCCGCCGGCCTCATCCCCGGGAACGGGAGTCGCGGCGTTGCCGCACGGGCTTGACATCGGATAGTCTCCGATACCGGGGGACTCGCCCGGCACCACGGGCGAATAGTGTCATCCATGCCCTTGCGCCGCAGGCTTCCGCCGCGGGCGGCTTGTTCTAACCCCCGGGCGCCGGGAATAGGCTGTATCAGTCAAAGCCCATCACCCGGCGCGAAACGGGGGGATCTGAAGTTGCAGCTGTCCCGGATCGCGTCGCGAAGGCGGCTGTACGTCGCCCTGCTCGCGACGGGTCTTCTGTTTGCGGCGCTTCTCGCCCGCCTGGCTTACATCCAGCTGGTGAAAGGCGACGAGCTCAGGCTCAGGGCGGAGGAATCCTGGCGCCGGGAGGTGCCGTTCGCCGCCCGGCGCGGCGAAATCGTCGACCGCAACGGCGTGAAGCTCGCCTACAACATCAGTTCGCCCACGGTGCTCGCCATCCCCGCCCAGGTGCGGGACCCGCGGGAAACGGCCCGCAGGCTGGCGCCCGTCCTGGACATGACGGAGGAACGGTTGCACGAGCTGCTCACCAAACGGGAAAGCATCGTCCGGCTGCAGCCCGGCGGGCGGAAAATTTCGCTGGAGAAGGCCCGCCAGGTCCGCGAAATGGCCCTTCCCGGCATCGTCGTGGCCGAGGACAACAAGCGCCATTACCCGTTCGGCAGCCTGGCGGCCCATGTGCTCGGCTTTACCGGCATCGACAACCAGGGGCTGACGGGCGTCGAGCTGCAGTACGACGAGCTGCTTCGGGGAATCGGGGGCAGCGTCTCGTACCTTTCGGACGCGGCGGGACGGCAGATGCCCGGCGCGGGGGAACGCTTCCGCCCGCCGAAGGACGGGCTTACGCTGCAGCTGACCCTGGACAGGACGATCCAGGCAATCGTGGAACGCGAGCTGGACCAGGCCGTGCTGCAGTACGAGCCGGACCGGGCCCTCGCCATCGCCATGGACCCGCGGACGGGCGAAGTGCTGGCCATGGCTTCCCGTCCGACCTACGAGCCCGATCGCTATCGGGACTACGATCCGGAAATCTACAACCGCAACCTGCCGATCTGGATGACCTACGAACCGGGTTCCACGTTCAAGATCATCACCCTTGCCGCCGCGCTGGAAGAAGGAAAGGTCGATCTCAAACGGGAATTCTTCTTCGACCCCGGCGCCATCGAGGTGGGAGGGGCCCGGCTCCGCTGCTGGAAGAAAGGCGGGCACGGCAGCCAGACCTTTCTCGAGGTCGTGGAAAACTCCTGCAACCCCGGCTTTGTGGTCCTCGGCCAGCGGCTGGGCAAGGATCTTCTGTTCAAGTACATAGAAGATTTCGGTTTCGGGAAAAAGACGGGCATCGATCTCAAGGGGGAAGAAAACGGCATCCTGTTCCGGCGTGAGCGGGTCGGCCCCGTGGAACTGGCCACCACTTCCTTCGGACAGGGGGTGTCGGTGACGCCGATCCAGCAGATCACCGCCGTCTCGGCGGCCATCAACGGCGGCAGGCTGTACCGGCCTTACGTCGCCAAGGCCTGGATCCATCCGGAAACGGGCCGGGTGGTGGCGGAAAACGCGCCGCAGCTGGTGCGTCAGGTCATTTCCCCCGAAACGTCGGCGAAAATCCGGGAAGCCCTGGAAAGCGTCGTCGCCAACGGCACGGGCGGCAATGCCTTCCTGGAAGGCTACCGTGTCGGCGGCAAGACCGGCACCGCGCAGAAAGCGTCGGGCGGCCGCTATTTGCCCAACGAACACATCGTCTCGTTCATCGGCTTCGCGCCGGCGGACGATCCGCGGATCATCGTGTACGTGGCGGTGGACAATCCGAAGGGCATCCAGTTCGGCGGCGTGGTGGCGGCGCCCGTCGTGCGGAACATTCTGGCGGACGCGCTGCCGTACCTGGGCGTCGCGCCCCGCCAGGGCCAGCTGGAGAAAAAGCTTCGTTTCGGCGAAACGCCGACGGTGACCGTGCCGAATCTGGTGGGCAAGACGGTATCCGACCTGTACGAGGATTTGAACATGAATTTCAGGCTGGCCTCCTCCGGAAAAGGGGATATCGTCATCCGCCAGGCGCCCGCCGCGGGCGCAAGGGTGCCGAAGGGCTCCGTGATCCGGATCTACCTGGGGGACGAAGACGACGGGAGCGGGAAGAGCCGTCCCTCGCCGCGCGGGTCCGCTTGAACGGAGCCGGGGTTTGCCGGATAATGGGTGTGCGTTGCACACACGGTCCTGAATACGGCGGAATGGGCCGGGCGCGAAAGGAGACCGACGATGGCGATGAAACTGGCCGAACTCGGCAAGCAGCTTCTCGTAAGCCGCACGGTTGGCGACCCCCGGACGGAAGTGACGGGGCTTGCGTCCGATTCGCGGCGGGTCCGGCCGGGCGATCTGTTTTTTTGCCTGCGCGGGTTGACGCGGGACGGCCACGACTTCGCGGAGGAGGCCGTGGCGAAGGGAGCGGCCGCCCTGGTGGCCGAGCGGGAACTGCCGCTGCCCGTTCCGCAGCTGATCGTTCCCGACGCCCAGCGGGCGCTGGCCATGCTGGCCGACGCGTATTTCGGCCGCCCGACGCGCATCTTGCGGCCCATCGGCGTCACCGGCACCAACGGAAAGACGACGACCACCTGGCTGATCGAGCGAATTCTGCTGGACGCGGGGGTGCCGGCGGGCGTCATCGGCACCGTGGAAATCCGATACGCCGGACAAAGCCGCCCCGCGTCGGTCACAACGCCCGACGTGCTGGAACTGCAAAGGCTGTTCCGCGAGATGACCAACGCGGGGGTCCGGCGCTGCGTGATGGAAGTAAGCTCCCACGCGCTGGAACAGGGCCGCGTCCGCGGCGTGCGGTTCCGCACCGCCGTGTTTACCAACCTGACGCAGGATCATCTGGACTACCACGGCACGATGGAGGCGTACGCCGCGGCCAAGGGGCTTTTGTTCGCGCGCCTTGGCAACGCCTATGAGGACGATCCGGCGGAGCGGACCTACGCCGTGCTGAACGCGGACGACCCGGCGTCGGAGGGGTTTGCGCGTCTGACCAGCGCGGAAGTGGTCACCTACGGCATCGAACGGGAAGCGATGGTTCGCGCCGTGGACGTGAAGGCGACCGCCCGGGGAGCGTCTTTCACGGCGGAGACGTTTGCCGGTTCGCGGCGCGTCCACCTGCGGCTCGTGGGCAGGTTCAACGTGTACAACGCCCTGGCCGCCCTCGCGGCCGCCCTGTGCGAAGGCATCCCGCTGGAAGCCGCCGCGGCCAGCCTGGAAAGCGTCACCGGCGTGCCCGGACGCCTGGAGCCGGTGGACGAAGGGCAACCCTTCGCCGTGGTGGTCGACTACGCCCATACGCCCGACGGGTTGGACAACGTGCTTCGCGCCGTGCGGGAAATCGCGGAAGGACGGGTCATCTGCGTGTTCGGCTGCGGCGGCGACCGGGACCGGACGAAGCGGCCGGTCATGGGGCGCATCGCCGCGCAGCTCGCCGATTTCGTGTGGGTGACCAGCGACAACCCGCGCAGCGAGGACCCCGCCGCCATCCTGCGGGACATCGAAGCCGGTCTGATCGAGAGCGGCTGTCCGGCGGACCGCTACGCCATGGAGGTTGACCGGCGCACGGCCATCTTCCGCGCGGTTGAAATGGCCGGACCCGGGGATGTAGTATTGATTGCGGGCAAAGGACACGAGACGTACCAGATCGTCGGCGGCGAGACGCTGCCGTTCGACGACCGCCTGGTGGCGTCGGAAGCGATAAGGAGCCGAATGCGTTGATCAGGGCGAAACTGGGAGACGTCGCCGCCTGGTGCGGGGCGGCGATCCCGGAGCCGAACCGGGAAAACGAAGAAATCCGCGGCGTGTCCACCGACACGCGCACGCTGAAGCCGGGCGAGCTGTTTGTGCCCATTGAAGGGGAGCGGCACGACGGCCACGATTTCGTCGCCGACGCCGCCCGCGCCGGTGCCGCGGCCGCCCTGTGGCGGCGCGACAGACCCGTGCCGGAGGGAGGCGCAGGCCTTCCGCTGCTCCTGGTGGACGATCCGCTGGAAGCGTTGCAAAAGCTGGCGGAACGGTACCGCTCCATGCTCAAGGCGAAAGTGGTGGCGGTCACCGGCAGCAACGGCAAGACGACCACGAAGGACCTCATCGCTTCCGTGCTGGCCCGACGGTTGCTCGTGCACAAGACGGCCGGCAATCTGAACAACCACATCGGCCTGCCGCTTACCATCCTGCGGGCGGATCCGGATGCGGAAGCGCTCGTGGTGGAAATGGGCATGAGCGGGCGGGGCGAGATTTCACGCCTCACCCGGCTGGCCGGGCCGGACGTGGCGGTGATCACCAACATCGGCGAAGCGCACCTGATGCAGCTCGGTTCGCGGCGCAACATCGCGCGGGCCAAGCTGGAGATCGCCGAAGGACTTGAGCCCGGCGGCGCCCTCGTCGTTCCGGAAAACGAACCGCTGATCCGGGAGGAGCTGGCCGCTTCCCCCCCGCCCGCGGGCGTCCGCGTGTTTACCTTCGGGGAAGGGGCGGACAGCGACGTGCGGGTGCACGGCATCCGCGCAGGCATTGACGGCACGGAATTTCGCCTGGCCTTCGGCCCCGCGCTTGGCCCGAAGCCGGCCGGACCGGAAGAAGGGGAGCCGTTCCGGGTGCCCCTGCCCGGCCGGCACAACGCCGTGAACGCCGCGGCCGCCGCAGCCGTGGGGAGGCTTTTGGGCCTGGACGCCGAAGACATCCGGCGCGGGCTTATGGAGGCTTCCGTCATCGGCATGCGCATCGAACGCACGGCGGCCTGGAACGGCGCCGTCCTGCTCAACGACGCCTACAACGCGAGTCCGACTTCGGTGCGGGCGGCCATCCGCCTCGTGGGGGAACTTGCGGGTTTCAAGCGGAAATGGCTGCTCCTGGGAGACATGCTCGAGCTGGGCCCCGAGGAAGCCGCCCTGCACGCGGCCATCGGCCGGGAAGCGGCGTCCGCCGGGGTGGACCGGTTGTACACGTATGGCAGGCTGGCGGCGCATATGGCCGAGGAAGCTTCGCGCCTCATGCCGGAGGAGGGCCGGGTGCGCCATTTCGGGGACAAGGCCGCCCTGGCGGCCGCCGTCATCGGGGAGCTGGACCCGGCCGACCTGGTGCTGGTCAAGGCTTCGCGCGGCATGAAGATGGAAGAGGTGGTCCAATTGTTGCAGGCCGGACCCGGAAGATCCGGAGGGGAAGCCCATGGATAACACGGCCGTGCTGTGGGCGGTCGGCGTCGCCTTCGCGCTGGCGGTGCTGCTCGGACCGCCGGGCATCCCGCTGCTTCGCCGGCTGAAATTCGGCCAGCAGGTTCGGGACGACGGCCCGTCGACCCATCTGTCCAAGCAGGGCACACCCACGATGGGCGGGGTCCTTATCCTGCTCGCGGCCGCCGTCGCGTTCGTGCGGTTTGCCGACCGGGAGCTCTCGTTTTGGGCTTTGGTCGTCGCCTGCTTCGGTTTCGGCCTGGTCGGTTTCCTGGACGATTACATCAAGATCGCGTTCAGGCGTTCCCTGGGGCTGACGGCTCTCCAGAAACTCGCGGGGCAGCTGTTCTTTGCCGTGCTCTTTTGCTTTTTGCTTTACCTGGACGGCCATCCCACCCATCTGGCGGTGCCGGGTACGGAGTGGTCGCTGGAACTGGGCTGGGGCTATTGGGCGCTGGCCGTGCTCATCCTGCTTGCGACCGGCAACGCCGTCAACTTCACCGATGGGCTGGACGGGCTTCTGGCCGGGACAAGCGCCCTTGCCTACGGAGCGTTTCTGGTGATCGCGATGGAACGGATGCACCAGCCCGCTTCCGTCTTCGCCGCGGCGATGATCGGGGCGGTGCTCGGCTTTCTTGTGTTCAACGCCCACCCGGCCAAGGTGTTCATGGGCGACACCGGCTCCCTTGCCATCGGCGGCGGACTGGGCGCCGTGGCGGTGATGACGGGAAACGAGCTGCTCCTTCCGGTCATCGGCGGGGTGTTCGCGGTGGAAATGCTGTCCGTCATCATCCAGGTGGTATCGTTCAAGACGCGGGGCAAACGCGTGTTCAAAATGAGCCCGATCCACCACCACTTCGAGCTTTCCGGCTGGTCCGAATGGCGCGTGGTGACGACGTTCTGGTTCGCCGGCCTGGTGCTGGCCGCCGCCGGCCTCATCTGGTACAAGGGGATCTGGGCCGCATGAAACCTCTCGAAGCGTATCGCGGGCGAAAGGTGGCGGTGCTCGGGCTGGCGAGGAGCGGCGCCGCCGCGGCAAAGCTGTTTCACGGCCTCGGCGCGGAAGTGACGGCGAACGATCTCAAGCCGCGCGGCCAGTGTCCGGAAGCGGACGAGCTGGAGGCGATGGGCGTCACGGTGATCTGCGGGGGGCATCCCGACGATTTTCCCGCGGCGGACGCCGACCTCCTGGTGAAAAATCCCGGCATCCCGTATTCCGCCCCGCCCGTGGCGAGGGCTGCGGCTTTGGGCATCGAAATCGTCACCGAGGTGGAGGTGGCGGGACAGCTCGCCCGCGCGCCCATCATCGGCATCACCGGTTCCAACGGGAAAACGACCACGACGACGCTGACCGGTCTTCTGCTGGAAGCCGCCGGGTTCAAAACCGTGGTCGCCGGCAACATCGGCCGTCCGCTGTGTGAAGCCGCTTTGGAAGCGGCGCCGGACGGATGGCTGGTGGCCGAACTGAGCAGCTTCCAGCTGATGGGAACGTCCGCCTTCCACCCGCGGATCGCCTGTCTGCTCAACGTCTATCCGACGCATCTCGACTACCACGGCACCATGGATCACTACATCGAAGCGAAAGCCCGGCTGTTCGCCAACCAGACGGCGGACGACACGGCGGTGTACAGCGCCGATGATCCCGTCTGCGTCCGGCTGTCCGCGTCGCTCAAGGCGCGCAAATGGCCTTTTTCGCTTTTGCGGCGCCTGGAAGAGGGAGTTTTTGTCGATCCTCCCTACTCCGACGGGACAGGCCCGGCCGCGGACGGGACCGACCGCTGGATCACGGCGCGGCGGGACGGTGAAGAGGCGCGCGTCGTTCCCGTGGCGGAGCTCGGCATCCCGGGGCGGCACAACGTCGCCAACGCGCTGGCCGCCGTCGCCGTCGCCCTGGCCGCGGGCGCGCCGCCGGAGGCGCTGCGGGCGCCGCTCGCCGAATTCCGCGGCGTGGAGCACCGCCTGGAATTCGTCCGGGAGATCGGGGGCGTTCGGTACTACAACGATTCCAAGGCGACCAATCCGGCGGCCACGGCCATGTCCATCGCTTCCCTCAGCGGGCCGGTCGTGCTTATCGCCGGCGGCAAGGACAGGGGATCGGATTTCGCCGAACTTCTTCCTGCCTTCCGCGACCGGGTGCGGGTGCTGGTCGCCCTCGGGGAAACGCGGCACAAACTTCGGGAAGCGGCGGCAAAGGCGGGTTTGACGAAGGTGATCGTCGTCGAACCTGAAAATGATGCCGCCGATACGCTGCGCCGCGCCGTGCGGGAAGCTGCGTCCGCCGCGCGGGAGGGCGACGCCGTGCTGCTTTCTCCCGCCTGTGCGAGCTGGGACATGTTCCCGTCCTTCGAGGTGCGCGGCCGAATTTTTAAGGAATCGGCGCATACGTTGTAAAAAGGGGCCCGTCCCCGGCGGAGGGCTGTCCGTCCCGGGAATCCTTGCCTTGCGGACTCTCTCCCCGGGTGGACCCGCCCCTTAACCCGCGCGACGCGAGGTGTTCGCTTTATGGCGCAGGCGACCGGTTCCCGTTCCCATCCCGATTTCTGGATCATTGCCGCGACGCTGGGCATTCTGGCCATCGGCGTGGTCATGGTGTACAGCGCCAGCGCCGTGGCCGCGTTTCGCGACTACGGAGACGCTTTCTACTATTTCAAGCGCCAGCTGCTCTTTGCGGCCCTCGGCCTTGCGGCCATGTACGCCGCCATGAACGTCGACTACACGTTCTGGAAAAAATGGGCCTTGCCCGGGCTCATCGTCTGTTTCGCGCTGCTCTGCCTGGTGCTCGTGCCCGGCGTCGGGGTGGTGCGCGGGGGCGCCCGCAGCTGGCTCGGCATCGGTTCCTTCGGCATCCAGCCGTCCGAGTTCATGAAGCTGGCGATGATCGTGTTTCTCGCCCGGTATCTGTCGGAACGGCAGCGGGAGATGGCATCCTTCACCCGCGGGCTGCTTCCCGCCCTGGCGGTGCTCGGGGCCGCCTTCGGCCTCATCATGCTGCAGCCCGACCTGGGCACCGGCGCGGTGATGATCGGCGCCTCGCTCATGGTCATCTACGCGGCGGGCGTGCGGCTGGCCCATCTCGCCGCCCTGGCGCTGGCAGGCCTTGCCGGACTGGCGGCCCTGATTGCCGCGGCGCCCTACCGGCTGCAGCGGATCATCGCCTATCTGGATCCCTGGCAGGACCCGCAGGGGGCCGGTTATCAGGCAATCCAGTCGCTGTATGCCGTCGGGCCGGGGGGCCTGCTCGGCCTCGGCCTCGGCATGAGCCGCCAGAAATACAGCTATCTGCCGGAACCGCAGACGGATTTCATCTTTTCCATCCTGGCGGAGGAACTCGGCTTTGTCGGCGGCGCGCTGCTCATCCTGCTGTTTCTGCTCCTCGTGTGGCGCGGCATGCGGACGGCGATCGCCGTCGCCGATCCGTTCGGCAGCTTTCTCGCCGCCGGCATCGTGGCCATTTTCGCCGTGCAGGTGCTCATCAACATCGGCGTCGTCATCGGACTTTTGCCGGTCACCGGCATCACGCTGCCCCTGGTCAGCTACGGCGGATCGTCGCTTACGCTTCTGCTGACGGCGATCGGCATCCTGCTCAACATATCCCGGTCCGCGAGGTGAAGCCCATGCGCGTGGTCCTCACGGGAGGAGGAACCGGCGGCCACATCTATCCCGCCCTGGCCATCGGCCAGGAAGTGCTGGCGCGGGAACCCGATTCGGAGCTCTTGTACATCGGCAACGTCCGCGGCCTGGAAAGCCGCGTCGTCCCGCAACGGGGGATCCGTTTCGAGGCGCTGGACGTCACCGGTTTCCGGCGTTCCCTGTCATGGCACAACGTGCGCGCCGTGTGGCGATTTCTCGCCGGCGTTCGCTGGGCGAAGGGGCTGCTTCGCGAGTTCCGTCCGGACATCGTCGTCGGCACCGGCGGCTATGTGTGCGGCCCGGTGGTCTACGCGGCGGCCCGGCTCGGGATTCCGACCCTCATCCACGAACAGAACGTGGTGCCGGGCCTGGCCAACCGTTTTCTCGCCCGCCACGCGCGGGCGGTGGCGTACAGTTTCGCCGATTCGGAGGCGCATTTTCGCCGCCTGACCGCCGGGCGGGGGCGCGGCAAAGGCGGCGTCCGCCTGCTGCACAGCGGCAATCCCTGCGCCAGCGCGGCGGCAGCCGCGTCCCCGGAGAGGGGCTTCGCTTCCCTGGGGTTTGCGCCCGGTACGCCCTTCGTGCTCGTCGTCGGCGGCAGCGGCGGGGCGAAGGCGATCAACGAGGCCGCCGCGGCGATGGTTCCCTTTCTGGACCGCCTGCCGGACGTGCGCTTCGTATTTGTGACGGGAGAAAAATATTTCGAAGAAATTTCGGCGGGCGTCGGCGGCTCGCCCCCCGCTTTGGAAGGCCGGCTCAAAATCCTGCCGTACATCCACAACATGCCGGAGGTGCTGGCGGCGGCCTCGCTGGTCGTCAGCCGCGCGGGCGCTTCCTTTCTCTCGGAAATCACGGCCGTCGGCGTGCCGGCCATCCTGATTCCCTCGCCCAACGTGACGGGCAATCACCAGCAGCCCAACGCGGAAAGCCTGGCGCGGAAGGGGGCGGCGATCATGATCCTGGAGCGGGATCTGACGGGAGAGGCGCTGTTCGGGCAGATTGCCGGCATCATGCGGGATCCGGACCGCCGGAGGTCGATGGCGGCGGCTTCCCGCGCTCTCGGCAAGCCGGAAGCGGCGGCGCTGATCTACGAAGAGATGCGCAGGCTCACCGCGATCGCGACGCCCAACCGCCAATAGCGACAAGAATGCCATTGTTAATTCGTTTTCATGCGGTTTTGGACGAAACAACGACATTTGTGCCATAATTTTCGAGGCAGTTGCCTGGAATAACATAAATTTTTCCAAATTAATGGCACAAAATGCTATTGGTTCTTCGAAAAGGCCGTTTTCATGCGAAAATAATGGCATTTTTGTCGCTGTTGCGAGTCGGCGGCGGAACGACGATTGGGCGTTTGTCACCCCCGGCGGCGCCCCGTCATAGGATACAACGTGACCGCGGCGGATGCCCGGCGCGGCCCATAAGCGGACGCGCCGCATTCCGTCCGCGGCGGATGGGTCCGCTTCCCCGGCGCAACGGGCAAGGAGGAACTTCGTCCATGTCCATTGAGCGGCTGATCGACGAGCTGAAAAAGGCGAATATCGGCGCCGTGCGGCAAAACGAACCGCTGGCCGAACACACCACGTGGAAAATCGGCGGCCCGGCGGATCTGTTCCTCGTGCCGGAGACGGCGGACGGACTGTCCGCCGCCCTCGCCGCGCTGCGCCGCCACGGGGTGCCGTGGCATCTGCTCGGCCGGGGATCAAACACGCTGGTGACCGACAAAGGGGTCCGGGGGGCGGTCATCAAGCTGGGGAGCGGATTCGACTACGCGCGGTTCGAAGGACACGACGTCGTGGCGGGAGGGGCTTTTTCCTTCATCAAGCTGTCGGTCCTGGCGGGCAAGGCCGGGCTGACCGGGCTGGAGTTCGCGGGAGGCATCCCGGGTTCGGTCGGCGGAGCGGTCTACATGAACGCCGGGGCGCACGGGTCGGACGTATCGCGGATTTTCCTTTCCGCCGACATCGTTTGGGAAGACGGGACGAAGGCCACCTGCACAAAGGAAGAAATGGAATTCGGATACCGGCATTCCATCCTGCAAAGGCGGCGGGGCATCGTGACGGAGGCGCGGTTCCGCCTGGCGCAGGGCGACCGCAAGGAGATCGCGGCGGCGATGGCCACCTACAAGGATCGCCGCCTGCGGACGCAGCCGCTGCAGATGGCCTGCGCGGGCAGCGTGTTCCGCAATCCGCCGGGCGACCACGCCGCGCGGCTCATCGAGGCCGCCGGCCTGAAGGGCGCCCGCGTGGGGGCCGCAGAGGTGTCCACGCTGCACGCCAATTTCATCGTCAACCACGGCGGCGCGACGGCCGAGGACGTCCTTGCGCTGATGCGGCACATCCAGGACACCGTCGAGCGGAAATGCGGAATCCGGCTGATACCGGAAGTGCTGCTGCTGGGCGAACGGTAACCCGGAATGCGGAACGGCGAAATCCGGGCGGGAAACCATCGGGACGTCCGGAAATCCGGACCGGGGGGCGAACCGCATTCCGGAGGAGCGTCCGGTCCCGCCGGGCCGATGTGCATCTCGCAGGCGGGAATGATATAATCAGAATGGCTCGACCGGAGATTCGACCATACGACCGCATCGAGCGCAGGTTCCGGTGCCTCGGCGCGCCGATCGGGCGGGTGCCGGACGAAAAGGAACAGCCACGGGGAAGGGAGGCGCCGCTGCCGATGGAAACCCGCATCCCCGCGCTGAAGCCGGTTCGTCCGGAGCGGCGCCGGGGCGGCAAGTTGGCGGCCGTGCTCGCCGTTTTGTTTTTCATCGTCATGGTCGTGCTGTTTTTGCAATCGTCGCTTTCCAAGGTGACCGAGATCCAGATCCGCGGCACGCGCCACGCCGATCCGGAGGAAGTGCGCAGGGCCGCCGGCGTCGAGGAAGGCGACTGGTTCCTCTATCCGTG
>LZRV01000040.1 GCA_002159065.1 Paenibacillaceae bacterium ZCTH02-B3 | reverse complement strand
ACACGCCCTTTTCCCTGTTTACCGAAAAGGACGGATCTCTGTCATCGTGAAACGGGCAGTTCGTAGTGCCTTCTTTGCCTCTCCAACGAATCTTCGTCCCCAGCGCTTCTTCATAGAACGCTTCGTAGTCAATATCCAAGTCCATCTCAAAATTCATATGCTTGATACCTCCCTTTGCTTAATTCGACCGTTCTAAAGCGAACGGTCATAAAAAGCGCCGGGGAGGAAGAGATTCGGACAAGTCCATTCTGTGAACTATCAAAAATCAAGGTCCTTTATTTCGCCATACCCAAGGCAAAAGGCAAGAAAGGAAAAGACGAAAGGTCGTAAAGAGAGGGGGAACCGAAAGCGGAAATCTTTTGAAGGATTAGCGTGGATGAACCTTACACTTTCGATTATAAAAAGTCGTGAATCAGATTTCCAACTCTTTTGCGCACTTTTGCAAAATTTTTTTTAACAAGCGTTTAACTTAAACGTTTTACAGTTTACGGTGCATGGCGCGCGCCGGTTTTGTCGGGGGAATCGGACCTAGGCGGTCAAAGAATGCGACTTTCAAGGTTTTGCTCCGCCGGTTCTCAAATCTCTGCACCAAACCCACCGCATAAACTGGGCTTCATGTGTTTCTCCGAGATAGGCGCGCGCCGGCAGTGTACAAGGGCGCGAAAGGTTCCATAGCCGGCCATGAAAAAACAACGTTCCGGCCTGTGAAGGCTTTCAGCCGGAACGCACTGCATTTACAGTTTCAAATATTCGATGGGACTGTGCCGCTGGTACTTCTGCCCGACTTCTTCGTCCGTGAAATCCAGGTACGCCTTTTGCGTGACCTCAACCGATGAATGGCCGAGGATCCGGGACAGCGTGAACCAGTCACCGCCGTTTATGATGTAGTACTTGGCGAAATTGTTCCGCAGTTGGTGCGGATGTATGTCTACGCCTGCTCTCGCGCCGGCATCCCGCAGCGCCTTCTCATAGTTCCGGACTTCCAGTTGGGTGCCCCTTGTTGTGGGAAACATGAATTCGCTGCTTGAATAACGGTCCCGGAACTTCATCCACTGCTTGAGTTCGCGCGACAAACGGTGCGAAAAGTACACATACCGCTGCTGCTTGTTTTTTGGGTTTACGATCAGGATGCTTTTGTGGTGAAAATCGAACCTGTCTGGGGTGAGCGCCAGGCATTCCCCGACCCGCATGCCCGTGTCGAGCAGGAGTTTGGTGATCATCTGGTTCCGGTATCCGTGGAACGTGGTGGTGTCAAACTGCTTCAGCACCCGCCTGATCTCATCCGGCGTCAGCATCTTTTTCACTTTTCGTTCGGGCTTGATGTTTTCGATTTTTTCGCACGGATTTTTCGATATGGCGGTTTCCACCTCGAACAGATAGTTGAAAAACACCTTGATGTTGCGCACATAATTGCCGATCGTGGTCGCGGAGACGGGCTTGTTGTAATCCGAACGACGGTCGGGATGGTTGCACTCTTTCCGCGCCTCATCCACCACCACCGTGTACTTGCCGCGTTCACGGAGATATTTGATGTACTGGCGGATATGACCTGACTGCACACGGGCCGGATCGGTGATGTCAAACTTGTCCCGCAAATACGCCGCAAACAACTTGAGGGCCTGCTCATAACTGGCCAGCGTCTTCCGGGACAGGTTTTTGGACGTGCAGTACAGCATGAAGTTTTCGATCTGGAATTCAAACTCCGTCATCACAAAAAACCCCCTGTCACTGGTTTCACCGCAAACCAATAAACAGGGGAAATTTATCGGCATGGATTTTCGATGTTTGTTGGCCTGAAAAATATTGGTCGGTTTCGTCAGAAAATTTTTGCAATCCCGCAATCCCTTGCCCCGCCTGGCCTACGACACCTTGTGCTCGATCCGCAATTTGTCAGCCACCATCGCAATAAATTCGCTGTTCGTGGGCTTCGACTTGGCGACGTTGATGGTGTAGCCGAACAGGTGGCTGATGGACTCGATGTTGCCGCGCGTCCAGGCGACTTCGATGGCGTGGCGGATGGCCCGTTCGACGCGGGAAGGCGTCGTCTTGAACTTCTCGGCGATGGCCGGGTACAGGGTCTTGGTGATGGCGCCGAGAATTTCGATGTTGTTGTACACCATCGTGATCGCTTCGCGCAGATACTGGTAGCCCTTGATGTGCGCCGGCACGCCGATTTCGTGGATGATGCTGGTGATATTGGCGTCGAGGTTGCGGTTTTTGTGCATCGGAATGATGTTGGCCCGCGCGGCGCCGGACGACAAGGCCGGAGCGACCGGAGCGGTGCCCGCCAGCTGGCGGATCCGGCTCACCAGCACTTCAAGGTCGAAAGGTTTCAGGATATAATAAGATGCCCCGAGCTGAACGGCCCGCTGGGTGATGGTCTCCTGGCCGAATGCGGTGAGCATGATGATTTTCGGCATCGGCGAAAGGTCCATTTCGCGCAGTTTCTCCAGCACGCCGAGGCCGTCCAGATGAGGCATGATGATGTCCAGGATCATGACGTCGGGTACGCGCTCCAGCTCCTGCAGCTTGCGCACCACTTCTTCTCCGTTGTAAGCCGTACCGACCAGTTCCATGTCTTCCTGTTCCTTGATGTACTCGGAAAGCAATTGGGTGAATTCCCTGTTGTCATCCGCGAGAAACACGCCGATCCGCTGCAACTGAACTTCCTCCCTTGTCCCGGAATGGTTTGTGATTTTTGGCAGCTCTTCCTGCCTTATTTGATGTTCGACATTCGCAGGAAAATTCCTTCTGAAAGGAAAACTTATCCTTTATTTTTTTTTGCTTTTCTTTTATAATATTTTTTTTACGTCAGGACATGAGCCGCTTCGTGCCTATTCGACAACCGGAGCGCATAAAAAAAGGCGGGCTTCATGCCGCCACGGAGACCGGATCGGAAACCGCGTCCTCCGCTTTCAGCATGATGCCCGCGTCCTGAAGCATCCACTCGATGAAGCACCCGTATCCGGATGTCGGATCGTTGACGAACACATGGGTAACGGCGCCGACCAGCTTCCCGTCCTGCAGGATCGGACTGCCGCTCATTCCCTGCACGATGCCGCCGGTGCGCCTGAGCAGGTCCGGATCGGTCACGCGGATGACCAGCCCTTTCGTGGCCGGGGTTGTCTGTCTGGCCACATGCACGATTTCGATGTCGAACCGCTCCACCTTTTGGCCGCCCACCACCGTAAGCAGCTCCGCGGGGCCCTTTTTGACCTCTTCGGCGAAGGCCACAGGGACGGGTTTTACGTGCAGGGCGTGGGACGGAAGCCGGTCCATCCTGCCGAAGATGCCGAAAGCGGTGTTGCGCTCGACGCTCCCCAGCGTCCGGCCTTCGTCCAGGAAATGCGCCCGCTTCTCGCCCGGTTCGCCGCTTTGGCTTTTGGCGATGGAGGTGACGTTGGTCTGCACGATCTCGCCGCTTCCCACCTCGATGGGCACATGGGTGTCCATGTCCGTGATGACGTGCCCCAGCGCTCCGTATACGCCGTGTTCCGGCGAGTAGAAGGTCAGGGTTCCGACGCCGGCGGCCGAATCGCGGATGTAGAGTCCCAGGCGCCACGTTTTGTCTTCTTCGTCGTAAGCCGGCCGGATGCGGGTGGCAAACCGCTCTTTGTTGCGCTGCACCAAAAGTTCGATCTCCCTGCCCGCTTCCCCGGCTTCGCGGACAATGTCGCCGACCAGATGCACATCGTTGATCGGCCTGCCGTCAAAGGAAACGATGAGATCGCCGGGTTTCAGCCTCGCTTCTTCGCCGGGAGACACCCGGGTGTCCGGCCCCGTCCGGACCCGGTGGTGGCCGACGACCATGATGCCGGCGGCCCTCACGCGCACGCCGATGGTCTGTCCGCCGGGAATCACTTTCAGGTCCGGCACCACCTGCAGCTTGACCGTTTTGAAGGGAATCATGCCGAAAAGTCGCAGCTTCAGTTCCGCCGTGCCGGTGCGCAGGGGATCGATGGACAACGGATCCTTGAGGTTGACGGGAAAATCGCGCCCGGTCCGGCCGTTGACCACGGCGACCTGCGGATCGAGGGTGCCCGAGGCGTGCACCGGCAGGGCGAGATGCAGGGAAACCGGCCGGCCCACAAACAGGCGGATCTGCTGGGGAAAAGAGGCAAAGTTGCGGAACGGAGCGGATGCGGCGATCAGGCACAAAATAAGAACGAGCAGGCAGCCGGTGCGCCGGCGGCGGCTCGTGGAGGTCGGCTGTTTCAAGGTGCTCACGCTCCCTTACAGGATGGCGCCGGGTCGCTTTTCGCCCCCGGCAACGTACCTATAAGTTAACCTTGGGCAACACCTTTTATGTTGCCGAAAAGCTTCCTTGGAACAGCCGTTTTCCGCGCGGTTACGCGTATTTTTGGCGATGTGCCAGCATCAGCATTTCCTGCGCGTGATGACGGGTCTTTTCCGTGACTTCCACGCCGCCCAGAAGCCGCGCCAATTCCTCCACCCGCTCGCTTTCCGAAAGCTCGCGGACGTCGGCGACGGTGCGGCCGTCTTCCCGGACGTCTTTGCGAATGGCGTACTGCCGGTCGGCCATGCACGCCACTTGCGGCAGATGGGTGACCGCCAGCACCTGGCACGTTCCGGCCAGGCGGGTCAGCTTCTCCGCCACCGCCTGGGCGGTGCGGCCGCTGATGCCGGCGTCCACTTCGTCGAAGACCAGTACGGGGATCCGGTCCAGGCGTGCGAAAACGGTTTTCAGGGCAAGCATGACCCGGGACATCTCTCCGCCGGAGGCGATCTTCGCGAGGGGTTTCGGCGGCTCCCCGGGGTTGGTGGACAGCAGAAATTCGGCCGCGTCGGCGCCGGAGGCCGTAAGCTCCGTCCGTTCCATCCGGACTTCGAAAACGGACCGGGGCATGTTCAGCCCGGCAAGTTCCCGCACGATCTCTTCGGACAGCCTTGCGGCGGCCTCTCTGCGCAAGGCGGACAGACGTTCCGCCAGAGCGGCGAGATGTTCCCGGAGGGACTCTTCCGCTTCCGCCAGTTCGCGCAGCCGTTCGTCCCGGTTCTCCAGCCGTTCCGTTTCTTCGCGGATGCGGTCGCGGTAGGCCAGGATGTCCTCCACCGTATCCCCGTATTTGCGCTTGAGGGCATGCAGCACGTCCAGGCGGCGCTCGATTTGCGCCAGCCTGTCCGGATCGAACTCCAGCCGGTCGCGGTAATCGCGCAGCTGGAACGCGGTATCTTCGACGGCATAATAGGCCGACTGCAGCTGTTCCACCATCGGGCGGAAAGCGGCGGGATCGATGGCGGCGACTTCCTCCAGGAGCGATACGGCCTTTGACAAGGCCGCCAGGCCCTTGCTTCCGTAAAGCAGATCATGGGCTTCCGCCACCGATTCGGCCAGCTTTTCGGCATGCATTAGCTTGCGCCGCTCGTCCTCGAGGGATTCGTCTTCCCCCGGCTTCAGGCGGGCCTTGTCGATCTCCTCCAGCTGGAAGCGGTACAGGTCGAGCATTTGCATCTGTTGCCGGACGTCCGACTCCAGCAGGCGCCTTTCCCGGATCGTTTCCTGGTAATCCTCCCACAGCCGGCGGTATTCTTCCTTCAGTCCGGCCAGTTCCGAACCGGCGAAGGCGTCGAGCCAGTCGAGGTGTTGTTCCGTTCGGAGCAACGCCTGGTGCTCGTGCTGGCCGTGGATGGCGACGAGACAATCCCCCACCTCGCGCAGCATGGCAAGGGTGGCATTTTGGCCGTTGATCCGCGCCGCCGATTTGCCCTGGCGGCTCAGCTCGCGCCGGATCAGCAGGGACTCGGAAGGGTCGGCTTCGATCCCCAGCCGCTCCAGGACCGCCCATACCGGATGTTCCGGCGGCAGGTCGAACACCGCCTCCAGGTCGGCCTTCTCGCAGCCGTGCCGGATCATGTCCGTGGACCCGCGGGCGCCCGCGAGCAGCGACAGCGCGTCCACCACCATCGATTTGCCGGCGCCGGTCTCTCCGGTAAAGGCGTGAAAGCCTTGCCCGAATGACACCGTGACGTTCTCGATCACCGCGAGGTTCCGGATCGAAAGTTCCCGCAGCATGGCAGCGCCGCTCCTTTCTGGGCCTCTGCGCCGGACTTGCGGAGGTCAGGAAACGATGCCCCGGATCCGCCGGGCCATCTCTTCCGCCTTGTCGCGGGCACGGCAGACGATCAGCAACGTGTCGTCGCCGCTGACGGTGCCCACGACCTCCGGCCAGTTCATGCCGTCGATAAGGGAAGCGACGGCGTTGGCCGTTCCCGGCAGGCATTTGACGACCACCAGGTTCTCCGCCGCTTCCGCGGAAACGAAATGGTCCAGGAGCGCCCGCCGGAGCTTCTGGGACGGGTTGAACCGCTGATCCTGCGGCAGGGCGTATTTGTACGTGCCGTCTTCCAGCGGCACTTTGACCAGTTGCATTTCTTTGATATCCCGGGAGATGGTGGCCTGGGTCACCGGCAGGCCCTCGTTGCGCAGCGCTTCCACCAGCGCCTTCTGGGTGCCGATGTCGCGCTCGCTGATGATTTCGCGAATTTTCCGCTGCCTGAGTCCTTTCATTCGTCCTCCTCCCTTGCGGTGAACCGAACCGTCCGGATGCGGCGTCCGACCGGATCGACCACGAGGATGGCTTCACAGTCGGGAAACAGCAGCGCGTAGGGCAAAAGCCGCTCCCTCAGCCCGCTTGGCGTCCAGTCCAACGGGTTTTTCGGGCGTTCCAGCTTGACCACGTAAAACTTGTCGTCCTTTTCGGCCAGGTAATCGAAATACAGGCGGGTCGGCTGGGCGGGAGCGCCGTCCACCGACACGCCGAAGGGGATGCGGTGTTTGCCGCCGAGCACGTTGTACCCCGCCGCGCGCAGCTGCCGCACCGGCTCTTCGTCCTCGTCGACATAGCCCTGCCGCGCCAGCCTGCGCAGGCGGATGCCGGGCGGTTCCCGCAGCCAGTTGCGGAAACGGCGAAGCAGCACCCAGGAGAAAAACAGGACCGCCAGGCCGATGAGGATCCAGTCTCCGAACCTTTCCACCGGACATCCCTCCCCGTGAGGGGCCGCAAGCATGAGCCGCCGCGGAAGCGGCCGGCCGCGCGGCCGCCGTGGCACGCGACGCGCGGGATGCCCGTCGGAACGCGCCGTCGCCGGATGACGGCGAAGGCGTGGGCGGCGCGCCTAAGCCTTCGCGAAATGCGCATGGGCTTCCGCCACCACGGTCCGCACCAGCTCTTCCGCGTCCGGTTCGGCCGGAGCCGGCTTTGCGGGTGTCTCCTGGATGTCCGGTTCGCCGCCGTTCCGGCCGGCTTTCCCCTTTCCGGCAAATTCCCAGCAAGCCAGAAATTCGATGTTTCCTTCTCCGCCGGTGATGGGCGAAAAGGTCAGCCCCCGCAGGCGGAAACCGTGCCCGCCGGCCGCCTCCAGCACCGCGCGCAACGCCTGGCGGTGCACCGCCGGGTCGCGCACGACGCCGGATTTGCCCACCTGCTCCCGGCCCGCCTCAAACTGCGGCTTGACCAGGGCCACCACCGTTCCGCCGGGCGGCAGCATCTCCGCCAGCACCGGCAAGATCAGGCGCAAGGAGATGAACGACACGTCTACGGTCGCCATGTCGGGCTTCGGCCCGTCCAGGCGGTCGGGCGTCATGTAGCGGAAATTGGTCCGCTCGATCACCCGCACCCGGCTGTCGTTGCGAAGCGACCAGTCCAGCAAATTGTAACCGACGTCGACGGCGTACACGAAGGCGGCGCCGTGTTTCAGCGCGCAGTCGGTGAAACCGCCCGTGGAAGCGCCGACGTCAATGACCGTGCGGCCCGCCATGTCAATGCCGAACTGGCGGATCGCCTTCTCCAGCTTCAGCCCGCCGCGGCTGACATATGGATGCGGCTCTCCTTTGACCGCGACGGGAGCGTCGCGGGGCACCTTCATTCCCGCCTTCTCCGCCCGCTCCGTGCCGACCAGGACAAGGCCGGCCATGACGGCCGCCCTGGCTTTCTCCCGGGTGGGAAAAAACCCCCGCTCCACCAGCAGCACGTCAAGGCGAACCTTTTCGGGCTTGTCCGCCGCCATGCCGCCTCACTTCGCCGCCTGCCGCGCGAGCATCAGCGCGGATCGCAGACGGGCGGCGACGTTGTCCGCGGTCAGGCCGGTTTCTTCCCGCTGCTCCGGGATGGAGCCGTGTTCGATGAAGCGGTCCGGAACGCCCATGAGCTGCACCCGCACGTGATGCTGGCCCGTTTGCGCATAGTATTCCAGCACCGCGCTTCCCAGGCCCCCCAGCAGGGAGCCTTCTTCCAGCACCAGAAGCGGCAGCCGTTCCCTGGCCAGCCGGTCCAGCATGCGCTCGTCGAGGGGTTTGATGAAACGGGCGTTCACCACCCGGATGGAGATGCCTTCCCTTTTCAGCTGATCCGCCGCCTGCAGGGCCGTATGCACCATCGGGCCGACGGCCAATACCGCGGCGTGCCGGCCTTCCAGCTCCGTCTCCCAGGTGCCGATGGGGATCGGACGGGGATCGGGATCCCACGGGACGCCGGTGCCCTGCGCACGGGGATACCGGTAAGCGATCGGCCCGTTGTCGTATTGAATCGCCGTGACCATCATGCGGCGCAGTTCATTTTCGTCCTTGGGCATCATCAGCACCATGTTCGGGATGTGGCGGAGAAACGCGATGTCGAAAAGCCCCTGGTGCGTCTCCCCGTCGGCGCCGACGAAGCCCGCCCGGTCGATGGCGAAAACGACGTTCAGATTTTGCCGGCAGATGTCATGCACGACCTGATCGTAAGCCCGCTGCAAAAACGTGGAATACACGGCGAACACCGGCTTGAGCCCTTCCATGGCGAGGGCCGACGCCAGCGTGGCCGCGTGCTGTTCGGCGATCCCCACGTCGAACATGCGGTCCGGAAAACGGTCGCGAAATTCGAGCAGTCCCGATCCCCCCGGCATCGCCGGCGTGATGGCGACGATCCGCGGGTCCCGCTCGGCCAGTTCGATCAGGGTCTTTCCGAACACTTCGGTATAGGTGGGCGGTCCGACCGGTTTCAGCACCTGGCCGGATTCGACCTTGTAAGGCGTGATGCCGTGCCATTTATGGGAATCCTGTTCCGCGGGGGTATAACCCTTGCCCTTGACGGTCACCACGTGGATGAGGACGGGGCCGGACACCTTGTCCGCCTGGCGGAAGGTATCCAGCAGCTGGAAAATGTCGTGGCCGTCCACCGGGCCGAAATAGGTGAGGCCGAATTCCTCGAAAAGCATGCCCGGCACGAGCATGTACTTCAGGCTGTCTTTCAGCCGTTCCGCGGTGCGCGCCAGCGTGCTGCCGATGGCGGGAATCTTGCGCAAAAGCTGGTCGATCTCGTCCTTCGCCCGGCGGTAGTGGCGGTCCGCGCGGATGCGGCCGAGGTAGTTGTGAAGGGCGCCCACGTTGGGGGCGATGGACATTTCGTTGTCGTTCAGCACGACGGTGAGGTCGCGTTTCTCATGGCCGATGTGGTTCAGCGCTTCCAGCGCCATGCCGCCCGTCAGCGATCCGTCGCCGATGACGGCGATCACCTTGTGGCGTTCGCCCTTGAGGTCCCGGGCGATGGCCATGCCCATGGCCGCGGACAGCGAGGTGCTGCTGTGTCCCGCCTCCCAAACGTCATGCTCGCTTTCGCCGCGCTTCAGGAAGCCGCTGAGACCGCCCTTTTGCCGCAGCGTATCGAAACGGTCCTTGCGGCCGGTGAGGATCTTGTGCACGTAGCCCTGGTGGCCGACGTCAAAAATGATTTTGTCCTTCGGACTGTCGTAGAGATAATGGAGCGCCAGCGTGAGCTCAACCACGCCCAGGTTGGACGCGAGATGGCCTCCGGTGACGGAAAGCTTTTCGACGAGAAAGGTGCGGATTTCCCCCGCCAACTCCGGCAGCTGCTCGGGTGCAAGCCTTTTCAGGTCGGCCGGGCTGTTGATGGCGTCGAGCAACAATGGACCTTCCCCGCTTTCCGCGCATGGACTCAAACGCATGGACTCATACGGGTATTATAGCATATTCAAAATGCCATCCAAAAACGGAAAACACATTCGTTCTCCGGCGCCAGTCGCATGGATCGGCGGGAATCCAGGGGTAAAACCGCGCATGCCCGGCCTTCCGCCGCACGCCGTCAATGATCCCGGGAGACGAGAAGATCGGCGATTTCCGCCAGCCGGTCCGGCGCGGCCAGCCCGGCTCCCCGCACCGCGGCCTTCGCCTCTTCCGTAAGCAGACGCAACCGCCGGCGGCTCTCTTCCAGCCCGAAAAGATAAGGGTACGTCACCTTCTGTCCGCGGGCGTCGCTGCCGGTGGATTTGCCGAGCCTCTCCTCGCTGCCCAGCACATCCAGGATGTCGTCCTGGATCTGATAGGCCAGGCCCAGCTTGCGCCCGTAAAGCTCCAGGGCGTCCAGCTGCGCCTCGCCGGCTCCCGCGGCATGGCCGCCCGCCCGCAGGGCGAAAGCGATGAGAGCCCCGGTCTTGCGGGCGTGAATCCGCTCCAGATCCTCCGGGCCGGTGACGCCCCGTTCTTCCAGGATGTCCTCCGCCTGGCCGGAAACCATGCCCGCAAAACCCGCCAGACGCGCCAGTTCCCCGCTCACCCGAAGAACCCGTTCGGCCGGAACGCCGGCCTCGGCCGCCCGGGCCACGACATAGAAGGCGTGGGTGAGCAGCGCGTCCCCGGCCAAAATGGCCATGGCTTCGCCGAACACCCGGTGGTTCGTCGGCTTGCCGCGGCGGAAATCGTCGTTGTCCATGGCCGGCAGATCGTCATGGATGAGCGAATAGGTATGCACCAGCTCCACGGCCACGGCAAAGGGAAGCGCACGCTCCGCCGCGGACGCTTCTCCGCGCACGCTTTCCGCCGCCGCCAGGCACAGGATCGGTCGGAGCCGTTTGCCGCCCGCCCAGAGGGAATATTCCACCGCCTCGCGCAGCCTTTCCGGCACCGGCCAATCCGCGGGCACGGCCCGGGCAAGCGCCTCTTCCACGCGCTCCCGCATCCGTCTCAGGTAGTCTTCGATCACGGCGCGTCTCCTTCGGCAGATCCGTTCGTTTTTTCGCCCGCGTCCCGCTCGGGCAGGAAAGGCTTCCGCCGCAGCTGCCCCTGCTCGTCTTCCAGGAGCATCTCGATGCGGCGTTCCGCTTCTTCCAGCTTCCTGCCGCACAGGCGGGACAGGGCCATGCCTTCCTGGTACAGCTCGATGGCCTTCTCCAGCGGCACGTCGCCGCTCTCCAGCCGGCTTACGATCGCTTCCAGGCGTTCCATCGCCTGTTCGAAGGACAACTCCTCCGGTTCCCCCGCGGACGCGCCCGCCTGCGATGCCGCCGCCGGGCCCGTCCCGTTCACCGTTTCATCCGCCATCCGGTTTCTCCTCCCTTTCCAGGCTTTGCACCCGGCAATCCATCCGCCCGTCCGCCAGACGGACCCTGACCCGGTCGCCGGGACGGACCTGGCCGACGCTGCGGATGATCGTCCGTTCCTCCGCGTCGTATACGAGCCCGTATCCGCGCGCCATGACTTTCAGCGGGCTCAGCGCGTCCAGTTCCCTGAGCCGTGCCGCGAAGGCGTCCCGCTTGTACCGCAGCTGCGCCAGGACGGCCAGCTTCAGGGCGCGCGCCGCCGCGTCCGACCGGCTCCTCGCCGCGGCGATCCGCTCCAGCGGGCTTGCGGCGTTAAGCCGGATGTTCAGGCGGGCCAGGCGTTCCCTTGCTCGCTCACGCCGCGCTTCCATCCGGTGCCGCAGCCGGTCGGCGAGGCGGTCGAGCCGCTCCGCGCGGTACAGGAGGACCCGGTGCGGCTGGGTGAAATAGGGCGAACGGGTCGCGTGCCCCCACCTTTCCCGCGCCTGGCCGAGGATCAGCCGAACGGACTTGGTCATCCGCTGGCGCAGGTGAACAAGCCGCATCTGAAGCTCCCCGGCGTGCGGCACCGCCAGCTCGGCGGCCGCGGTGGGCGTCGGCGCGCGCAGGTCGGCGGCGAAATCGGCAATGGTGAAGTCGGTTTCATGGCCGACCGCGGAAATGACGGGAATCCGGGACGCCCGGATGGCCCGCGCCACCGCTTCCTCATTGAACGCCCACAGCTCTTCCAGGGAACCGCCGCCGCGCCCGACGATGAGGACATCGGCCTCGCCGAGCCGGTTCATGGCGGCGATGGCCCGGACGATGGACGGAGCGGCGCCGGTTCCCTGCACCTGCACCGGATAGAGCAAGATTCGCACGGACGGATTGCGCCGCTGCAAGGTGGTGATGATGTCCCGCACCGCCGCGCCGGTGGGCGACGTGATGACGCCGACCGTCCGCGGATAGGGCGGAATCGGCCGCTTGAGCGTCGGGTCGAACAGCCCCTCCGCCTGGAGCTTGCGCTTGAGCTGTTCGAAGGCCAGATGGAGGCTGCCGATGCCGTCCGGCTGCATCGTCGTCACGTACAGCTGGTACTGGCCGTCCCGTTCGAACACGGAAACGCCGCCCCGCGCCAGCACCTTCATGCCGTCCTTCGGCAGAAACGGAAGGCGCTGGTTGTGGGAGGCGAACATGACGCAGCGGATGAGTCCGCCTTCGTCCTTCAGGGTGAAATACATGTGGCCGCTGGTGTGGTGCTTGAAGTTGGAAATTTCGCCGCGCACCCACACGTCCTGCAGCAGTTCGTCCCGGTCGAGGCGCAGCTTGATGTACCGGTTCAGCTCCCGGACGGTCAGAATTCGCGCCGCGTCCATGCTTCTCCCCTCCCGGCCTTGCGGCTTCGCGACGGCCTGCTCCGGCTTGCCCGAATGCTTGCCGGGCCTGAAAACCAGGCGTACCGCAGGCGCTGCAAGAGCTTCAGGCGAGTCCCGCGGCCCTCCGGGCGGCCTTCAGCGTGTTGGCCATGAGCATGGTGATCGTCATCGGCCCGACGCCGCCCGGGACCGGCGTGATCCAGCCGGCCACCTCTCGCACCGCCTCGAAATCCACGTCCCCGCACAGCTTGCCGTCCGGCAGCCGGTTGATGCCCACGTCGATGACCGCCGCGCCGGGCTTGATCCAGTCCGCCTTGACCAGCTTCGGCCTGCCGACTGCGGCCACCACGATGTCCGCCTGACGCACAACGTCCGGCAGATCGGCGGTCTTCGAATGGCACACGGTGACCGTCGCGTGTTCGCGCAGCAGCAGCATGGCCGCAGGCTTGCCGACGATGTTGCTGCGCCCGATCACGACGGCGTGCCGTCCCGCGATCGGGATGCCGGAACGCTTCAGCATTTCAATGATGCCCGCCGGGGTGCAGGACAGAAGGGCGTCGTCGCCGATGACCAGATTGCCCACGTTGACGGGATGGAAGCCGTCCACGTCCTTGTGCACCGCGATGGCGTCAATGACCGCCTTTTCCCGGATATGGTCCGGCAGCGGGCTTTGCACGAGAATGCCGTGCACTTCGCTTTTGGCGTTCAACCGCGAGATCAATTCCAGAAGCTCGTCCTGCGGCGTTTCCTTCGGAAGGCGGTGGACCTCCGAGTAAAACCCGAGCTCTTCGCACGCCCTCGCCTTGTTTCGCACATAGATCTGGGAAGCCGGATCGTCCCCCACCAGCACGACGGCCAGGCCGGGCGTGACGCCCCGCTCCGCCAGTTCTCGCGTTCCGCGGCGGATCTCTTCCCGGATTTCGCCGGCGATGGCTTTCCCGTCGATCAGGCGCGCGCTCATCCGCGTTCTCCTCCCTTTTCCCTGATCAGGCGTCCCAGCACGCCATTGACAAATCGGCCCGATTCCTCGGTGCCGAAATGCTTGGCAAGTTCAATGGCCTCGTTGATGGCCGCCTTGGGCGGCACATCGTCGCGATACAAGAGCTCGTAGGCCGCCAGGCGCAGGATCTGTTTGTCCACCCGCGACAGCCGGTCCAGCTGCCAGCCGGTCAGGTAGGCCTGGAGCAGCCTGTCGATTTCCTCGCGATGGCGGGCCACCCCTTCCACCAGTTCCCGGGCGAAACCTTCGATTTCATCCAGCGCGCTGACGTCCAGGTTCAGCTCGTTGTCCGCCCGGGCTTCTTCCAGAATCGCGTCCACCGCGGCGCGCGCGCTGACGCGGTTCATTTCCATCTGGTACAGGCTCTGCACGGCGATTTCTCTGGCTTGTCTGCGTTTCATGCTTCCTCCCGTCCGCCGCCGCTCGGCGGCTTGGCTGTCGGCTTGCCCCGCGGAAAATAAAAAACCGGTCAGCGCGACCGGGGCCAGCGGTTCTCCAACCAGTCCACGAACCGCTCCCAGGAAAAGGGCGGTTCCCGCTTCTCGTCCCACCATTTGCCGATCCAGAAGCCGGTTCCGACAAGCAGCGCGCAAAACAGCATGTCCCAAAATCCGCTGATTTCATACACGATGAACAGCGCCCCGCCCGCCAGGGCCCCGCTCAGGCGGCCTCCGTAGGTCTGCCACCATTCCTTCCGCATCGGGCGGCACACCCCCTATTCCACGCGGCTCTTGAACGTGGCCGGCGAATGGGCGACATTGGCGATGAAAACAGACACTTCCGCGACGGGAATGCCGGTCGTCTCCTCGACGTGGGCCGCCACCGTGCGCTGGATTTCTTCCGACAGGGCGGGAATGGAGCCTTCTCCGTCGGCGAAGGCGCGGATCATGATGACCAGGCCGCTTTCGGCCACCCGCACCCGGGCCTTGAGGTCTTTCGCGCCGCGCACGCGGGACGCCGCTTTCAGCGACAGGTTTTCCACGGTTTCCAGGGAGATGCGGATATCGCCGAGCTCGGTCCGCTGGTTGATGGACGGCGGCACGGACCCGCCGCCCTTTATGGACAGGATGAAAAAGCGGACGCTCAAAAGCAGGAGCAGCGCGGCGATGACGATCACCGTCGTCTGGACGGCGCCCGACCCGCCAGCCGCAAGTCCGGCGGCATTCTCCAGCCACGCCGCCGGAACCCCTCCGCTTGCGGCCACGATGGCCGCCACGGCCAACACGCCGACCGTAAGGCTGAACAGGAACAACAGCAGCTTGTCCACTGCGCGGATCAAAACCTATCGTCCTCCCGTTGGCTGCAGCGCAGAAGTTGCGGCCTTTCCCGACGGCGGTCCGGCCCAAAGCGCGCACGCCCGCCGCAAATTCGACGGCCGCCGGGCGAACCGCCGCATCCGGAGGCGGCCCGGCATCCGCCGGACGGGCCGCCTTGCGGACCGCCAGGGGCCGGCCGTCACCGGACGCGGGACGGCTGCTCCTCTTCCTCGCGCTTTTCGACCGTCGTCTTGAAATGCACGTCGTGGACGTGAACGTTCACTTCCACCACGCCGAGGCCGGTCATCGTCTCGATGGATTGTTTGACGCTGCGCTGGACGGCGGCGCACACTTCCGGAATCTTGTAACCGTACTCCACCACCAGGGACACGTCGACGGCGGCTTCCCGCTGGCCGACTTCCACCTTGACCCCCTTGGAGGGATTCCTGCGTCCCAAAAACTCGGCGATCCCCGAGGAAATGCCGCCGCTCATGCCCGCGACGCCCTCCGTCTCGATGGCGGCAAGCCCGGCGATGACGGCGATCACTTCCGGGGCGATCTGGATCGTCCCCATTTCCGTGCGTTCGTAGTCGGGGAGGACCGTTTCCATGGTCCGCTTCCTCCTTCCATGCGCCGGCGGCTTCCGAAACAGACCGGTTCTGTCGCCGGTATCCCGCAGGCCGGTATTATAACTATAGCATCGCAGGATAAATATGACAAACTTCAGGCGAGCCCCTGTTCTTCCAGAAACCGGATGTCGAACGTCCCCCGCTGGAACTCGGAGTTCTCAAGGAGCCGCAGATGGAACGGGATCGTCGTTTTGACGCCCTCCACCATGAATTCGCCCAGCGCGCGCCTGGCCCGGGCGATCGCTTCCTCGCGGTCGGCTCCCCACACGACGAGCTTGGCGATCAGCGAATCGTAATGGGGAGGGATGACGTAATCCGTGTAGGCGGCGCTGTCCACACGCACGCCCGGTCCGCCGGGAGGAAGCCAGAAGCGAATGCGGCCCGGAGAGGGCATGAAGTTCCGGTCCGGATCCTCCGCGTTGATGCGGAATTCGATGGCCCAGCCGTCGAATTCCACCTGGTCCTGGGTGAAGGAAAGCGGATCTCCCTCGGCGACCAGGATCATTTCCTTGACCAGGTCGATGCCTGTGACCATTTCCGTGACCGGATGTTCGACCTGGATGCGGGTGTTCATCTCCAAAAAATAAAACTGTCCGTCCGGCCCGAGCAAAAATTCCACCGTGCCGGCGCCCGTATATTCCACGGCCCGGGCGGCGCGGATCGCGGCTTCTCCCATCCTCCGGCGCAGTTCCGGCGTCATCACCGGACACGGCGCCTCCTCGACCAGCTTCTGTCGGCGGCGCTGGATGGAGCAATCTCGCTCGCCCAGATGGCAGACGTTGCCGTGCCGGTCGGCCATGATCTGGATCTCGACATGCTTCATGCCGGTCAGGTACTTCTCCAGGTAGACGCCGTCGTTGCCGAAGGAGGTGCCGGCTTCGCGCCGGGCGGTTTCGATCTCGCGGACGAGTTCCTCGTCATTGTGGACGACCCGGATGCCCCGGCCTCCTCCCCCCGCCGTCGCCTTGATGACGACGGGGTATCCGATCTCCCGGGCGATGTCAAGGGCTTCGCGCGTGTCGTTCACCAGCCCGTCCGATCCGGGGATGACCGGAACGCCCGCCTGTTTCATGGTTTCCCGCGCGGCGGACTTGTCCCCCATGCGGGCGATGGCCGCCGCGGACGGTCCGATGAAGGTAATGTCGCAGGTTTCACACAGCTCGGCAAAGTCCGCGTTTTCCGCCAGAAACCCGTATCCCGGATGGATCGCGTCGCACTCCGTCAGCGTCGCCGCGCTCATGATGTTGTGGAGGTTCAGATAGCTGTCCCTGGCAGGCGTCGGGCCGATGCAGTAGGCTTCGTCGGCCAGCCGGACATGGAGCGCGTCCCGGTCGGCTTCGGAGTATACGGCGACGGTGGCGATGCCCAGCTCGCGGCAGGCGCGGATGATCCGCACCGCGATCTCGCCGCGGTTGGCCACCAGGATCTTCTGGAACTTCAACGAAACGTCCTCCTTTGCCGTCATTCCGGTCGGACCAAAAAGAGCGGCTGGCCGAACTCGACGAGCTGGCCGTTCTCCACCAGAATTTCGACGATTTCGCCCCGAACCTCCGCCTCCAGGGGATTCATCAGTTTCATCGCTTCCAGGATGCAGACGACCGTTTTTTCCGTGACCTTGTCGCCGACGTTGACGAACGGCGGCGCGTCGGGCGCCGGCGCGCGGTAGAAGGTACCGACCATGGGCGACACGATGGCGTGCAGGCCTTCGCGGGAAACGTCCCTGTCCGTCCCGGCCGCTTCGGCGGGCGCATCCTTCGCGGGAGCGGGCGCCGGCGCCGGCGCGGGCGCGATTTGCGCCGGAGCCGGTTGGGCGGGCTGCACGTTCACCGCTTCCGTCCGGTTGGGTTTCCGGATGCAAAGCCGCGAACCTTCGTTTTCGATTTCCAGTTCATGAATGGACGTCTGGTCCACCAGTTTGATCAGTTCCTTGATTTCGCTCAGCTTGAACAAAACGGTCACTCCTTGGCGGTATTGCCCTCGCGCAAAGCCCGGAACAAGGTACAGCCAATTAACGGAATTATTATAACATATCCCGTCCAAATGCAAAGAGCGGAATCTCCTCCCGCCCGGGCGGGAGAGACCGCTCCGCAGGCGCCCTTGCGGCCGTCCGGGGCCGGCGCGCCGCCGGGACGCCGTCAGGGCACGTACTGGACCGCGACCTGGTCCGGGGTGATCCCGAGTTCCCTGACGGCCAGATCGACGATGTCCACCGCCTGCCGCCGGTCCAGCACGTCCGCCTGCACGATCACCTTGTAGCGGTTTTCCTCCAGTTCCACGGCCGCGTTGTCATAGCTGGAAAGAAGCTTCGTCTGCAGGCTGGTGATGCGCTCGTCCATTTCTTCCAGCCGGCTGAGTTCCTCCACCGCGGCGGCCGCTTCCTCCTGGGTGTGGTTCGCCGTGTCGGAGATGATCATGCTGAGGCGTTCATGCTCCCGGTCAAACCAGGTCCTCCGGTTGAGCTCCACCTGATCGAAGAAAGCCTGTCCCGCGGCCCGGTTCATGCTCTCCAGCGCTTCTTCGTCGCTCATGCCGCCGGCCTCTTCCCCCTGCGGCGGATCGATTTCCGTCACCCGGATGTCGTCCTGTCCGGTCGAGGCGGAAAGTTCGGATTTTTTCCCCGGATTGACCTCTTCCGTAAGCAGATAATAGGCCGACAGAATCACCATCAGACTCAGCATCGACACCAGCCAAATGGTCTGCCTTCTGTTTTGCATCATGGAAACCCTCCCGTTTGGTTATTGTTTGCGCGGCACGACGGAGATCCGGTGCAGCGGCACGTCCAGCCCGCGCGATACCGCTTCGGCGATGAGCCGCTTCACGGTGGCGTTCTCCGCGCCCTTGGCCGCGATGAGCACGCCGCGCACCCGCGGCTTGATGCGTTTTATGATGATCGGCGACTGGGAGCCCGACGACTCGTAGAGCGCCACCTGCCCGTCCCGGTTCGTCTCGGTGACGTGCCGGGACGCGCCGTTTTTGTCGGACTCGTCCGTCAGCCGCTGGGAGTAGCTCTCGTTTTTCTCGACGACGATTTCCTCCGTGGAATCCATGGTGACAAACACGTCCACCGCGCCCACGCCGACGATTTTTTCCAGAATGTCCTTGATCTTGAGCTCCAGTTCCCGCTCCAGCCGGGTGAAGGAGTCTCGGCTTTCGTCGAAGCTGCCGCCCAGGAACGTTTCCTCCGTCTCCCCGGGCGCGTCCCGGTCCCGAGGCGGCGGGGTGCGCTCCATTTCCGACGGGTCGACCTTTTTGACGTCCATGAGCGAGGAGGCGATGAGAAGCGCCGCGCCGATCGCTCCGAGCAGCACGAGCAGGCGGAACGCCCGGAGGCGGCTTTGCCCGGTCGACGCAAGTCCCGCCCACTCTTCCAGCCGCTTGAGCCACCTGGACATGGGGCACCTCCTTCGTTACCGTCGTTCAGCTTCCGTCCGCCGGGGGAGCGACTCCCACACCCGCACCGTTTCCGGCGGGATTCCGAAGCGGGCGGCTAGGAGCGCCGCCACGCGGGCCTCCGTGCCCGGGTCCGCGCGGAGGATGCGGCCGGAAGCGGATGCCGCGGCGGCGCCTCCCGCGGCGACGCCTGTCCTGCCCTGCGCCATGGCGTCGGCCTCGCCCGCCGCCCGCCCGTCGTCCGCTTCCCGTTGCGCGCCGCCGTCATGTTCCCGCGCCGCGCCGCCCGGCGCTTCATCCTCCCCGGTCGGCAAAACCGGGCGGACCGGTTCGATGCGCACCTCCACCGGCGCCACCGGTTCGACGGCGGCGATCGGCCGGACGTCTCCGCCGGAGGAACCGCTCCCGCCGGTTTCGCGCGAGAGGACGATGCGGACGGCGGCGACCTCCACGGCGCCCGTGAAGCCTTCCATGAAATCGATCTCGACGTCCTCCACCCTTCGCCCTTCCGTTCGCTCAACGGCTTCGCGAACGGCCGCGCGAAGCTGCCCGGCGGCGAGTTGACGGGCCTGGTCTTCCCGCTCGCGGCGGAGTTTTTCCCCTTCGCTCCGGATGCGCGCAAGCTCGGCTTCCGCCCCGTACGGCTGCCGGACGATCCGTTCCAGGCCGTCCACGATGCGCCCGGCGAAATCGCCGCGCACCCACTCCAGAATCGGCGTCAGGATGGCCAACAGGACGAACAGTCCGGCCACCAGTCGGACATACCGCTGCATCGAGCGGCCCGGCAGAAGCAGGTCCGCCAGGGAAGCCAGGAGCACGACGGCGATCAGCTGTTTCAGCCAGGCCGCCAGCCACTCCATCACTGCCGCAACCCCCTCCCGCCTCTTGCCGCCGTCACCGCATCAGGAGCGGGGCGTTGCCCGCCATCAGGATGATCGTCACGGCCAGGAAGAACATGAGCGCCACCGAAGCCATCGCCGCGAAGATGAACACCAGCGTTTTGCCGATGGTCTGCAGACACGCCGTGACGGGGGAATCCCCCAGCGGCTGCAGGGCGGCGGCGGATACGTTGAAGATGAGCGCCATGGTCATGACTTTCAGGGCGGGAAAGGCGCACAGGAACAGGAGAATGACGACGCCCGCCAGGCCGATGGCGTTTTTCACCAGGAGGCTCGCCGAAAGCACGGTATCCGCGGCGTCCGAAAACATCCGCCCGACCACGGGGATGAAGTTGCTGGACACGAACTTGGCCGTCCTCAGCGCCACCCCGTCGGTCACGGACCCCGCCGCCCCCTGGACGGTGATCACGCCCAGGAAGAGGGTGAGCATGCCGCCCAAGAGGTACACTCCGGCGCTGCGGAGGAGGTTCCCGAGCTGCGTCAGCTTGAACCGCTCCGAAATGGCGCTGACGAGATGCAGCACGGCGGAGAAAAACAGGAGCGGAAACACCGCCAGATGCACTACCGTCCCTACCGCGTGCACCATGAAAACGATCAGCGGATGGAGCATCGCCGCCGTGGTCACGCCGCCGACGCTGACCATCAGGGTGAGCAGGAGCGGCACCATCGCCAGCATGAAATGGATCATCCGGCCGATCGCTTCCCCCGCGTAGCCGGTGGCGATGCGGAAGCTGTTGACGGCGAGCACGATCAGCACCATGTAGGCGATGGCGTAAGCCACGCGGGTGACCGTGTTCCGCTCGAAGGCGCTCTGCATCGTCTCCAGGATCGTGACGAACACCGCCAGCAGCACGATGGTGAGGATCAATTGGCCGCCGGCGAGCACCTCGTGCAGGAAAAAGCGCGCAAGTCCCACAAGGGCGTCGGCCCAGTCCCAGGACTTGCCGCCGGAGAACAGGAGTTCTTCCGCCCCCGGCATCCGGCCTTCCGGAAAATAGCCGCCGTATTCGCGCCTCAGTTCGTCCCAGAACCGCCCGATCGGGTCCAGATCCATCCGCTGCGCCTGCCGCCGGGCCAGATCCTCCGCCATCTCCCGTCCGGCCGGTTCGCCGGCGGAAGCGCCGTTCGGGCCGATGCCGGCCGGGTTGCCGCCCGCCCGCTCCCGCCCCGCGCCGGCCGCCTCCACCGCCGCCGTCTCGGCCGCCTTGGCCGTCCCCGCCGCTTTCGCGGAAACAACGCCGCTCCACAGAAGCGGCAGCAGCAGCGCCGCCAGCGCCGGCAGGACCGCCCGCAGGGTCCGGACACCGGCCGTGCGTCCCAACAGGCGCCTCATCGCCCGCAAGATCCGGACTCCGGCCGCTCGGCCCATCACGCGCCCTCCTCCCGGTTGCCGACGGGTCAGGCCGGCAGCAGATTCAGCACGGTTTCGATCATGACGCCAATGATCGGGACGGCCATCACCAGAATGATCATCTTGCCGGCGAATTCGATCTTGCCCGCCACGCTTTCGAGCCCGGCGTCCCGCACGATTTGCGCGCCGAATTCGGCGATGTAGGCGACGCCGATCACTTTCAGCATGGTCCGGAGGTAGACGGACGGAACCCCGGAACGTTCGGCGAGATCTTCCAGCACCGACACCACCCGATCGATGACGCCGACGAGCTCCAGGAAAATCGCGGCGCCCACGAAGACGGCCAGCAGGAAGGCGAACACCGGTTTCTGTTCCCGGACGACCAGAATCAGCATCGTCGCCGTGAGGCCGATCCCGACCAGCTGCAAGATCTCCACCGGCATCACCTACTGGAACAGGAAAATGGCCCGGATTTCCCGAAACAGGTCGTTGAGCAGCCTCACCACCATGAACAGGACGACCACGAACCCGATGACGGTCACCCAATGCGCCATGTCTTCCTTTCCCATCTGCTTCAGCACGGTGTGGATCATGGCGACGATGATGCCGATGCCGGCGATCTGAAAGATGGCGCTCACCTCGATGTTCATGGGCCCGGCCTCCCTCACACCATCAGGATGACGACGAGGGCGGCGCCGAGCACCCCCAGGCTCCGGCACATTTTTTCGTATTTTCGCTGTTCTTCCCGCGCCGCGGTTTCTTCCGCCTCGAGATGGACCATGGCAAGGCGGACGTGTTTCAGCTGGTCCGCGCGGTCGCTCAGCCCCAGGGAAGCGCCGAGCCTGAGCAGCGCTTCCTTCTCGCCCGCGCGCATCGCCGTGTCCGGCCAGACGGTTTCCACCGCTTCCGTCCAGCAGGCTTCGGCCGTCGTTTCCCGCCGCTCCTTGAGGCGGGCGGCGGCCTGGAGGAAGATGCGCCGCAGGGGTTCGGCCAAAACCCCGCCCACCCTGGCCAGGGCCTCCGGCAGCGGCGTCTGTCCGTAGGAAATTTCCGTTTCCAGCCGCTTGAGGGCGTGGATCAGCTCCCGGATCTGCCCGGGACGGGCGGCGTATCGCGCGGCCTGGGCAAACCCGATCAGCGTGCCGGCAACCATGACGAGCAATGCTCCTGCGAGTTTAACCATGATTTCCTCCCCTTGCCGGGATTTGACGGGCGGCGTCCGTTTCCGCGCGGGGGACGCGGGCGCCGGCTCCGGCGGCCGGGCGCGCCGCCGGAACCAAAGGAGCGTCCCGCGGCGCCGCTCCGGACCGGACGGCTTGTCTGCCCGGCCGTCCGCAAAGCACCTCCTCGGCCGTGACGATGCGGTGCGTAACACGGCCTCCCGTGCGCGAAAGGAACACACAGACGCGAAAGAGACCTTCCGCGACCAGCTCGCGAAGCACGGGACGGGACAAGAGGTCTTCGATGCCGGAAGCGTGGGCCGTCGCCACCACCCGGACGCCGGCGTGCAGCGCTTCGCGCAACGCGGCGGCGTCCTCCGGCCGGCCGATTTCGTCCACCGCGATCACTTCCGGCGACATCGAACGGATGAGCATCATCAGGCCCTCGGCTTTGGGGCAGGCGTCCAGGACGTCGCAGCGCGGGCCGAGGTCAAAGGTGGGAACCCCGTTTTCGCAGGCGGCGATTTCCGAGCGTTCGTCCACGACGCCCACCTTGCGGCCCCGCCAGCCCCTGGCGGCCGGATGCCGCCAGTCGCCCGCGCTGACCGCGCGCGCCACGTCCCTGAGCAGCGTCGTTTTTCCCTGCTGCGGCGGGGAGACAATCAGCGTGTGGCGGATCGTCCGCGCCGACGGGTCCACGATGGCGGGCATGACCGGGGCGGAACAGCCGATGCGTTCCCGGGCGATGCGCACGTTGAACCCGGCGATGTCCCGCAGGCGGCGCACCGATCCGTTTTCCAGCACCGCGCGTCCCGCCAGCCCGATCCGGTGGCCCCCGGACACGGTGATGAACCCGCTTCGCAGCTCTTCCTCCACCGCGTACAGCGAATGCCGGGTGATGCGCTCCAGAAGGGACCGGCACAGTCCCCGGTCCGGCCTCCACGCCGCGGAAGGGTCGTCCGTCACCGCCCCTTCCGGCGTCACGAAGGACGACTCGGAGCCGTAAACGACTTCCAGGGGCCGGTCCTGCCGGACGCGAATTTCCTCCATCTGTTCCCTGACCGGCCCGGGGAGCCGGTCCAGCACGCCGCAGAGGGCATCGGGAAGCCATTCGTACAGCTGGGCAAGACGCATCGCCGCGCCCCCTTCCGCCGGAGAGACCGGGACGTGGGTCGTCCGGACGGCCGCCCCGGGAAGTTGTCCCTTGATGGTTCCATATGTATGCCTGCCCCCGCCGTTTATGCCAGCTTGACCGCGTTCCGGTCGCCGGCATCGGGATCATTTTTTGAGCACGCCGATCAGCAAGCAAACGACGCCAAGGCCCACCCAGACGAATTTTTCCGGAGACAGCCGTTCGGCCAGTCCCACCAGTCCGATGGCCGTCGTGGAAAACAGCACGAACGGCCCCACCACCGCCAGCAGCGAATTGACCACCAGCGCCTTCTGCACTTCGCCAAGGCGCAGCATGACCAGCGCCGCCGACAGCTCGAGGCAGCCCGACATGATCCGCAGCACCGCCATGCCGATCACCGTTTTGTCCACGTTTTTCCCCTCCGGCAGCCGTTTTACGGATGTTTATGCGGACAACCCCCGGATCTTTCCCGTTTCGTCCCGGCTTTCCGGCACCCGCCCATGGGCGGACACATATATTGCAAAGGAAAATTCCTCAAATCGACGGGTGAAAAGGAGACTGGGAAATGGAAGCGATATGGCATCCGCAGCTTTCGGATCCGAGCGGAGCAAGGGACGCCAAGCCGCGCCGTTTCGGCCTGACCATGGTCATCGACAAGGGCCTCGGAATGCATGCGTTCGAAGACCTGCTCGAAACGGCCGGCGACCATGTGGATCTTGTCAAATTCGCCTTCGGCACGTCCCCGCTTTACCCGGACGGCGTGCTGCGCCGGAAAATCGCCCTGGCCCGGCGCCGCGGCGTCTCCGTCATGCCGGGAGGCACGCTGCTGGAAACCGCCGTCCGGCAGGACATGGTGCCGTCCTTTTTCCGCGCGGCGCTCGAGCTCGGTTTTGACGCCGTGGAAGTGTCCGACGGAACCATCGAGCTGCCCCGGCCCCTGAGAACCGAACTCATCTCCATGGCCCGCAGCCTGGGGTTGCGCGTATTCACGGAATTCGGCAAGAAAAAGGCGGGATCGCGCCTCGACGCGGTAGAACTGCTGCGCGTGGCGGAAGAGGACCGGGAAGCCGGAGCGGATCTGGTCATCGTGGAAGCCAGGGAATCGGGGACCGTCGGCCTGTTCGACGAAGGCGGCGGGTTGCGGGAAGGCGAGCTGGAGAGGGTCCGGCGGATCGTGGGCGATCACCGGCGGTTTTTGTGGGAAGCGCCGCGCAAAGAGCAGCAGGTGGCGCTGCTGCTTGCCTTCGGGCCGCAGGTGAACCTCGGGAACATCCCGGCCCGGGACGTGCTGGCGCTGGAGGCGATGCGGCGCGGCCTGCGTTCGGACACGTTCGGGCTGCAAAGGTGTGTTCCGGAGTATGTGATTTGAGGACTCCCAATACGGAAACCCCGTGTCCTGCGACACGGGGGTTTTCCGGTTGGACCCGATGGGCGGAAGGATGCCGTTCTAGCGCGGGACGGGCCCACATATGTATGGTGATGCCTGGACATCGAAGCGCCGGGGAGGCCGCGCCATGAGCGGAGAATGGATCCTGATCGCCCTGATCATCATCGGCTGGATCGGCCGGTCTCCCATCATCACCACGGCGGCCTGTCTGCTGCTCATCGTCAAACTGATCCATCTCGAGCGGTTCCTGCCGGCCATCGAGCGCCGGGGCCTGGAACTCGGCCTCTTGTTCCTGACGGTGGCGGTGCTCGTCCCCTTCGCCTCCGGCAAAATCCAGATCAGGGACATCCTTCATTCGTTTGCCGGCTGGACAGGCTGGGCGGCGCTTCTCGGCGGGGCGGCCGCCAGCTTCCTGAACCAAAAAGGGCTCGGGCTGCTCAAAATCGATCCCCAGCTCATGGTCGGCATCGTCATCGGTTCCATCGCCGGCATCGTGCTGCTCCGCGGCATTCCCACCGGACCGCTCATGGCGGCCGGCCTCACCGCGCTTTTTCTGAAGCTGATCCAGCTGCTCCTGCCCAAGTAGGAGGCTTCACGGACCGGCACCTTCGCATCCCGGAGTTTTTTTGCGGGAGCCCGTCCGCCGTCCCGCACACCGGCCGCCGTTCGCCGGAAACGAAAAAAGGCCCTGCCCCCCAGGCAAGGCCTCGCGCTTATTCACCTGCGTTCCGCCGGGCCGCCGACATAGGCGGTTTCCGCGGTGTCCAGCCCGAAGGCCGTGTGCAGCGCGCGCACCACGTCCTGGTACTTTTCGTTGTCGATCACGCAGGAAACCTTGATTTCGGATGTGCTCACCATTTTGATGTTGACGCCCTGGGCGGCGATGGTTTCGAACATCTTGGCGGCCACCCCGGGATTGGACACCATGCCGGCGCCCACGATGGACACCTTCACGAGGCCTTCCTCATAGGAAGCCTCCCGGTAGGGCACGACATTCCGGATGCCTTCGATCACCTTCATGGCTCGCGGCCGGTCCGACGCGGCCACGGTGAAGGAGAAATCGGCCTTGCCGTCCTTCACGCCGCTTTGCACGATGATGTCCACATCGATGCCGTCCGCGGCCAGCGCCCCGAACACCCTGGCCAGCACGCCCGGCACGTCGTCCACGCCGGCGATGCTGATGCGGGCGACGTTTTTGTCGTAGGCGATGCCCCTGACCACGATTCCCTGTTCCATTTCCGCAGCCTCCTGAACCAGCGTTCCTTCGTTCCACGTAAAGCTGGACCGGACCACCAGCCTGACATTGTACTGCTTCGCGTATTCCACCGCCCGCGGGTGCAGCACGGCCGCTCCGAGGTGGGCGAGCTCCAGCATTTCATCATAGGTGATGGCGGGAAGTTTCCGCGCGTTGCGGACGACGCGGGGGTCGGTGGAATAGACGCCGTCCACGTCCGTGTAGATTTCGCACAGGTCGGCCTTGATCGCCGCGGCCAGCGCCACCGCGGTGGTGTCCGAACCGCCGCGGCCGAGGGTGGTGATTTCCCCGCTTTCCGTCCAGCCCTGGAAGCCGGCCACCACCACGATGCGGCCTTTGTCCAGTTCGTCGAGAATGCGCCGCGGCGCGATGTCGAGAATCCTCGCCTTGCCGTGCGTCCCGTCGGTGCGGATGCCGGCCTGCCAGCCGGTCAGCGACACGGCGTCTTCCCCGATCCTGTGGAGCGCCATCGCCAGCAGGGCCACCGATACCTGTTCGCCGGTCGTCAGCAGCATGTCCATTTCCCGCGCCGGCGGGTCGTCATGGAGTTCCTTCGCCTTGTCGATCAGATCGTCCGTCGTGTCCCCCATTGCCGAAACGACCACCACAAGGCGATGGCCCTGACGCTTCGCCTGCGCGATGCGTTCCGCCACCAGGCGCATCCGCTCAAGGGTGCCCACGGAACTTCCGCCAAACTTCATGACGATCAATGACAACGCCTTCCACGCTCCAATCCCAAGTCAACGCAGCATGCGGTTTATTATAACATATGTTGAAGTCCAAATGAGGGAAAACAAGAACCGGAAACGAGGAAAAAATCCAAAAAAAAGCACGCGAAGCGCCGACGGCCGCCGCGGCCGGACGCCCCGCGAGCCGGGTCGCTCGCCTGACACCCGTTCAGGCGCGGGAGATGTATCGGCCTTCGCGGGTGTCGATGAGCAGCACATCCCCTTCGTTGATGAACAGCGGAACCTGGACGACGAATCCCGTCTCCAGCTTGGCGCTCTTCGTCGCGTTGGTGGCGGTGTTCCCGCGCACGCCCGGCTCCGTCTCCACCACTTTCAGTTCCACGCTGTTCGGCAGGTTGATGCCGATGATTTCGCCCTGGTAGCTGGTGATGTCGACCGTCATGTTTTCCTTGAGGAAGTTGAGTTCCCACTCGAGCTGCTGGCGGGTCAGCGTGAACTGGTCAAAGGTCTCGGTGTCCATGAACACGTACTCGTCGCCGGAGTTGTACAGGTATTGCGCGGGACGGGTTTCCACATGGGCGCGTCCCACGGTTTCGCCGGCGCGGAACGTCTTGTCGACGATGTTGCCGTTTCGGATATTTCTCAGTTTGGAGCGGACGAACGCCGCGCCCTTGCCCGGCTTGACGTGCTGGAAGTCCAGCACGGTGTAGATTTCGCCGTCCACTTCGATGGTCAGACCGGTCCGAAAATCGTTGACGTTGATCACTGGCTAACGTTCCCTCCTGATCGACATGACCGGACGCCCGTCACGAAACTTCGTCACTCGAGGACGATCAGTTCCTTGGGCGCACGGGTGAGAATTTCAATGCCGGTCTCCGTGATCACGACGTCGTCCTCGATCCGCACGCCGCCGAATCCGGGAAGGTAGATGCCCGGTTCGACGGTCACGGTCATGCCGGGAACCAGCACCGTTTCGTCCGTGCGGGAAAGGCGCGGCGCCTCGTGAATCTCCATGCCGAGACCGTGGCCCGTGCCGTGGCCAAAATATTCATCATAACCATACCGTTTGATGACGTCTCTCGTCAAGGCGTCCGCTTCCCGGCCCGTCATCCCCGGGCGGATGCCTTCCAGGGCCGTCCGCTGGGCTTCCAGGACGATGCCGTAAATCTCCCGGTGCCTGTCCGTCGGCTTGCCGACGACCACCGTCCGCGTCAGGTCCGAACAGTATCCCTTGTAATACGCGCCGAAATCCAGGGTGACGAATTCGCCGGCGCCGATGGCCCGCTCCGAGGCGACGCCGTGCGGCATGGCCGACCGCGGACCGGAGGCGACGATGGTATCGAAAGCCATGGCGTCGGCGCCTTGGCCGCGCAGAAACCATTCCAGTTCCAGCGCGATTTCGCGCTCGGTAACGCCGGGCCTGATCTTCGGCAGCACATGCTCGAACGCCCGGTCGGCAAGCCCGGCCGCTTCCCGCATGACGGCCAGTTCGGATTCGTCCTTCACCGCGCGCAACCCTTCAACCAGCCGGCCGGCCGGAACCAGCTCCGCGGACCGGAATTTTTCCGTCCAGCCCCGGTGCTCCGCGACGCTCATGTCGTAATCCTCGAACAGCACCCGTTTGACGCCCCAGCCGTGCGCCAGGGCGGCCACATCCGCCTTCAGGTCGAGGCCGTGTTCGACCACCTCGAATCCCCGCGCCTGCGCGGACGCCTGTTCGCGGTAGCGGAAATCGGTGATCACCGCCGCGCGGTCCGCGGAAATCAGCACAATGCCGGCGGTGCCCGTGAATCCCGTGAGATACCGCCGGTTGACCGCCCGGGTCACCAGCAGCGCGTCCGCCTCCCGCTCCTTGAGCAGCCGGCGGACCTTCTCGACACGCAAAGCCCGCACCCGGTCCATCCGCCGTCCTCCTCTTGCGGTGTCAATCTTTCCTATATTATCGCCCTTCCAGTATTATCGTTCTTCCAGCCCGAGATGGCGGCACAAGGCTTTCAGGCCCAGCACGTATCCGTACGGGCCGAAGCCGGAAATCTGCCCCAGCGCCACCGGCGCGATGTACGACACGTGCCGGAACGGTTCCCGCCTGTGGATGTTGGACAGGTGCACTTCCACGCACGGCAGCCCGACGGACGCGAGCGCGTCCCGCAGCGCGACGCTGGTGTGGGTGTAGGCTCCCGGATTGAACAGGATGCCGTCGTCCCGGCCGAAAGCGGCGTGAATTTCGTCGATCAGCGCCCCTTCGTGATTGGACTGGAAAAACCGCAGCGTCACGCCCCACCGCCCGGCTTCCGCCCGGAGCATCGCCTCGATGTCCGCCAGGGTGGCGGAACCGTACACCTCGGGTTCCCGGACGCCCAGCATGTTCAGATTGGGACCGTTCAGCACCAGAATGCCGGCCATGCGCTTCTCCCTCCGAGGAAAAATACACCCCCAATTGTAACACAGGTCCCCATCCTGTAAAATAGAGTGAAGGCATTGTGAGGCGGGTGAGTTCCATGCTTCGGCAACATGCGGTGTACGGAGGACAAGCCGTTGTCGAAGGCGTGATGTTCGCCGGCAGACACTACCATGTGACGGCCGTGCGGCGCAAGAACAACGAAATTTCCTTTTTCGAGTCGCCGCGCACCATCATCCCCTGGGTGGAAGCGCTGAAGAAGATTCCGTTCATCCGCGGCATCGTCGCCATTGTGGAAGCGGCCGCCAAAGGTTCGCAGCACCTGCAGTTTTCCTTCGAGGCCTATGTGGAAGACGAAGCCACCCCGGAAGAGCGCCAGGCGATGGAGGAAAAGCGCAAATCCGGCAAAAAGGGCTGGGATCTGACCCTCATCCTCGGCGTGGCCGTGGTGGGGGTGCTGTCCTTCGCCTTCGGCAAGCTGATTTTCAACGTCGTGCCCGCCGCCCTGGAATCGCTCTTGTTCGGGCGCCGGTTCGGAATCGTCTGGCACAACCTGCTGGAAGGCTGCATCAAGATCGTCTTTTTGCTTGCGTATCTTTGGGCCATTTCCAAGACGCCCATGATCAAGCGGCTGTTCCAGTACCACGGCGCGGAGCACAAGGTGATCAGCGCTTATGAGGCGGGCGCCGAACTGACGGTGGAAAACGTGCAAAAATTCAGCCGCCTCCACTACCGGTGCGGCAGCAGCTTCATTGTGTTCTCCGTCATTGTCGGGGTCCTGCTCTACTCGCTTCCGATTTTTGAATGGAACTCCATTTGGGAGCGCATCTGGATCCGCATCCTGCTGATCCCCGTGGTGATCGGCGTGTCCTACGAGGTGCTCCGGTTCACCAACGCGCTGCGCGACATCCCCGTGCTGCGCTGGCTCGGCTACCCCGGCCTGTGGCTGCAGCTGCTCACCACCAAGGAACCGACGGACGACCAGGTGGCGGTGTCCATCGCCTCCTTCAACCGGATGCGGGAGCTGGATCGGCAGGTGAACCCGATATGAACCGCCGCAAGGTTCCCGCCTTCACCGTCCTCATGGCGGTCATCCTGGCGCTGATGCTGATCGGCGTCATCCGGCAAGCGACGACGAACCCGGCGGCCCTGATCCTCCCGCTCGCGGTCATCGGCGCGCTGCTTCTCATGATCAAATATCCGCCAAGCCGCTGGTCCCGGGCGTTCCGCCGGAAGCGTTCTCCGGTCGGCGCCCAGCGCCGCCACCCGTCTTCGTCCAAGGCGGCGCGCATGTCGAAGACGAAGGGCAAAGTGATTCCCTTCCGCGTGATCGAAGGCAAGAAAGGCCGCCAAAACGAACCCCCGAACGTTCATTGAAGCCGTCTGTCGCCGCGGCTCGCGAAGCGGACCGACGGCGCGGGCCTTGAGCCGGGAGCGCCGTTCTCCGCCGCGGTCTTCGCTGTCCGGTCCTCTGCCGCCCTCCGGAACGGATCCCCTCCCCTTGTCTGTGCCGCCTGAATCTGCGGCGCCTGTCCCGCCGTCTTCGGCCAATTCCGGAAAAATGCGATTCCCGCCTTGAGCCCGGATACGTACAGTTCCAGGCTTTTTTCCGGCGAGATGTGGAACTCCGTCGTACCCACGCCCAGGGTCGGGATCTGGATGGTGCGCAGCCGGTTGTGCCTCTCGATGTACCGCTCGTCATGGGCGTGCAGCATCGTTTCCACCAGCGCCTGGAGCATCGTCACCGGCCCGCGGATGTCGTGCGTTTTCGCTTCCGCCCGGCCCACCATCCGGAAGCCGATGACCGGCGCCCGTTCCCTTTCGTTTTCCATCTCCTTGTCGAAAAGCCAAAGGGGAAAATTGCTGAGGAGAGCGCCGTCCACGATCCAGGCCGTTTTCCCCGCAGCGCCCGCTTCCCCCTTTACGCGCAGCGGCACGGGATCGAAAAAGTACGGGATGCTCGCGCTCATGCGGATCGCCCGCGCCACCGGAAATTTCGCCGGATCGGCGCCGTATTTTTCAATGTCGTCCGGCAGCACCAGGATTCTTTCGTTGGTGATGTCGGAAGCGATGATGCGCAGCTTGCACCGGGGCAGGTCGCCGAACGTCCGCACCCCCTTGGCCGCAAGCAGATCCCGCACCCATCGCTCCAGCTCGTCCCCGGAATAGAGCCCGTTGAACAGGAACAGGCGAAGCGCCGGACCGACGACCCTGACGTTGAACAGCGGCGCCCGGTGCAGGAAGGACGCAAACGGCGTCGCTTCGATGATCGCCTTCATCTCCTCGGCGGAATAACCGGCGGCGATGAGCGCCGCCACAATGCTGCCGGACGACGTGCCGGCGACGCGGTCGAAGGTCACGCCGAACATCTCGGCGGCCCGCACCGCTCCGGCCAGGGCAATCCCCCTGACTCCGCCCCCTTCGAACACCGCGTGAACCCGCATGGGCCCTCCCCCTTAAGCATTCCCGCTTCCCGCGGAGACACGCCGCCTTCGGGCTTTTGAAGCGCAAGTCCCCGTCCCTGGATAGATATGCGGCGGAGCATGAAAAAAGTCCGCGAAGACGCGGACTGTCGTTTTCCGGTTTTCGGGCGTTCGTTCATCCGTTCAGTCGGTTTCCAGCGCTTCCTTGACCCGCCTGAGCTCCTCCACCCGGGAAGGATCGCGGTTGAAGTATTCCACCAGGGCCTCGATGCAGGTGATGGAGTCCCAGCTCAGATGGTGCTCGATGCCTTCCACATCCTTGTAGATGTTCTCTTCCCGCACGCCGATCAGCTTCAGGAAATCTTCGAGCAGGCGGTGGCGGTCCATGAGGCGCTTGCCCATCTTCTTGCCCTTGTTCGTCAGCACGAGGCCGCGATATTTTTCGTAAACCAGATACTCGTCCTTGTCGAGCTTCTGGATCATCTTGGTGACCGAGGAGGGGTGCACATCCAAGCCTTCGGCGATATCCGCCACCCGGGCGTATCCCTTTTCGTTGATCAGGCGATAGATGCGTTCCAGATAATCCTCCATGCTCGGGGTCGGCAACGGTGTACCCCCTTTCCCCGCATAAATTTCCCGCACGGTTTGCTCTTGTATCATATCATCGCGGGGGCCTTTCCGCAACCGTTCGCAGTCACTCAGCTAAAATGTTACCGAACAGGTTTCGGATCACTCAAATCGAAATGTTACCGAAGGGATGTGTCTTGAAATTGAGCCTGAAAACACGCCGTGAAGTGTTCCGAAACCTGGCGGAAG